>CP069419.1:2282137-2608157 GCA_017569285.1 Clostridiales bacterium
CGGGCCTGTGGACGGGAGCAAAGGCGAGTTCCACACCGGCAACATCATCATCGCCGATAAGGACGGCCGGCACTTTGACGTGGCGGCGCAGAGCATGCAGATCCTGCACCCCTGCATCAGCCGGGACCATAAATGGCTGTGCGCGGACCGCATCAGCTACCTGGGCACCAAAGTGCAGGAAGGCGTGGTCCTGTTTGAACGCGCCACGGGCAAATCCAAGTTCATCGCGTCCACCGGAAACTGCAAAACCGGTGCGGACCACCAGCATCCCTCCTTCAACCGCCGGGGTGACCAGATCCTCTTCTCCAACCCGGACGCGAACGGGAATGCCCAGGTGTGTGTGATTGACCTGAATCAGGTATGGAAGGACTGGTAAGCATATGCCTTCGATTTATATCATCGGTGATTCCACGGTGGAGGACAACAAGCCGCCGTTCCGGGGCTGGGGATGGGCCCTGCCGAAGTATGTGAAGGAAGGCGTGGAGGTGAAGAACCACGCGCTCTCCGGCCGCAGCACCCGTTCCTTCCGGGAGGAAGGCCTGTGGGATCCGGTGGAAAAGGGACTTTCCGCCGGGGACCTGCTGCTGATCCAGTTCGGCCACAACGACGAAAAGGACGACGAGCGCCACACGGATCCGGACACGACCTATCCGGAAAACCTGTGGAACTACTGCAAGGCCGCGCTGGACAAAGGCGCGCAGCCGGTGCTGCTGACGCCGGTTTCCCGCCGGTTCTTCGTGGGCGGCGGCGCTATGCTGTACACCCACGGGGAATATCCCCGGGCGGTGCGGCAGCTGGCGGAGGAAAAGCATATTCCCCTGATTGACCTGAAGAAGGAAAGCCGGGAGCTGTACCTCTCCCTGGGTGAGGAGAAGACGGCGGAGCTGTTTGTGCGCCTGGCGCCGGGCGAAAACCCGGACTTCCCGGACGGACATGACGACAAGACCCATTTTAACGCAACCGGCGCGGACAAAATCTGCGCCCTGGTGGTGGAAGGGATGCGCCGTATTCCCGAATGCGCGAAATTCCTGAAATAACCGCCGCGGAACGGAGGAAAACGATGAATATCGGTATTCGCCTGCATGACACAAAGCCCGGAACGCTGAAGGAACGCCTGGCCTTTGCAAAGGCCCAGGGTTTTACCTGCGCGCATGTGGCGCTGAGCAAGGTGCTGGACGATTTTGCCATGGAGGACGCGCCAGGGAAGCTGACGGATGAGTACGCGGCGGCGGTGCGGAAGGATTTTGACGAATCCGGCCTGGAATGCGCGGTGCTCGGCTGCTACCTGAACCTGACGGACCCGAACCCGGAGCGCCGGGCACGGACCCAGGAGATCTACAAGGCGCACCTGCGCTTTGCCCCGAAGATCGGCGCGCGGGTGGTCGGCTCCGAAACCTTTGCCAACCCGGAAATGAAGCTGACCGAACCGGCCGGGCAGAGCGAGGAAGCCTTCCGCCTGTTTATGGACAGCCTGCGGCCGATCATCCGCTGCGCGGAGGAAAACGGCGCCGTAATGGCCATCGAGCCGGTGTGGAACCATGTGATCGCCACGCCGGAGCGCGCCGCGCGCATGCTGGAGGAGATGCCCTCGGACAACCTGCAGATCATCCTGGACGCGGTGAACCTGATTGCCCCGGATAACGCGGGGAAGGCGGATGAGATCATCCGGAACGCAGTTTCCCTGCTGGGAGACCGGGTGCGCATCCTGCATATGAAGGATTTCGTACTGACCCCGGAAGGAAAGATGGACGCCTGCGCCTGCGGCACGGGTTCCATGCGGTATGACCGGCTGCTGGCCTTCGGAAAGGCAAAGGCCCTGCCCATGACGCTGGAGAACACAGTGCCGGACAACGCGGAGGCCGCGCGGCTGTACCTGGAGAAGGCGGCTGAAGCCCTGTAAGCGGAGGAAAAGCGAAATGCGGATTTACGTCTGCGGCGATTCCACCGCCGCTTCCTATAACCCGGAGGAAACCCGGATGGTGGGCTGGGGACAGCTGCTGGGGGATTTCCTTCCCGGGGCCACCGTGGTGAACCTTTCCATGGCCGGGCGCAGCACAAAGACCTTCCTGGCGGAAGGCCGGCTGGAGCCGGCGGGGCAGGCGGACCCCGGCGACCTGGTGCTGATCCAGTTTGCGCATAACGATGAGAACGAAAAAAAGCCGGAGCGCTATACGGCGCCCTGGACAGAATTTACGGACAACCTGAAGTACTTTATCCGCTTTGCGCGGGAGCACGGCGCGGTGCCGGTGCTGCTGACGCCCATCTGCATGCGCATCTGGCAGGACGGAAAGCTGCAGCCGACCCACGGGGAATACCCGGCGGCCATGCGCGCGGTGGCGGAAGAAACGGACGTTCCGCTGATCGACCTGTATACGGAGAGCTTCCGGATTGTGGAGGCGATGGGCGAGGAAGGGAGCAAGGCACTGTTTATGCACTTTGCCCCCGGCGAAGACCCCGCATACCCGGACGGATCGGAGGACAACGCCCACACGAAACGCGCCGGCGCGGAACGCTTTGCCGAAGCGGCCGCACGGGGACTGAAGAAGTTGGGCCTCGTTCCGCAGGCCTGATTACCGCCAGGGCAGGAAGCCCTTTGCTTCCTCCATGGATATCTCCTCTTCCGGATGGAAAAGACCTGAAGCCATATAGTCATATATGGCTTTTTGCATGGCCCGGACGTTCGGCGCCTGCGGTCCCTGGTGCAGGCCCAGGGAGGAAACCAGCAGGCGGCCGCCGCCACATTTACATTCAAACAGCTGCGCCATCGGGCGGAGCAGCGCGCAGGAATCCATCTCCGTGACGATGGCCTTCATCCGGCGCGGAAGCAGGATCGCTCGGCGGCAGGCCATGGGCTTCCACTGCCAGGAGCTGAACTCATTGGTGGGGAAACTGCGGAACAGCGGATGGCCCGCGTCGATCAGCTGCCCCATGCAGCCAGACTGGGAAGGGAAGGTGCAGACCGACCAGAAATCCGGGCTGAACTGGGCCTGCACGGAGCAGGGAAGGGCTTCGGCCGTACTGTCCGGCGCAAGATACACCTTCCCGCCGGCGGCAAGCACCTGGCGGGCCTGCTCATCCAGCACGCGGCATTCCAGCACATCCCCCGGGCAGACCGGTTCTTCATCCGGGTAGACCCAGAGGGGATAGGTGTTCGCGTTTCCGCAGAAGTTCAGCGCCAGGTCCAGGCGCGCGGCGGCCGGCAGATCCGGCAGGCGGAAACAGATCTCCAGGTCTCCGGACAGGGAAACGGCCGGGACGCGGAGGGATGCGGTTTCCCCGAAAAGGGAAACCCCGTCCCCGGAGAGCGACCAGGCGCAGGGACCGTCCAGGCCGGCCTTGCCGTAATTCGCGATCCGGACCGGGAAGGAGACTTCCTCGCCGGAGGTGAACACAAACCGGGGCAGCAGCGCCAGGGGCAGCACATCCCGGAAGAAGGCGGCAAAGCGCGCCGGATCCGCAAAGGGAAACGGCTTCGGATGCAGGTGCGCGTTCATCATGCCGACCAGCGCGGTGCCCTGGCCGGGGAAATCCTGCAGGCTGAGCAGGGAGATGCCGCTGTAGCCTTCCGTGCGCATGGCGGCCTCGACCTCGGCCCGGTAGCACTGCAGCGCGTTTTCACCGGTGGCGCGGACCATCCGCGGCCAGAGATCCGAAAGCCCGGCGGCGCGCATTTTCCGCTCCATGTGCATGAGGTTGCACGGCTCGGTCACGCCGCGGTAGTCCGCAATTTCCCCGAAGTCCGGCAGGACTTCGTACTGCCCGACCTCAAAGGAGAAGACCGGCACGCCGGAAACCTGCCGGAGACGCTCCACGGCGCCGGAGTAGTCGATATCAAAGCCGGATTCCTCCCGGTTCAGCCAGCCGGTGAAGTTGGCGGAGGTCGCGCGGAGCGTCACCTTCCGGTCATCCGAGGCGGTGTAGAAATCATCCCCCGGGTTCGGTCCCTTTTCACCGTAGAACGCGTTGGAGCCCGCGGCGTACAGCCGGGTGGGGTCCTCTTCCTTCAGTTCCCGGAGCAGGTGACCGACAAAGGGGCGGACCTCATCGCGGTAATGCAGCTCGTTGCCGAAGCTGAGCATGACAAAGGACGGATGATTAGCCAGGGCACGGAGGATTCGTCTGGCCTCGAAAGCGTAATACCCGCGGGCCTCTCCGGAGCCGAAGGCATCCTTTGGGTCCCAGTGGGAAAGCTCGGGCTGCATCAGCATGCCAAGCCGGTCCGCGGCAGCAAAGGCGGCCTCCGGCGGGCAGTGGCTGTGGAAACGGACGCAGTTGACGCCGTAGGCGCGGTACTGCTGCAGGATGGAAATCCAGGTATCCTCATCAGTGGGAATATATCCCGTTTCCGGGAAGGCGGCGCAATTGGCTTCCCCGCGGAGGAAGATCCGCCGCCCGTTCAGCGTGAGGTGCCCGTCCCGGGCGGCAAAGGTGCGCACGCCGAAGGACACGGTGCGGCTTTCCAGGCCGCCTGCGGACACGGTGAGGGGAAGGAGGTTCCCCTCTTCGATATCCCAGCGGGGAACGTCCGGGCGCAGGGGCAGGGTGCAGCGCACCTCAAAGACCCCGGTCTTTTCGGGCACCGGGATTTCCGCGTCCGAAACGAGGGCGGGGGAAGATATGTGAAGGGGGTACGTTAATGCCCGGGAAAGGTCCAGGGTGATGCGGATCTCCGCCCTGCCGTTTCCGGGATAAACCCGGACGCCGGCAATATAGTCCGGCTGCTCAATGCGCAGGCGGATATATCCAAGGATGCCGTTCCAGTTGGTCTGCGTTTCGTCCGAGGCGGCGGAGGCATACACGATGGCGTCCCGCGGCCAGCCGGGATAGCTGTTGTCCGAAAGGAAGGAGAACTCATCCTCCCCGGTCGCCAGGCCGGTGATTTCGAACACGGCGGGGGCGGAGAGGCAGGACGGCTCCGCGGCGGGCGCTTCCTTCCCGTTGACGGTGAGGCGCAGCTGGCGCGTGCGTTCGCACTCCAGGAAGACCCGGGCTCCGGCGGGACAGTCCCAGGAAAGCTTCCGGGTCAACCGCACCGGTCCCTCGAAGGTATGCCGGCGGGTGAGCCGCGTGACGATCGGGTCGCCCTCCTGCCAGAAACCGAGGCGCTTTACGTCTTCAGCCTGCCACTGGTTCGCGGGATCATCCGGGAAGCCGAGGCCGGCTTCGTCCAGCGTTCCGGGCAGGCGGACTGCACCGGACTGCCCGGCAAAGGAACATTCCCAGATTCCCGAAAGGTCTATGGTTTTCATGCGCGTATCCCCCGCTCTTTTCTGCCTCTATCATACGCCCGCGGGCGCGCTTCGGCAAGGGGATTCATCAGTTATTGCGGACTTTCTGAAAAGCCTTGCGGGGAAACACCCGCAGCGGATATAATCAAAAAAACAAACAGGGAGAGGAAAAACAGATGACAAGGATCAATATCAGGCGGGACCAGTCCGCCGGGACGATTTCCCGGTATATCTACGGCAATTTCTCGGAGCACCTGGGCCACTGCATCTACGGGGGCATCTTCGTCGGGAAGGACAGCGATATCCCCAACGTGAACGGCATCCGCACGGACGTTGTGGAGGCCATGAAGGCCATTCATATGCCGGTGCTGCGCTGGCCGGGCGGCTGCTTCGCGGATGAGTACCACTGGCGGGACGGCATCGGCCCGCAGGAGCAGCGCCGCAACATGGTGAACACCAACTGGGGCGGCGTGACGGAGGACAACTCCTTCGGCACGCACGAATTCATGGAGCTGTGCAGCCAGGTCGGGTGCGAGCCCTACATCACGGGCAACGTCGGCAGCGGCACGGCGCAGGAAATGAGCGAGTGGGTGGAATACCTGAACTCCGACGGGGACTCCACCGTGGTGCGCGAACGCCGGGCGAACGGCCGGCAGGACAGCTGGGGCGTGAAGTACTGGGGCGTCGGCAACGAGAGCTGGGGCTGCGGCGGCATCATGCGGCCGGAGTACTACGCGGACGTGTACCGCCGGTACCAGAACTTCTGCCGGAAATACGGGGACAACAAACTCTACAAGATCGCCTGCGGCCCCAACGGCGCGGACACCAACTGGACCGACGTGGTGATGAAGAACGCCGCGTTCTGCATGGACGGCCTGAGCCTGCACTTCTACACCGTTCCGGGCAGCTGGGAGCACAAGAACAAGGCCACGGAATTCACGAAGGACGATTACATTGAAACCCTGGCGATCGCTTCCCGGATGGACCAGCTGGTGACGGACCACGCCGCGATCATGGACAAGTACGATCCCGACAAGCGGGTTGGCCTGATCGTGGACGAGTGGGGCACCTGGTTTGAAGTGGAACCCGGCACGAACCCCGGCTTCCTCTACCAGCAGAACACCATGCGCGACGCGATGGTCGCAGCCCTCACGCTGGATATCTTCAACAAGCACTGCGACCGGGTGCACATGGCCAATATCGCCCAGACGGTCAACGTGCTGCAGGCCATCATCCTCACCGAGGACGGAAAGATGGTCCTGACCCCGACCTACTACGTGTTCGACCTGTACCAGCACCACATGGACGCGAAGGAGCTGGCGTGCGAAGTGGAGGCCGCGCAGCTCGGGACAGAGAAGTTCCAGGTGCCCGGCGTAACGGCTTCCGCCTCCGAAAAAGATGGGTTTGTCACCGTGACGCTGAGCAACCTCGATCCCGAAAAGGGAGACGAAGTGGTGATCAGCCTGCCGGGCGCCGCGGAAGTGACCGGCCGCATCCTGCAGGGAAAGATGGACGCGTACAACGACTTCGGCAATTCCCCGCTGAAGACGGAAACCTTCAGCGATTTCGAAATCCGCGGGGATGAAATCCATGTGCGGATGCCGGCATGCTCCGTGGCGGAGCTCCGCGTGAAGATCTGAAGAACCGTATGAGAAGAGAGCCCGGGAGTGAATTCCCCGGGCTCTTTTCTTTTGGCCCAATATTGAAAAAACAACTGTGATATGGTATAAACAATAACAGAAACAGTATATGCCCAACGGGACCGGAAGAAAAACAAATACGCTGCAGTCGTGTTTCACGACGGAGGACAGGAGAAAGAACATGAAAAAAGGGATCTTTATCACCGTGATCTGCGTTCTTGCCGTGGCAGCTATCGCACTGGGAATGCTGTACTATACGAGCAATGAGGACAAAACCCGGCAGATCAAAACCCTGATGGCCGATGCGGACAGGCAGGCGGACCAGATTGAACGGCTCAGCGCGGACGTGGAGGACAAAGCGCTGCGGATCGAGGGCCTGGACGCGGACGCCGCAGACAAGGCCGCGCAGATCGAGACACTGAACGCGGATGTGTCCGACAAGGCGGCACAGATCGAAACGCTGAACGCGGATGTGTCCGACAAGGCGGCACAGATCGAAACGCTGAACGCGGACGTGTCCGACAAGGCGGCACAGATCGAAACGCTGAACGCGGACGTGTCCGACAAGGCGGCGCAGATTGAAACGCTGAACGCGGACGTGGCGGACAAAGCCGCGCAGATTGAGACACTGAATGCGGATGTCTCGGACAAAGCCGCGCAGATTGAGACACTGAACGCGGATGTGGCGGACAAGGCGGCGCAGATTGAAACGCTGAACGCGGATGTGGCGGACAAGGCGGCGCAGATCGAGACGCTGAACGCGGATATGGCGGACCAGGCAACGCAGATTGAAACACTGAAAGCCGAAGCGGCAGACAAGGCCGCCGAGATTGAGACGCTGAAGGCGGACGCCGCGGACAAGGCCGCCGAGATTGAGACGCTGAAGGCCGACGCAGCAGAAAAAGCCGTTCAGGCTGAGACGCCGGCTGCGGATGCCGCAGACAAGGCGGAACAGGCGGATGCTCCGGACGCGGAGACCGCGGAACAGGCGGCCCGGATGGATGAACTGAGCGCGGATGCCGCCGAGCAGATTGAGACGCTGAAGGCGGAGGTTGCGGACAAGGCAGCCCTGATCGATGCCCTGAACGCCAATATCACCGAGCAGGTTGAGACCCTGAAGGCGCAGATTACGGAGAAGGAAGACCTGATCCAGAAACTGGAAACGGACGCCAAAGACAAAGCGGCGCAGATTGATGCGCTGAACGCGGATATCGCGGACAAGGCGGCGCAGATCGACGCGCTGAGTGCGGACGTTGCGGACAAAACCGCCCGGATGGATGCCATGGACGCGGATGCCGCGGAAAGAGCCAAACTGGTGGAGACGCTGCAGGCAGACGTGGAAAGCAAGACGGAACAGATCGGAATCCTGAACACGGATATTGCGGAGAAGGCCACACAGATTGAAACGCTGAACGCGGATATCACAGAGAAGGCTGCACAGATTGAGACGCTGAACGCGGACATCGCGGACAAGGCCGCGCAGATCGACACGCTGAATACGGCCGTTGCGGACCAGACCGCGCAGATTGAAGCCCTGAACACCGATGTGGACACTCTGCAGAAGGCGCAGGAAGACAGCACATACCGGTTTGAGGAGCTGAAGAAGCTGTTTATGACGACATTCAGCGCTTCTTCGGACAACGCGCTGGCCAACCTGGAAGGCAATGAAAATGTGGAAGTGATCCGCCGTTTCCGGATCCGGGAGGAAGACAATCCCAACGCGCGCTCGTACCCCGGCATCGCGGCGGACAATATCCTGGGCCATGCCACCGCTTCCCAGGAGTACACGATCCTGGACGTTTCGGACAACGGATGGTACCTGATCCGGCTGGACAGCGGGGAAACCGCCTGGGTCAACGGAAAGATGGGAAGCGTGGTGGAAATCGGATTCAACTTCGCATCCGACACGCCTGACGCGGCAGCTGAAGGCGGGGAATGACCGGGAAGGCCGGTGCGCCTGTAAAACATGACAAACGGTAAACAAAAAAGACCTGCCCGATCCGGGCAGGCCTTTTCCATATCCGGAAGAGAATCAGGTGCGCGGTCAGACCACCGTGCGGAGCAGGTCCCGCTGCGCTTCCGTGAGCATGGCGTCCCCGGCTTCCCGCAGGGCCAGCACATGTTCCACTTTACTGGCGCCGACGAGCGGGAAGGCCGGGAAGGGCTGGCTGATGAGCCAGGCCAGGGCGATGCTGCTCACGGACAGGCCGGTTTCTTCCCGGATCGCCCGGATCCGCTCCAGGATGGCGCGGTTTTCCGGACAGTCGAATTCCCGGCGCAGGTTATCGGTGAGGGCGTCTCCGTCCCGGGTGTCCAGCCGGGTGAAATACCCGTGGGCCTGGGAGGAGAAGCAGAAGCAGGGCATGCCGGTTTCCCGGTGCATGCGCCATGTTTCCGCGTCCATGCCCCGGGTGGTGGGGTCCAGGAAGAAACGCTGCTCCGCCAGGCTGAACTGGGGCTGGTTGGCGGAAAGGCGGGTGAGCCCGTGGGCGTCGGCCCAGGCGTTGGCCTCCCGGATTCGCGCCGGCGCCCAATTGGAAACGCCGACCATGCGGGCAGAGCCGTTCTCCACGAGGCTGTGCAGGGTTTCCATGATCTGCCCGACCGGGCGGGACGGATCATCCCGGTGGAGGAAGTAAATATCCACATGATCCGTCCGCAGGTCCTCCAGGCTGGCGGCCATATCGCCCCGGATCTCCTCCGGGGACAGGCGGCTGCGCTGCATATCATTGAACGGCGGATGGCCGCCCTTGGTGCTCAGGAAAATCTGCCGGCGGTTGCCCCGGGCTTCCATCCAGCGGCCGACGATTTTCTCGCTTTCCCCGTTCTTCGGGGTCACAAAATCGCCGTATACCCGGGCGGTATCGACCAGGTTTCCGCCCAGGGAGACATAGGCGTCCAGCAGGTCCCGGGCGAGCCCTTCCGGGTGCCGCCCGCCAAACTCCGCCGTGCCCATGCCAATGACGGATATCTCATATTTTCCGAATGACTGCTTTCTCATAAAGGGTCATCCTTTCCGGAGGCGTTACGCCTCCCGGCCGAAGACCTCCCACTGCCGCAGGGCGGGGAAGGCGGAGGGGTCGTCGCTCTTGATCATCCGCTCCAGGCGCAGCCAGCGGACGGTGCGGTTTCCCAGGTCGATCCACTGGCGGTTGCCGGTCTTTTCCAGGTCAAAGGAAAGCTCCGTCCCGTCCGACAGGACGGCATGGCCGGAGACCCAGTAGGCATCGTGCGGGAAGTCCGCCCGGAGGGTCAGCGCCATCCTTTCGGCAACGACCGGGCGGCCCAGGTCCAGCAGGCACCAGGCATCCTCCCGGGCGCCGATGCCCCAGCTTTCAAAGGGCCATTCCCCGTGGAACGTATTGTGGCGGAGCCCGTCGATGACGTTGCGGGCGCAGAAGCACGCCTCATTGCGGGTTTCCACGTTGGCGGTGCAGTGGGGGAAGAAATCCGTATCCCCGCGCAGGTCCGCCGGGTTGAGGGCAACGTTGCGGACTTCGCGGAGCGTTTCTTCCGGAACCGCCGCGGCGCGGATGATATGCCGGGGCTGGTCAAACAGGCCCGGCGCGTAGGCCAGGCGGTGCTCCCCGGCGGGAACGGTCCAGGTCATGCTTCCCTCCGGGAGGAAAACCTCCCCGGCGGGGATGGACTGGTCCATCTGCACGGTGAGGTGCTTCGCGCCGGAAATGCGGATGACGTCCCCGGGCTCGTATACGCGGTCGACGGACAGGAGGGCTTCCTCCGGGTGCTCCGCGGAGGCGAGGACGGCGCCGTCCGGCGCCTGGACAAGAATCGTAATCATGGCAGTTTTCCTCCGGTATTACAGTTTGCGGAAGCCCAGGTGCACGCCGCAGCTTTCGCGGACGATGAGCGTGGCTTCCCGGACCATGGCAAAGGAACGGGACGAGGATTCGCGGGCCAGCAGCAGCTCCCGCACGGCGCTCTGGGCCATTTCCTCCGGGTGGAGGTCCACCGAGGTGAGGGCGGGATCCGTATAGGCGCAGAAGAACTGGTTGTCGCAGCCGATGATGGCCATATCCTCCGGGAGGGTGAGGCCCATTTTCTTCAGCTGCTTCATAACGCCCAGGGCGACCAGGTCGTTGAAGGTGACGATGGCGGTGGGCCAGCGGTTCCGGTCCAGGCCGGAGAGCATCCGCAGCACGGCGCGCTCGCCGCTTTCCATATCATATCCGGCGTCCACGTGGTAGGCGGGATCGTCCGGCAGGTCCATCATGCGGAGCTGTTCCAGGAAGCCGACGCCGCGGCGGGAGGTATCCTTGCTGTGCATGGAGCCGCCCAGGAATGCGATGCGCCGGTGGCCCAGGGTGTGCAGGTGCCGGACCGGCAGGCGGGAACAGTTGACCAGGTCGCTCTGGATGCAGATGCAGTCCAGGGAGACGTCCGGCGGGCAGATGGTGGCGACGGGCATATATTTGCCGAGCTTTTCCAGGGCGGTGTTCAGGTCGCCCCGGTCCTCAGACCAGATGCTGCCGGCAAAGAGCACGCCGTCCATCCGGCAGCGGATCAGCTCGTTGACAATCTCGGGGGAGATGGCCTGGTTTTCCATCGTCTGGAACAGGCGGAGGCTGCAGCCGTTCTTTTCCGCCTCCCACCAGGCAGCATCGAAGATCCGGTTGAAATACAGGTTGGATATTACGGGAAGCACAACCGCCAGGGTGCGGCTGCGGCCGCCCTCCAGGTTCTGGGCGGAGATGCTGGGGGAGTAGGCGTGGGCGTCGATGACCTGCTGCACCTTCAGGCGGGTGGCTTCCTTTACATGCGGGTCCTTCCGGACGACGCGCGTGACGGTGGCGGTGGAGACGCCGGCTTCCCGGGCAATGTCGTAGATGGTGGCTTTCTTTGTCATGCGGTTTTCCTCCGATGAGAATGAATCCGGTAACAATATAGCATGATCTCCCGCGAAAAGCAAGAAAAATGTTACCGATAACATGAATTATGTTCAGAATTTTTGATACATTTTTGGGAAAAATACTTGACAGAACGGGGGCTAAAACATAAAATAAGGACAAATACAGGGAAAAATACGCGGTCAACCGGTCCGAAAGCAAGGAACGGAATGCCCAGGACTATGAAACCGGTAACATTTCCCCGACATCATTACAGAGGAGGAACCCCCATGAAGAAAATGTTGTCCCTGCTGCTGGCGGCCATGCTGGTGCTGCTGGCCATCCCCGCCATGGCGGAAGACCAGGTGATCACCGTGGTGACCTGGGACGCCACCACCACCCCCTACCTGATTGCCCAGAAGGAAGCTTTTGAAGCGGCCAACCCCGGCATCAAAATCGAGTATGTGGACGTTGCTTCCCAGGACTACGCGGTGAAGACGACCACCATGCTCGAAGGCGGCGACAAGAGCGACGTCTACATGATCAAGGAAATCGACAACCTGATCAATTGGCAGGCCCAGGGCTTCGCGGCCCCGCTGGATACCGCTGACTACGACATGTCCGGTTTTGTCGGAACCGAAGCGAACTACGCGGTGGACGGCGTGCAGTACGCGATCCCCTTCCGCAGCGACTTCTGGGTGCTGTTCTACAACAAGGACCTGTTCGACGCGGCCGGTGTGGAATATCCCACCAACGACATGACCTGGGACCAGTACGCTGAACTGGCCAAGAAGATGACCAATCCCGAGAAGGAAATCTACGGCACCCACTATCACACCTGGCTGTCCGCGGTTGCCAACTGGGCGGTCTGCGACGGCGTGAATACCCTGGCTGACGGTCAGTATGACGACCTGCTTTACTTCTACAAGCTGTACCAGGATCTGGAAGACAGCGGCGCCTGCATGAGCTTCGCGGACCTGAAGGCCGCCGGCCTGCACTACTCCGGCGCGTTCGCCAACGGCAACATCGCCATGATGCCCATGGGCTACTGGTACGTTTCCACCCTGATCGGCTACAACAAGGACGGCACCTGCAGCTTCAACTGGGGCATCACCGCTGTTCCGCACCTGGAAGGCGTGCCTGCCGGATCTTCCTTCGGCAACCTGACCGGCGCGATGATCAACGCGAAGTCCGAGAACAAGGACCTGGCCTGGAAGTATGTTGCATGGCTGGGCGGCCCCGAAGGCGCGAAGGCGACCGCTTCTGTCGGCGCCCGTCCCGCGTGGGTTTCCGAGGATGTTGCCGGCGCGATGGCTTCCGTGGAAGGCTTCCCGGCGGACGAGACCAGCAAGGGCGCTCTGCTGCCCTCCGGCGTCGCGATGGAGTGGCCGGTGGCTGAAAAGGTCGCGGACATCAAGACCATCGTCAACGAAGAGCACAGCATGATCATGGCCCGCGAAATCACCCCCGAAGAGGGCATCGAAGAGATGAACGAGCGGGTTGCGGAACTGTTTGAATAATCCGGTAAGATAAACAGAACCCCAGGGCAGGGAAGGCGGCTTGCCTTCCCTGCCTTTTTCAGGACAAGGGAAAGGAAAGATGACACATGAGCCAGGCCGAAGTGAAGAAAGTCCGGCGGAAGATGGGTAAGCTGGAGCGGAAAAACACGCTCGTGGCCTATTCCTTCCTGGCACCGAACTTTATCGGTTTCGCGGTCTTTACGCTGGTGCCGGTAATCTGCGCGATCCTGCTTTCGCTGTTTGAGTGGAACGGCGGCGACATCTCCAAGATGAAGTACGTGGGGCTGGACAACTACGCCACGATCTTTGCCACGAAAAAGGTGGCGGAGAAGGGGATTGAGTACTTCTTCAACCGGGCGGACCTGGGCATCGCGCTGAAGAATACCGTGTACTACACGATTGTGACCGTGCCGCTGACGATCGCCTGCGCGCTGGCGCTGGCCCTGCTGCTGAACAAGATCAAAGGCGCGGTGTTCTTCCGGACCGTCTTTTTCTTCCCCTATGTTTCCTCCATGGTGGCCATCTGCGTGTGCTGGTCCTTCATGCTGATGAAGAACGGACCGGTGAACCAGATTATCATGGCCCTGGGAATCGATTTCAACAAAGGCTGGACCGCGGACAGCACGATGGCCATCTGGGCCATCATCCTGGTGAGCGTATGGAGGAACATGGGCTACTACATGGTCCTGTACCTGGCGGCGCTGCAGGGAATCCCGCGGGAGCTGATGGAAGCCGCCACGGTGGACGGCGCCGGCAAGTGGAAGCAGTTCCTGCATGTGACGCTGCCGCAGCTGAAGCCCACCACCTTCTTCGTTTCCGTGATGATGATCATCTCCTGCTTCAAGATTTACGACGTGGTCGCGATCATGACGGAGGGCGGCCCGGGACGGTCGACGAAGATGCTGGTGACGTACATCTATGACGAAGCGTTCGTCAAGATCCGGTACGGCCAGGCCAGCGCCATCTCCATGGTACTGCTGGTGATCGTACTGCTGATCACCATCATCCAGTTCAGCAGCGAGAAGAAATTCTCCAACGACTGAGAAAGGAGGAGAAGCATATATGGAAACCGCGATTCACAGCCGGGAGATCCGCAAGGACAATCCGGTGCTGCGCAAGATCGGGCGGGTGGTCATCTGGATCCTGCTGATCGCGCTGGCGGCGTTTACCCTGATCCCGTTTGTATGGATGATCTCCTCCTCCCTGAAGCTGGACCGGGAAGTGTTTGCCTTCCCGATGCGCTGGGTTCCGGAGACCTTCCACTGGGAGAACTACTCCCTGATCTGGCAGAAGGTGCCGCTGGTGACCTATTTCAAGAATACGGCGTTCATCGCCATCGTGGTGACGATCCTGCAGACGCTGACGTCCTCCTTCGCGGCGTACGCGTTCGCGAAGCTGAACTTCCGCGGGCGGGACGCCCTGTTCCTGTGCTACATCGGTACGATCGCCGTGCCGTGGCAGGCGTACATGCTGCCGCAGTTCATCATGATGCGGTCCATGGGCCTGTACGACACCCTGTGGGCAATGGTCGTGCTGCAGGCCTTCTCGGCCTTCGGCGTGTTCCTGATGCGCCAGTTCTACCGCTCCATTCCCACGGAGCTGTGCGAGGCGGCGCGGCTGGACGGCCTGAGCGAATACGGCATCTGGGCGCGGATCATGCTGCCGCTTTCCAAGGCAGCCATCGCAACCCTGGTGATATTCACGTTCGTGAATACCTGGAACGACTACATGGGCCCCATGATCTACCTGACCCGGGACGTGAACAAGACCGTGCAGGTAGGCCTGCGGCGGTTTATCCAGGAGAACTCC
This sequence comes from Clostridiales bacterium, assembly GCA_017569285.1. Taxonomy (NCBI): domain Bacteria; kingdom Bacillati; phylum Bacillota; class Clostridia; order Eubacteriales; species Clostridiales bacterium. Next base: position 2,297,182 of record CP069419.1, read on the forward strand.
AGCGATTACCACCTGATCATGGCGGCTTCCCTCTGTTCGCTGCTGCCGGTTTCCATCGTGTTCCTGTGCCTGCAGCGGTACTTCATTGAGGGAATTGCCACATCCGGCCTGAAGGGCTGATTTTCCGGGAGGAAATATGCTGACGGAGTTTTTGCAGGACCATCCGGTGCGGGAGCTGCTGGCAGGCGGCACGCGGGTGCTGTTTCCCCCGGCGGACGATCGCCGGGCCTGGGAGGGAATCCCGGAAGGGTACCGGCGGGAAATCCGGGAACTGGCCGGGAAATACGCGGCGGTGACCTGGCCGGCGCGCACCGCTTCCGGCTTCCTGGCGTTTGTGAAAACCGGAAGCCGGCGGGCGGATGAGGATCCGTACTTCACGCGGCGGCGCAAGCTGTGCGCGGAAGTGCTGGGTGCCTGCCTGGACCCGGACGCCGGCATGGACGATATCGTGGACGGGATCTGGATGATCTGCGAGGAAAGCACCTGGGTGATCAGCGCGCACAACGTGAACCCGATCCCGGGTGCGCCGGCGGCCGCGGAATACCCGCTGCCGGATATCCGCAAACCGTATGTGGACCTGTTCTGCGCCCAGACCGGGATGATCCTGTCGCTGACCGCCTCCCTGTTGGGGAAGCGTCTGGACGCTGTTTCCCCGCTGGTGCGGAAACGCATCCGGGAGGAAATCCGCCGGCGGATCCTCCGGCCGTTTATGGCCACGGACGATTTCTGGTGGATGGGATTCCGGCGGAAGGACCTGAACAACTGGACCCCGTGGATCCTGTCCAACATTATGGTTTGCGCGGTGTATGATCCCATGCCGCGGGCGAAGCTGGCCGCCGTGCTGGAACGCGCGTGCGGCATGCTGGACCGCTACCTGGACACGCTGCCGGAGGACGGCGGCTGCGACGAGGGCGCGGGATACTGGAACATGGCCGGCGGGGCGCTGCTGGACTGCCTGGAGATCCTGGAAAAGGTGACGGGCGGGAAGATGACCTTCCGGCAGGAAAAGAAGATCCGGAATATCATGGCGTTCCCGGCGAAGATGGAAATGGGCGGCGGCTGGTTCGCGAACTTCGCGGACTGCGACGCGCGGCCGAATATCAGCGGGGAACGGCTGGAAACCGCCGGACAGATGCTCGGCGACCAGGCGCTGGCCGCCCTGGGCGCCCGGATGCCGGCTACGGTGGCCGGACAGCTGAACGACACACCGCACCTGACAAGGGCGCTGGACCTGATCTTCCACATTCCGGCGGAAACGGCGCCGGCGGCGGAGCCGGGGGATACATGGCTGCCGGACCTGCAGGTGCGCCTGGTGCGCCGCGGCAGCTGGACACTGGCCTGCAAGGGCGGGCACAACGGCGAAAGCCACAACCACAATGACGTGGGCTCCTTCATCCTGTTCCGGAACGGGGAGCCGGCGGTGGTGGACGCGGGCAACATGGTATATACGGCCAAAACCTTCTCCTCTGAGCGCTATACGCTGTGGAACGTGCAGGCGGAATGGCATAACCTGCCGGTGGTCGGCGGGCATGCCCAGAAGCAGGGCAAGGACCACGCCGCCCGGAACGTGAAGCGTACGCCGGACGGGATGGAGCTGGACCTGGCTGGCGCCTATGAGGAGGCCGCCGGTATCCGCAGCCTGCGGCGCACCTTCGCGCTGGGCGAAGGCGGACTGAAGCTGGCGGATGAAGGCCTCCTGCGGGAAGCACAGGAGACGGAATGGATTTTCCTGCTGCGGGAGAAGCCGGAGTGGATAAACGGGACCGTCCGGGCGGGAAGCCTGGAAATCCGCTGCCCGGAAGGGCTGGAATTCTCCGCGGAGGAGAAGCCGGTGACGGACGCGCGCATGGCGCGGAACTGGCCGGGAAGCCTCTGGCGGGTACACCTGCGGGGCCGGAAAACGGACCGGTTCCGGATGGAGTTTGTGTTTTCGGCATCAGGCCGGGAGGCATAAGGAATGAGGGAAGAACAGGGATTCCTGCGTACACGGCAGGACCTGGTACAGGCCGCAGTGAAGATCCTGCGGCCGATGACCGGATGCATGACGCCGGGGAAGGCGCGCATCTATGTGGGAAACGGATCCGCCCATTACGGGGAGGACGTTTCCGGCATGGAATGCTGGAGCCGCGCGCTGTGGGCGCTGGTGCCCATGCTGGCGGGAAAGTGCCCGGAAGCGGAAGAGCTCTGGCCGCTGTGGCAGGAGGGACTGATCCACGGGACGGATCCCGCCGACGCGGAGTATTGGGGTGAAATCGGCGATTTCGACCAGCGGATGGTGGAGATGGCGGTGATCGGCTGCGGGCTGAGCTTCGCGCCGGATTATTTCTGGAAGCCGCTGGACGACAGGCAGAAGCGGAACCTGTACAACTGGCTGAACCAGATCAACCGCTATGGCATGCCGAAGAACAACTGGCGGTTTTTCCGGATCCTGGTGAACATCGGTTTCCTGAAGAATGGGATGCCGGTGGACGAAGCCCGGCTGAAGGAAGACATGGATATGATGGAGAGCCACTATACCGCTGACGGCTGGTATTTTGACTATCCGACCAAGCGGGACTATTACACGCTGTGGGGATTCCATTTCTACAGCCTGCTGTATGCCGTGCTGATGGCGGACGACGACCCGAAGCGGTGTGACCGGATCCGGGAGCGCGCGGCGCTGATTGCCCCGCGGTTTGCCTGCTGGTTTGACCGGGAGGGAAGGGCGCTGCCCTACGGCCGCAGCCTGACCTACCGATTCTGCCAGGGCTCCTTCTGGGCCGCGGCGGCCTTCGCAGGAGTCGAGTGCGGCAGCCTGGTCCTGGGGCAGGTGAAGCACCTGCTGCTGCAGAACCTGCGGTTCTGGCTGAAGCGGCCGATCTTCGATCCCGCCGGCCTCCTGACCGTGGGCTACGGATACCCGAACCTGTGCGCCGCGGAAGGATACAACGCGCAGGGGTCCCCCTACTGGGCGATGAAGACCTTCTGGATCCTGGCCCTGCCGGAGAACCATCCCTTCTGGCAGGCAAAGGAGGAAGAGGTGTTCCCGCCGGAGAGCTTCCTGGATTCGCAGGTGCGGCTGCTGCTGACCCGCGACCGGAAGAACCGGCAGGTGGTGGCCTATACGGCCGGCAACCACGCCTGGGAGCATATGCACGAGGATGAGAAATACGAAAAGTTCGCGTATTCCACGCAGTTCGCCTTCTCCGTGGCGAAGGAGGAATCCGCGCTGAACCGCGGGGCATACGATTCCATGCTGGCGGTGAAGGCAGAAGGCCGGGACCTGTGGCATGTGCGGAGCGGATGCGAGAAATATGAACTGGCGAAGGACCGGATCACATTCACCTGGTCGCCCGTGAACGGGGTGATGATCGATACGGTGATCGCGCCGCTGGGCATGTGGCATGTGCGGAAGCATGTGATCCGGACGGAGATCGCGCTGGAAGCCGCGGAGGGCGCGTTCGCCGTGCCGAAGGACTGGGCGGGGGCCCGGCCCTGCGACCGGATCCGTACGGAAACGGAAGCGGACGACAGCCATGCCGCGGCATACGGAGACAAGGGAACCAGCGTGATCTGCGCGCTGGAAGGCTATACCGGCGGCGAGGTGATCAGCACCGAGCCGAACACCAATCTGATGGAGCCGCGGTGCGTGCTGCCGATGCTGCACGGCCGCCTGGAGCCGGGGGAGCACACGCTGCGGTGCGCGGTGTTTACGGACGCCGGAAATCATCTGCCGGATCGGATTCCGAAGGAGGTGCGGAAACTTGCCGCTGAATTATGAGGACGCGCTGAACCGAACTGCCCTGAAGTTCCGGAAGACCGCGGAAGCCGCGGCGGAAGCCGGGATTATCCCGTACCAGAGCGTGAACGGGAAATGGGTGGAAAGCCCCTATGACGGGAACAGCTGGTGGACCGGCGGCTTCTGGCCGGGCCTGATGTGGCAGCTGTGGACCCTGACCGGGGATGATTTCTTCCGGCAGGAAGCCCGGCGCGCGGAAGCGCTGCTGACCGCGGAATTCCGCACCTTCCGGAAGCTGAACCACGACGTGGGCTTTATGTACCTGCTGTCCTGCGGGGCGGACGCGAAGCTGACCGGGGATGAACAGGCGGAAACCGACACGCTGCATGCCGCGTCCCTGCTGATGGGCCGCTTCAACCCGGCCGGGTTTATCCGGGCCTGGAATGAGCCGGACCGGGTCGGGTACGCAATCATCGACTGCATGATGAACCTGTCGATCCTGTACCGTGCCAGCCGGGACACCGGGGACCCGCGGTTCCGGAACGCGGCGAAGGTCCACGCGGACACGACCCGGCGGGAATTCCTGCGGGCGGACGGCTCGGTGAGCCATATCATTGAGCTGGACCCGGAAACCGGGAAGCGCGTGCGCGAACATCCGGGCCAGGGATACGCCCTGGGCACGCAGTGGAGCCGCGGGCAGGCCTGGGGCCTGTACGGCTTCACGCTGGCCTGCCGCCATATGCAGGATCCGGCATACCTGGAAACCGCGAAGAAGATTGCCGCTAACTTTGCCGCCCATATCCGGGAGGACGGGCTGACGGACTGCGATTTCTGCCAGCCGGAGGGCGAGGAACGGATTGACAACATTGCCGGCGCCATCGCGGCCTGCGGCATGCAGGAGCTGGCGGAGCTGACCGGGGATGAAGCCTGGAAGCGCTGCGCGGAAAAGCTGGTCGACGGGCTGCTGGAACACTGCGCCGACTGGGGCGAAGACCGCTGCGGCATCCTGACCAAATGCACGGCGAGCTACCACGACGACGGGGCGGGCCGGCACACGAATATCACCTACGGGGATTATTTCCTCGTGGAAGCGCTGATGAAGCTCTGCGGGAAAGACCCGCAGCTGTGGAGCTGAGACAGGGAAAAGGAGAAACAGTTATGAGCACACTGTATCCGCAGGTGAATGAAGCCCGGATGGCGCTGGATCTCGGCGGGGTCTGGGATTTCCGGTTCCGGGGGGATGAAAAATGGCAGCCCATCGCGGTGCCGGCCTCGTACAACGACCAGAGCCCGGATCCGCGTTTCCGGAACTACGTCGGCATCACGGAATACCGGCGGAGGATCACCGTTCCCAAAGCATGGAAGGGAATGCGCGTGTGCCTGCGCTTTGACGCGGCGGCGCACAACGCCCGGATCCTGCTGGACGGGAAGGAGATCGCGTTCCACCGGGGCGGCTTCCTGCCCTTTGAGGTGGAGCTGGGCGGATACCTGGAGCCGGGACAGTCGGCGGAACTGACGGTGGAAACGGACAACCGGATCGACCACACCACGCTGCCCATTGGCACGGAGGGTGGCGTTTCCTTCCTCGGCTCCGACAACCCGGGAATCGAGGCGGTGGAAGCCGGAAAGAAATTCCAGCAGGAACGCGGGATCAACCGCCCGGCCTTTGACTTTTTCAATTACACCGGCCTCCAGCGTCCCGTGCGGATGATTGCGACGCCCCGGGAGTTTATCCGGGACATCACGCTGGTGCCCTCCATAGACGGCGAAGTCCGCTGGAGTGTGGAAACCGAAGGAACCGGCGGGGAGGTCCGGGTGGAAATCCTGGACGCGGAAGGAAAGACGGTTGCCGCGGGCGAGGGCCGGGAAGGCAGCCTGCGCGTGGCTGAGCCGCACCTGTGGGAGCCCTGGCCGGGCACGCCGTACCTGTATACGGCCTGGGTGACCTTCGGGGAGGACGTGTATGAGCAGCCCTTCGGCATCCGGGAGGTGAAGGTGGAAGGCACCCGCTTCCTGATCAACGGCAAGCCGTTCCGCTTCCACGGTCCCTGCAAACACGAGGACAGCCCGTTCCACGGACGCGGGATGGACAACTGCCTGAACGTGACGGACATCAACCTCTACCACTGGATGAACGCGAACTGCTTCCGCACCAGCCACTACCCGTACGCCGAGGAGATGTACCGGCTGTGCGACCGCGAGGGCATCGTGATCGTGGACGAAACCCCGGCGGTGGGCATGTGGGCGGAGGAACCGTACGGCTGGAACCTGGCGGATTACCATATGCAGGTGCTGACGGATATGATCATGCGGGACAAGAACCATCCCTGCGTGGTGATGTGGAGCCTGGGCAACGAGCCGGATACGGACACCATGCCCGACGCGGCGTACGAATACTGGCATCCCCTGTACGAGGCCGCCCACCGGCTGGACCCGCAGAACCGCCCGGTGACGGTGGTGGGCTGCCAGAACAAATACGGGGTGGAAAAGGTGATCCGTTCCATGGACGTGGTGCTGATCAACCGGTATTACGGCTGGTACAACCTGTCCGGCGACCTGGAGGCGGCGAAGTATGCCTTCCGGATGGAGCTGGACTGGTGGGAAAACCAGCACAAGCCGCTGATCCTCTCCGAGTACGGCGCGGACACGATTGCCGGCCTGCACGGCGCGGTGGCGGAGATGTTCACCGAGGAATTCCAGGTCGCTTTCTACCAGATGGTGAGCGAGTGCCTGGACGAGCGGGATTTCGTGGTCGGCGAGATGCCGTGGAACTTTGCGGACTTCTCCACCTGCCAGGGACCGATGCGTGTGGGCGGGAACCGGAAGGGCCTGTTTACCCGGGACCGCCGGCCGAAGATGGCGGCCCACTGGCTGCGGGAGAGATGGAGCAAATGAATACAGCAGCAAAGCCGGCAGGAACAATCCTGCCGGCTTATGCTCTGCTGCCCCGTTTCCGGGAACGGCCCGATTAATCTGTATTGGTCCGCGGCGGGGCAGCGGTGCCCTCATCGAACAGGTGGACCGGGAGGACAATCACCTGCGGCGGCAGGTCCGGGTGTTCGATGCGATCGAGCAGCAGGCGTACGCCATTGGACGCGACATCCTGACCTTCGGAGAAAATACTGGTGAGCTTCGGGAGGTAGGGGATATCCCCGCGGAGATGGTCGAAGCTGACGATGGAGATATCCCGGGGAATCTCCATTCCCATATCCGCCAGCGCAAGCATCACGGGATAGGAAACCTCGTCGCGGAAGGAAACGATTGCGGTATAGTCCAGCGGGAACAGGAGCTCCCGGAGGCTGTTTTCAGCCAGGGCGGCTTCCACTTTTTCACCCTGGACAACGCGGATATTGCTTTCGGGGATTCCATACTCCCGCATGGCCTGCATGAAGCCTTCCAGGCGGTCCACCTGGGAGCTGGAGCGGTTTTCACCGGACAGGAACAGGTATTTCCGATGACCGAAGCCCGCCAGGTGGGTGCCGGCCAGAAAACCGCCGCGCCGGTCATCGCAGCGGACGTTGTCCGTGACGATATCGTTGATCCGGCGGTCCAGCAGCACGAAGGGCACGTGGTTTTTCCGCATGACCTCGATATGCTCCGGATTGTTCATATAGGGAAAATACAGGATGCCGTCCACGGACTGGGAGATGGCGGAGCGGATCAGGCGCTCACCCAGCTCTTCGTTCAGGCCCATGCACAGGACCATGATGTTGTAACCGGCCCTGCGCAGCTCGCTGTCCATCACCGTCAGCATATTACAGAAATGCAGGTTATGCACGTCGTTGACGATGACCGCCACATTGCCGCTCCGGCCGGAACGGAGGGTGGAGGCGAGGGAGTTGCGGATATAGCCCATCCGGACGGCAACTTCATGGATTTTCGCCCGGGTGGATTCCGGCAGGCGGGAATCCCCGCGGAGCGCCCGGGAAACGGTGTTGACGGTATAGCCGCATGCACCGGCGACATCCCTGAGGGTAATGCGGTTGGCCATGAAGATCCCTCCTGATCCGGATTAACGTTATTATAAAAATTATACCACAAAGCCCTGCATGATGACAATTTTTTGCGGCCTTACATCTTTATCAAAAAAGAATTACGAATCGATGAAAGAAAATTTGTCAAAATATACTTGACAATTGACCAAATAAGATATATCATGGAATCAGCAGTTAGGATTAACGTTAATCCTACAAAATGAGAATCAAATATGGAAAGAGGAGGAGAACTACCATGAAGAAACTGTTGGCCATCCTGCTGTCTCTGGCTCTCCTGCTGGGCATCTGCGGTGCCTTTGCGGAAGACGAACCGATCAAACTGACCCTGTGGACCTTCCAGGAACTGCATACCCAGCTGTACAAGGAAATGCTGGAATCCTGGAACGCGAATCCCGACAACCCGAAGCTGGATATTGACATGCAGGTCTATCCCTACGATGACATGCACAGCAAGCTGACCCTTGCCCTGCAGAGCGGCGAAGGCGCCCCGGATATCGTGGACATCGAAATCAACCAGTTCGCGAACTACCTGAAGGGCGACATCCAGCTGGCGGACATCAACGACATCGTTGAGCCGATCAAGGACCACCTGGTCATGAGCCGTTTCAACAACTATGCCAAGGACGGCAAGTACTACGGAATCGACCACCACATCGGCGCCTGCATCATGTTCTACAACACTGAGATCCTTGAGGCGGCCGGAATCAACTACCAGGATATCAAGACCTGGGACGACTATCATGAAGCCGGCAAGGTTGTGCTGGAGAAGACCGGCAAGCCGATGTGCACCTGGGAATCCACCGACTGCTGGAGCCTGTATCCCCTGGTAAACCAGCACGGCGGCGACTGGCTGACCTACGATGGAGAGGTCCGGATGGACGAACCCGTGGTTATCAGTACCCTGGCGTTCATGAAGAGCATGCTGGATGACGGAACGGCTGTTCCGGCCCCCGGCGGATTCCATCACGCGGAAGAATACTACGGTGAGATGAACGGAGGCGCGTTCGCTTCTGTGTGCATGCCGTTCTGGTACCTGAACCGCTTCACCGACTATATGCCTGACTTGTCCGGCAAGATGAAGGTTGCTCCGATGCCCCTGTGGTCTGACGGCGGACACAAATCCGCGCAGATGGGCGGTACAGGCACCGCGGTCGTGAAGACCAGCGCCAACGTGGACATCGCCAAGCAGTGGCTGGCCTACGCGACCCTGAGCTTCGAAGGCTGCGTCAAGACCTGGACGATCCTGGGATTCGACCCGATCATGACCGACGTCTACGGCGCGCCCGAGATGATGGAGCCGAACAAGTTCTTCGACTACTACGGAAATGACATCTTCGACGTGCTGAAGACCGTGCTGGATGATATTCCGGACACCTGCATCTCCGAATACTTCCCGACGGCCAGCGACATCGTCAAGAGCCAGATGGCGTATGACCTGGTCATCGGCGGCGGTGATCCCGAAGAGATTGCCAAGAACTGTGCCCAGGAACTGAGAGACGCGATCGACTAATGAATCCTGAAAGGGGCCGGCCGGCGGGAATCCCCGGTCGGCCTCTTCCTGTTTTATCCAGTTTTCATGAACGGAGGCGATACCATGCAGCAGGCTGCACAAAGAAAACCGAAGGGCGCAGCCGCCTTCTTCACCAACAGGAAAGTGGTTCCCTATGTGTTTGTTGCGCCCTTTGTGATCTATTTTCTCCTGATTTACCTGTATCCGACGATTTCGACGATCCTGATGAGCTTCCAGCGGATTGACGGACCCACAACGAGCACATGGATCGGGCTGAAGAACTACGAAAAGCTTTTCTCCCGGAATTTTATCCAGGCGCTGGAAACAAGCGCCCGGTATGCCTTCTGGGATGTGATTGTGCTCACATCGGTTCCCCTGCTGTTCGCGGTGCTGCTGCATTCCGCGTTTGTCAAGGGATCCGCGTTCTTCAAATCCCTGTTCTTTATCCCGGCACTGACATCCATCGTTGTGGCCGGCATTGTGTTCCGCCTGGCGTTCGGCACACAGGATACCGCACCGGTCAACGCGATGATGATTGCCCTGGGAGGGGAGCCGCGGAAATGGCTGATGTTTGCGGACAGCGGCAACTTTGTGTTGATTGTGCTGACCCTGTGGCGCTGGATGGGCGTCAATATCATCTACTACCTGTCCGGGATCCAGGCAATCCCGAACGACCTGTATGAAGCGGCCGAGATCGATGGGGCCAATCCTATCCAGAAATTCTTCAAAGTGACACTTCCCGGCATCAGGCCGGTCCTGATATATGTGATCACCATTACCGTGCTGGGCGGATTTGCCATGTTCACGGAATCCGTGGCACTGTGGGCCCAGAACAATCCCGGAGGCGTTGGCCGGACGATTGTCGGCTACCTGTACCAGGTGGGGATCAGCAAAGCTAACATGGGAATGGCTTCCGCGGTCGGACTGACCCTGCTGGTGCTGGTCCTGGGTGTGAACCTGATCCAGCTGGTGCTGATGGGATTCTTCCGGAAGGAGGATGCCTGAGATGAAAATGAAAAAGCATTTCAACAAGCGGAAAGCATTCCTCTCCTTCCTGGCGACGAGCCTGATGGTGCTCTGGGCGTTTATCGCCATGCTTCCCTTTGTATTCATGTTCTGCAGTTCGCTGAAACCCGGTGAGGAGATGCTCCGGAAAGGCCTGAGCCTGTCCATTGAACCGGGCGTATCCTCCTTCAGCAACTACAACGCGCTGAACACGTACCGGGACGGTATCTACTGGCACTGGTACAAATCCAGCGTGATCATCATGGTGCTGCAGACGGTGATCGGCCTGTTCTTCGGGTCGTTCGTCGGATACGGCCTGGCCATGTATAACTTCAAAGGCCGGAACCTGATCTTTACCCTGGTGCTGGTTGTGATGATGATCCCCTTCGAGATCCTGCTGCTGCCGCTGTACCGGATGCTGATCCGTGTGAAGCTGGTGGACAGGTACTTCGGCGTGATCCTGCCGTACCTGGTTCCGCCGTTCATGATCTTTTTCTTCCGGCAGTATGTGCTCGGCCTGCCCAAAGAACTGCTGGAAGCCGGCCGGATTGACGGCTGCACTGATTACGGGGTGTTCTTCCGGATCATGGTGCCGATTATGATCCCGGCCTTCGGCGCCATGACAATCCTCAGCGGCATGAACAGCTGGAACAACCTGCTGTGGCCGATGATCGTGCTGAGCTCCAATGAGAAATTCACCATACCGATCGGAATGGGCACAACGATCACTCCCTACGGGAACGCCTATGACGTGCTGATGCCCGGCGCAGTGATGGCGGTGGTGCCGATTATAATCATTTACCTGTGCGCCCAGAAGACCTTCATTGCCGGCCTGACCGCCGGCAGCGTGAAGGGCTGACCTTTCAGGCAAGGAGGAACCATAAATGAAGAAAGCATCCATGATCCTGGACCGGGACTACCGGATCGGCCGGGTGGACCCGCGGATCTTCGGCTCATTCATTGAGCACCTGGGCCGCGCGGTATACGGAGGAATCTATGAACCGGGCCATCCGCTTGCGGATGAGGCCGGATTCCGGAAAGACGTGATCGAAAAGGTCCGGGAGATCGGCGTGCCGATTGTCCGGTATCCCGGCGGGAACTTTGTTTCCGGCTTCAACTGGGAGGATTCGGTGGGTCCCCGGGAACAGCGGCCGAAGCGGCTGGACCTGGCCTGGTTTACGACGGAAAGCAATGAAGTGGGCCTGCATGAATTTGCCGACTGGGCGAAAAAAGCCGGCAGCGAGGTGATGTATGCCATCAACCTGGGCACCCGCGGACCGGAAAATGCCCGGGATATCGTGGAATACGCCAATCATCCCGGCGGAAGCAAGTTCAGCGACATGCGGATCCGGAACGGGCGGAAGGAACCGCTGGGCATCAAAATGTGGTGCCTGGGCAACGAGATGGACGGTCCGTGGCAGATGGGGCACAAAACCGCGGCGGAATACGGGCATATTGCCAATGAAGCCGCCAAGGTGATGAAATGGGTGGATCCCTCCATCGAACTGGTGGCGTGCGGTTCCTCCTCTTCCCAGATGCCGACCTTCGGGGACTGGGAACTGACCATGCTGGACGCGTGCTACGAGAATATTGATTATGTATCCCTGCACCGCTATTACGGCAATCCGACGAACGATACCCCGGGATTCCTGGCCCGGAGCATGGACCTGGACGATTTCATCCATACGGTGATTTCCATCTGCGACGCGGTGAAGGGCAAGAAGCACCTGAAAAAGCAGGTGAACCTGTCCTTTGACGAGTGGAACGTCTGGTATCATTCCAATGAGCAGGACAAGGAAATCTGGAAGCGGGAGAAGTGGGGACCCGCCCTGCCGCTGCTGGAGGATATCTACAACTTTGAGGACGCGCTGCTGGCCGGCAGCATGCTGATCACCTTCCTGCGCAACGCGGACCGGGTGAAGGTGGCCTGCCTGGCACAGCTGGTGAACGTGATCGCCCCGATCATGACCCGGAACGGCGGCGGATGCTGGGCGCAGACGATCTTCTATCCCTACCTGCACGTGAGCCGCTACGGCCGCGGCACCGCCCTGAAGGCGATCGTGGACACGCCGGTGTACGACTGCACTGACTACGAAGGCGTTCCGCTGGTGGACGCCACGGCAACGCTGGGGGATGACGGCAGCGTGACGGTGTTCTGCGTGAACCGGGATATGAAGGAGGACTTCACCCTGGACCTGGACCTGCGGTCCTTTGGCGGGATGAAGCTGGCGGAGCACATCCTGCTCCACCATGACGACGTGAAGGCTGTGAACACGGAAGAGAACCCGGGCAATGTGGCCCCGGCGGCCGGCCCCGGCGGAAGCATCGACGGAGGACGGGCGGAAATCCGGCTGCCTGCGCTGAGCTGGAACGTGATCCGGTTTGAAAAAGCCTGAGCCCGGAAACGGACAGTATCAAGAAACCCTTCGCCGCGGAAAGCGGCGGAGGGCTTCTCTTTTTTCCGGGATTGTGGTACTGTATGGGCAATTGCGGAGGGTGATGAAATGACGGTGAGGAACAGGTCGGTGCTGTGCGTTTTCCTGGCGTCCATGTGTTTCAGCACCGGCGGGCTGTTTATCAAGCTGGTTCCCTGGTCGCCGCTGGCGATCAACGGCGCGCGGAACCTGATCGGCGCGGCGGTCATCGGGATCTACCTGCTGGCGACCCGGCACCGGCTGGTGTTCAGCCAGCGGGTGTTCATCGGCGCACTGTCGATGATCGGCGTGACGACGCTGTTTGCCCTCGCGAACAAGATGACCACCGCGGCGAACACGATCGTGCTCCAGTTTACCGCCCCGGTATTTGTGATCCTGTTCATGGCGGTGATTTACCGCCAGAAGCCGGGAAGGCTGGACGTGATCATCTGCTTTCTCGTGCTGCTGGGAGTGGTCCTGTTCTTCGTGGACGGGATTCAGGCCGGAAACCTGGCGGGAAATATCATCGCGGTCCTGTCCGGCATCTGCTATGCCGGCGTGTTCATGATGAACACCGGGAAGAACGCGGACGCGATCTCCTCCTGCTTCCTGGGCCAGCTGGCGGCAGGAATCATCTTTACGCCGCTGTGCTTCGGGGAAACGGATTTCTCCCTGCCGGTCGTGGCGGCTGTGGCGGCCCTGGGCGTCGTCCAGGTGGGCGGGGCGTATATCCTGTTCTCCATCGGGATCAAAAACACACCGGCGGTGACCGCCAGCCTGCTGACCGGCCTGGAGCCGATCATGAACCCGCTGCTGGTGGCGGCGTTCTACGGCGAACGGGTGTCCACCCTTTCCATCATCGGATCGGTGATCGTGGTCTGCTCCATCCTCACGTACAACGTCTGCCTGACCATGCGGAAGCCGGCCGGCAATGAACCCGGATGAAAAAGGATTTAAATGCCCGGCTGTCAAAGTAATAAGGCAGCGGCAATGACAATATATAAAACAAAGCCCGGGCGTTCCCGAAGGGGAGGCGGCCGGCGCTGAAGAGATGGGGAGAAGATGAGCAGCCAGGAACGCAAAATGCGGGTATCCTTTGATCTGGACGAGGTGCTGTTCGTCTCCCCGAAGACGCACAAAACCGAGCCGGCGCTTCCTTTTCCGCTGCGGAATTTATTCCCTGAGCGGCTGCGCCTCGGTACCCCGGAGCTGATCTGGGAGCTCCAGATCCAGGGATATGAGGTGTGGATCTACACCTCCTCCTTCCGGTCGGAAAGCTATATCCGCCGGCTGTTCCGCTGCTACGGCGTCCGCCTGGACGGGATTGTCAACGGGGACCGCCACCTGAAGGAAGTACAGCGGGACAACAAAACGGTGCTGCCCCAGAAGCTGCCGAACCGGTACCGGATCTCCCTGCATATCGATGACGAGGCCGTGATCTGCACGGCCGCCGGCCAGTACGGCTTCCGGGCATACCAGCTGAACGCCCAGGATGACAACTGGAAGGAGAAAATCCTGGAGCAGGCGGACAAGATCCGCCGGCTGGAGCATTTTGATGAGCCGGGAAAATAAGGGAAACAGCAAACGGCCGGGAGGGAATGCCCCTCCCGGCCGTTGATATTTTCCTGCCGGATGCGAATCAGGAAAGATCCTCCAACAGGAGTTCCGCTTCTTCCTTCATCTCGAAGAGCAGGTTGCTCCGGTCTTTCCACAGCGCCTGCTGGCACTTGATTGCTTTCATGGTGTTGCGGATCCGGCCGATGAAGGCCTTCAGGCTTTCGGCGTCCATGCCTTCCAGCTGGGAGATATCCATCCGCTCCAGCTCCTCATCGGTAAATACCTGATCCTCCTCAGACGCGAGGAGACGGCCCTCACACAGTTTCTCCAGCTCATCGAAGGCGTCATCGATCCGGCTGTAGGGCACATAAAACTCCCGGAACATGCTGGTTTTTCCGAGGGTGGTGACCATCCGGAAGGGGATTTCCCGGTACCTCAGCGCTTCCGCGAAAACCGAGGAATGGTAATTGGCCAGCACGACGATCAGGCACTCATCCGTGCTTTCGGGCAGCCGGGTTTCGGTTCCCCCGCAGCTGGGACACTGTTTGGTTTCAATGATCCGTTTGCATCTCGTACATAAACGCTCCATATCAAAATCCTCCATTTTTGATATACGGCAGGTTCTTTTTGCCGGATCCCCATATATATAGACGCAGAAGAGCTGCTTTTTATCCCTTTTCCGGAAGATTTTTCTGAAAAAAACCCGGCCGGGAGGATCATTCCTCCGGCCGGGCCGGATTATGCCGGTTATTCCTGCGGGGATTCCGGAACCAGGAAAGTGGTGACGGAGTATGGCGCCAGCACGGCGGTGAACCCGTTCCCGTCGGTATCCGGACCCGGAACATCAGCCCAGCGCTCCCCGCTGGCCACGGCGCCGCTGGTGCGGACAGCCTGCACATGGGTTCCCGCCGGAACGGCGCTTCCGAAAGCGGAAAGATCCACGCGCAGGGTCGTCTCCCGGTTCTCTGCGTTCATCGCAACCACTACCAGGCGTTTCCGCTGCGGGTCTTCCGCGGACACCGCGTCCCCGTCCACGGCCAGCAGGCGGCAGCCGGGCCGGATATACCGGGTGAACTGGCCGAATACATAATACTTCATCGTCAGGACCAGCCGCTCCCGGTCATGGTCCGCCACCGCGGTGCCCCAGTAGCCGCCTTTGATATTGACCATTCCGGAATCTTTGCGGCCGAGGTATCCGTCCCTGCAGATATGGCTGTCGATGACCTGCCAGAGGATCCAGGCGGAAGGCGTCAGGCCGTTCAGGTCCGTGATGATCTCCCGGGCCAGCCAGAGGCCGGCACCCATTTCCCCGGCATTTTTGCCCAGGGTTTCCCCACCGTCCACCTCGGACATCCAGAGGTTTTTGCCCTTCGCGAGCGCCTCCCGGCGCAGGGCGTCCCGGCCGGTGCCGGAATAGGCGTGGGTATCCACCCGGCTGACGGCGGCCAGCGCTTCCGGGGACAGCATGGAGAGGGAACGGGCCTGCAGGTCGATGCTGGTTTCATCCGTCCCGGCAAGCAGGATATCATCCAGGCCCTTTTCCCGGAGCTTCGCGGCGGCGGCCGTGAGGATCCGGGACTGGCTTTCGCCGGGATCAAAATGGCAGCCCTCCTGTTTCGGGCTGTATGCCTGCCAGTAGGCGGTATCAGGCTCGTTCATGGGGGAAAGGCTCTGGAAGCGGATGTTCCATTCGGTGCTGAAATGTTCCGCCACATCCGCCAGGTATTGGGCGAAAGCGTCATACGCGTCATCGCGCAGGTTGTTTTTGGAAGGCGTCACAGCCCCGGAGGAGCAGCCGGAAACGGTCATGAAATACGGCGGGGAATTGGAGAACGCCTCCACGATCATATCTTCCCCGGCCTGCAGGCAGGCGGACAGCACGTTCCGCTGGTTTGCATCCTGCGACCAGTCGTATTCCCAGGTATACGTACCGGAGGATTCGTCATAGGCCGGGTTTTTCCAGAAGCCCGGCATCATGGAATCGGTCCGGAATATGTGGTTGTGCGACGGGTCGTCCCCGCCGCCGATATTGTAGCGGAGGATGTTCAGGCCCAGGCCGCTTTCCGGGCTGCAGAAGGCGTCCGCGGCCAGGCGGGAAAGGACGTCCGAATACCCGATCCGGTTGGCCCACCAGCACAGGCTGGTGCCCCAGCCCTGGAATACGCCGCCGTTGAATTCGGACGTATTCCGGGGATCCAGTGTAACGGTCCGGTCCGCTGCCGGCACGGCAGGTCCGGCGCAGGAGGACAGCAGGCAGCCCGCCATTACCAGGGTCATGCATTTTCCCAGTTTATTCATCGGTGGTATATCTCCTTTTCCGGTTGATTCATTATACAATGAACCGTCCGGAAAAGCATCCGGAAACCGTCCGGAAGTTTTCATAAATCCTTCACAGAAGGAACAGAAAACAATAACGCAGCCGGGATATGATACAGTTACAGCAGAGGAGAGATCTGCAGAGGCTCCTCGATCATATAGATCACTGGCCCGCTGCGGAGGAAAAGGATTCCGAACCGCAGCGGGCCAGACGATTGGCCGGAAACACCCGCATGCCGGCGGGAGTTCAGCGGCACAGAAAAACCCCGGGTCCTGTTCTGAAACGGATCCGGGGTTTTTGCGTGCGTCCGGGAGGCCGGGATTTATTTGATTCCGGTCAGGGCAATGCCCTCGATGAACTGCCGCTGGAAAATGGCATAGATGATAATCAGCGGGATCGTGGCCAGCATGGCGCCGGCCATGATGCTGGGATAGTCCGTAATATACTGCCCCTGCAGGTAGCTGAGGCCGGCGGAAAGGGTCATCTTGGCCTTTTCCGTGTTGACGATCATGGGCCACATCAGGTTGTTCCAGGCAAATCGCAGCGTCAGTACGCCCAGGGAGACCAAGCCGGGTTTGATCAGCGGAAGCATGATCCGCAGGTAGGTCCTGCCGTGGCCGCAGCCATCAATCCGGGCGGCGTCCTCCAGCTCCAGCGGAATGGTCATGAAGAACTGCCGCATCAGGAAGGTGCCGAAGGCGCTGAACAGGTTGGGAAGGTAGATAGCGTGCAGCGTATTGAGCAGCTTCATCTTCTGGATGATCAGGTACTGGGGCAGGATCAGGAAAGAGCTCGGGATCATCAGCACGGACAGGCAGAGGACGAAAAGGAAATTCCGCCCCGGGAACCGGATCCGCGCGAAGGCATACCCGGCAAGCGAGCACAGCAGGAGCTGGCCGGCTACAATGATCACGGAGGTGAGGATCGTGTTCCAGTACATCTGGAAGAAAGGCAGCTTATTGCCCAGGGAAGTATAGGCGTCCGTATTCCAGGCGCGCGGAAGGATGGACGGCGGGATGGAGACTGCCTCCATCGAGGTTTTCATGGAGGTCAGGAACATCCAGACGAACGGGGCCAGCGTGATGACGCAGCCCAGGAGGAGCACGATATAGATCACGATCTTTCCGTATTCGGGACGCCTGCGGGGATGTGTGCGGCGGATTGCTGTATCCATTGCTGCTGCCTCCTTTCCTCAGTCATAATGGACCCATTTTTTCTGCATCCGCATCTGGATCAGCGTGAGCACCATGATGATTACGAACAGCAGCACCGCGATTGCGCTGGCATAGCCCTTGGCGGAATATTCAAACGCGTTCCGGTAGAAGTACATTACGATGCTCTGGGCATACTTCATGGCGATGCTCTTTGTCGGAAGCATCATATAGATCGTATCGAAAATCTGGAGCGTGGAGATCACCGTTGTGATGACCACGAAGAAGAGGGTGGGCGTTACCAGCGGAATGGTGATGCTGAGGAACTGCCGGATCTTGCCGGCGCCCTCCAGCTCCGCCGCCTCATAGTAGGTGGAGGAGATTCCCTGGATGCCCGCCAGCAGGATGATCATGTTGTAGCCGATGCCCATCCAGATGGACACAATGCTGATACAGACCAGAACTGTGTCCTTGCCGGAAAGCCAGGGCTGCGGAGTACCGCCGAGGGACTTGATCAGGTGATTCAGGATGCCGAAATCCCCGTTGAAGATCCAGCGCCAGACCATGGCAATCGCGGCGGCCATGGTGACCGTGGGAATGAAGAAGATGACCCGGAATACATCGCGGCCCCGGATCCTCGTGTTCAGCAGCGCGGCAAGGATCAGCGCGAGAACAACGGTCAGCGGGATGATGATCACCGCATACATCAGTGTGTTGCCCAGGGACTGCCACATTGTGCCGTCCTGGAACATTTTGGTATAGTTGCTCAGGCCGGCCCAGGAGGAACGGTTGAAGGCGCCGACATTGTACAGGCTGTCCCGGAATACTTTGAAAACCGGATAAAAGTAGAAAATGCCCAGGCCGGCGAGCAGCGGCAGGATCATGCCGTACCCCCATGCCCAGTCAATCCGCTTCTGCCGGTTGATATGCACTCTGGCTGTCATGCCGGTACCTCCTTTGTTCAGGAATGCCCGGCCCGGGAACCGGGGACGGTTTCCGGGCCGGGGTGTGAATTGCCGGGATGAATGTTTTTACTGTCCCAGACGGGCCATGATGTTGTCACAGGCTTCGTCCACGGTAATCTCGAGGTTGAAGGCCCGGACCAGTTCTTCCCACATGATGTCGCCCCACTCGAGGACATAGGCGGAGGAGGGGTACACATAGGAGTAGTTGGCTGCAGCGTCAGAGAAGATCTTCATGTTGTACTGCGGATAAGCATCGAAGAACTTGTCGGAGTACTCCATGTAGGAGGTGATCACGATACCCGTGGGAGCCAGCTTCTCATTGACTTCAGCGCCGGCCAGGTAAGCGAGCCATGCGTACGCTTCGTCCGGATGCGCGGAGAAGACGGAGAGGCAGTTGGCCTTGCCGTGGATGACGGAGGCACGGTTGCCGCTGGACATCAGGGGCAGTTCCACCACGTCGCAGACATCCTTCACGGTGGAGTCATCGGAGGCATAGTAGGCAACCAGCCAGTCACCGGAGAAGATCATGCCCAGCTTGCCGGCCATGAACCGGAGATAGCCTTCGGTTTCTTCCAGGGAAGCTTCAGAGGGGGATACGTTTTCCTTCATCAGGTCAACCCAGCACTGGATGCCGGCGCGGGTCTTCGGATCGTTGAAACCGAACTTGTCGCCGTCCACGAACCAGCCGCCTTCCGCGAACACAGTGTTGTAGAATCCCTGCTGGTCACTGTAACCCGCGGCGATGCCGTAGATGTCGTCTCCCAGGGCATTGATCGCCTTGGCGGCGGCCGTCAGGTCTTCCCAGGTCCATTCGGGGGTGGGGTAGGCAATGCCGGCCTGGTCAAACAGGGCTTTGTTGTACCACAGGCCGATGGTGTCGTAGTCCATCGGGATGCCGTACTGCACGCCATCGAAATTATACATCTCATTCATGGCTTTGGGATAGTTGTCCAGGCTGATGTCGGAATTCGCGATCCGCTCATCCAGGGGCGCCAGGATGCCGCCGGAAGCGTACTTCTTGATGTTCACGCCGTTCATATGGAAGACGTCCGCGATGGACTCGCCGTTGGCGGCGGCTTCCAGCTTCGTCCAGTACTCACCCCAGGCGGTGGGCTCCAGGACGATGGTTACGCCGGGGTGGGCCGCTTCGAAATCAGCCTTGCACTGCGCGTAGAAATCATCCAGGGTGCTCTGCCAGTAGGCGTAGTGGATCTCGATGTTTTCGGCGCAGGCAGTTCCGGCCACGCCGATGACCAGGGAAAGGACCAGGATCATCGTGAGCATTTTGACCAGTTTCTTCATGTGTTTTCCCTCCTAAAAAATAATGAATGAAATATGCTCTGTCCGGCTTGCCGCCGGCAAGATTCATCTGGTGCGCAGCCTTTCCGTCCAGGCTGCCATATCCACGGCCTGTCCCGTTTTCCGGGATTCTTCCGCCGCAAAGGCGAGCAGGTGGCTCTCCACGGAACGGGAGATCTCCGATGAGGCGGCGGTTCCGCTGCCCAGGGCAGCCAGGAACGCCTTCACCAGGCCGACATCCCCGCCGCTGTGCGCGCCGCTGACCTGCCCGATCAGGATCCGCTCCTGCTCAGCGTTTTCCGTTACGCTGGAGCGGAAATGGCTGACTGTGATTTCACCGGGATCGTCATCCCCCAGAATTTCCCCGTGCTCGCACATGATATGGATGGTGCGGTGCATGCGGTCGGTCATGCCGCAGAGGGTGAACACGGCGGTGGCGCCGTCCTCATACTCCATGGCCACGCTCTGGTGGTCGCACACATCATTGTCGCAGCGGAACACGCAGCGCCCGTAGGGACCGGTCCGGAGCGCTTCCATAATACCGGATTCCGTCTGGTCTTCGGTCAGCACCTGGGCGGGCCATTCCCCGATGACGGGAAGGTAGGCCTTCCGGGCATCGAAGCGGCAGCTTTCCGCAACCGGGCAGTCCAGGCAGCGCCCGGCACTTCCGGCAGGCGCGTTCTCCGGACGGAAGAAGGAAAGGCTTCCCGTGGAGTAGATGCGCCGGACGCTTTTGCCGGCGAGCCAGAGCAGCAGGTCCATATCATGGCAGCTCTTCTGCAGGATGATGGGGCTGGAAAGCTTCTCATTCCGCCAGTTTCCGCGGACAAAGCTGTGGGCAATATGGTAGTTGCCGATGTTTTCGGTATGATCGATGGAGATGATCTTCCCGAGCTCCCCGCTGTCCAGGATTTCCTTCAGCTTCCGATAGAAGGGGGAGTAGCGCAGCACGTGGCAGACGACGACCCGGCGGCCGAGCCGGAGGGCGGTATCCGCAATGGCCAGCGTTTCCGCCGGATCCGGGGAAATCGGCTTTTCCAGCAGGAGGTCATACCCGAGCTCCATGGCCCGGATAGCCTGGGAGTAATGATCCCGGTCCATGGTGGCAATGATGGCGGCATCCGCCATGCGCGGGCGGCTGAGCAGGTCTTCCGCGGTGCGGAAGCAGGCGCTCTCCGGGAGACTGAACGCAGTCCGGGCAGCTTCCCGCCGGGCATCGTCCGGCTCCGCGACGGCGACCACCGTGTGCCCCTGTTCACAGGAATAACGGGAATAGATCATACCGCGCTGCCCCGCGCCGATGAGAATCAGGTTCATCTCAGGATGTCTCCTCTGCAGTTTGTTTACTAAACAATATCACACGTTGCACGAAAATGTCAATAATGTTTCTTAAAAAATCCAGAAAATACATGTTTTTGTTTCGTAACACCTTGACAGGGGGAGGGCCGGGACTTATGATAGAAACAGATGGAAACATATAGCGGTTTCAGTGGAAAGGAGAACTGAAATGGCGAATATCCGCGATGTCGCAAAGCGGGCGGGCGTTTCACCCGCCACCGTATCCAGGGTGCTGAACAACAATCAAACCTATAAAATAACGAACGAAACACGCGAAAATGTGTTGCGTGCCGTTACCGAGCTGGGATATACGCCCCTGATCAAAAAAACCGACCGGTCCGAACGGGAAGCCGTGGACCAGCGGTTCTCCATCGGCTGCCTGCTGGCGACCACCCGCGGCAAGTACAGGGATCCGTATTACCTCTCCCTCCTCAGCGGAATTGAGGCTGAGATGGAGAAGCAGGGCGGCGTGGTTTCCCTGATCCATACCGAGCAGGAGCTGGAGGATCCGGAGATCCTGAACCGGACGCTGGAGGCAGGCTTGGACGGCCTGGTGATGATGCGCCCCCTGGAGGAACCCCTTTTCAACCAGCTGCGGGAGCGGATTCCGCATATCGTTGGAATTGATACCGGGCATATGCCGATTGACAATATTGAATATGACCATTTCCGCGTCAGCCGGATGGCGGTGGAGTATTTATATGGGAAAGGATACCGGGAGATCGGGTTTATCGGCGGCGGCGCGGGAAACCAACCCATGCGGCGCTCCCGCCGGTACCGCAGTTACCTGGAGACGATGGCGGAGCTGGGGCTGGAAGTCCGCCCGGAATGGGTCCTGGACTGCCAGTGGGATGACCGGAAATGCATGGAACTGGTGGAAGCCGCGGCGGCCGGCCCGGGACTGCCCCGCGCGATTTACGCGTCCAGCGACCTGATGGCGATGGCGGCCCTCCGGGCGCTGTACCGCCTGGGCATCCGCGTTCCGGACCAGGTGGCGGTGATCGGGATGACGGATATTGAAATGAGCCAGTATGCCAATCCACCCCTGACCACGATCCATGTGCCGGTGGAGGAGATGGGCCGGACCTGCGCCAGGGTGCTTGCGGAACGGATCCGCGGCGATGAATCGCTGCCCAAACGGATCATCCTTCCTTCGGAACTGGTTCCGCGCGATTCCGCCTGACGGATTTTCCGGCGGAAGCCCGGCGGGAACGGAAACCGGAAACAGGAGAGAAAGACATGGAAGAAATCATTCGGCTGTTCCGGACGGAAGGAACACCGGTCCGCTGCGTACCGCACGGATCGGGGCATATCAATCAGACCTGGCTGGTGGAGACCGACCGATCCCGCCGGTATATCCTGCAAAAAGTGAATACGGCCACATTTCCCGACGCGGACGGGCTGATGCGGAATATCATCCTGGTGACCGGACACCTGCGGAAGAAGGATCCGGCCCCCGGGCATGTGCTAACGCTCGTGCTGACGGCGGACGGGGAGTACTATATCAAAAAGCCCGGGAATGAACTCTGGCGGATGTATGATTTCATCAGCGGCGGCATCTGCCTGGACCGGGCGGAGAACCCGGAGGATTTCCGGCTGAGCGGCACGGCGTTCGGGCGCTTCCAGCAGCAGATGGCGGATTTTCCCGCGGGGGAGCTGACGGAAGTGATCCGCGGTTTTCACGATACCCCCGCAAGATACGCGGCGCTGCACCGGGCCGTCCGGGAGGACCGGGCCGGCCGCCTGGCGGGCGTTCGGGAGGAAATCGATTTCTGCCTGGAACGGGAAGAAGGCGCGGGCCTGATGGTGTCGATGCAGCGGGCGGGAGAACTGCCGCTTCGGGTGACGCACAATGACACGAAACTGAACAACGTCATGCTGGATGAAAAGACCCGGCAGCCGCTGTGCATCCTGGACCTGGATACGGTGATGCCCGGGCTGGCGGGCAATGATTTCGGCGACGCAATCCGCTTCGGCGCATCCACCGCGGCGGAGGATGAACCGGACCTGTCCCGGGTGCACCTGGACCTGAAACTGTACTCGGCGTTTGCGGAGGGCTTCCTCGGGGCCTGCGGAAAGGACCTGACCGAAGCGGAACTGGAGACGCTGCCGGACGGCGCGCGCTTGATGACACTGGAAAGCGCCGTGCGCTTCCTGACCGATTACCTGGACGGGGACGTATATTTCCATACGGCCCGGCCGGAGCATAACCTGGACAGGACGCGGACCCAGACTGCCCTGGTGGCGGAAATGGAAGCAAATGAAGGCCGGATCCGGCAGATGATGCGGCGGATCCGGATGGAGGAAGGCATATGATCCGGTTTGGAACAGGCGGATGGCGGGCAGTGATCGGGGACGAATTTACAAGGGAAAACATCCGGCGCATCGCGGCGGCACTCGCCCGGCGGATGCAGGCGGAAGGCTGCGCGGAACAGGGAATCTGCGCCGGCTATGACCGGCGGTTCCTGAGCCGGGAGGCGCTGATCTGGTTCTGCCAGGTGCTGGCAGGCGAGGGAATCACGGTTTATTTTGTCAACATGAGCTGCCCCACGCCGCAGGTGATGTTTACCGTAAAGGAAAAGAAGCTGCCCTACGGGGCAATGGTCACGGCCAGCCATAACCCGGCCATCTGGAACGGGATCAAGCTGTTCACCGCGGGCGGCCGGGACGCGGCCATAGAGGTAACCGAAGCCATCCAGGAGACCGCCAACCGCCTGAAGGATGAAGAAATCGGGGAGATGGATTTCGAGGAAGCGAAAGCGGCGGGAATCATCCGGATCATTGATCCGCGGGACGCCTACCTGGATTCTATCCTGAAGCAGGTCAATACGGAGGCCATCCGGAAGCGCAGGCTGCGGATTGTGCTGGACCCGATGTTCGGCGTCAGCCTGACCGGGCTGCAGACGATCCTGTATACCTCCCGGTGCGATATCGACGTGATCAACGACCGGCATGACGCATTCTTCGGCCGGCACCTTCCGGCACCGAACCCGGACACCCTGGTGGACCTGCAGTACGCGGTGAAGGAGCACCGGGCCGACGTGGGCATCGCAACGGACGGAGACGCCGACCGCCTGGGCATCATTGACGAGAAAGGCAACTACATCACGGCGAATGAGACGCTGGCGCTGCTGTACCTGTACCTGCTGGAGCACAAAGGCTGGAAGGGACCTGCGGTGCGGAACATCGCCACCACCCATATGCTGGACCGGATTGCGGAGGCGCACGGCGAGAAGAGTATCGAGGTGCCGGTCGGCTTCAAGTATATTTCCGCGGGGATGGAGGAGCATGACGCGCTGATCGGCGGCGAGTCCTCCGGCGGCCTCACGGTGCGCGGGCATATCGCCGGCAAGGACGGCCTGTACGCGGCCAGCCTGCTGGTGGAGATGCTGAGCGTCTCCGGAAAGAAGCTCAGCGAGCTGGTGCAGGATCTGTATGACCGGTACGGCGAGATGCACTCCGCGGAGTATGACTGGGCGCTGACCGTGGAAAAGAAGGAAGAAATCCGCCGCCTGATGATGGAGGAAAAGAAACTGCCGGACTTCGGGAAGCAGGCGGACAGGGTCAGCTATATGGACGGCTGCAAGGTGTATTTCCCGGACGGGTGGGTGATCCTCCGCTTCTCCGGCACCGAGCCGCGGATCCGGATTTTTGCCGAAGCGCCGACGGTGCAGGAAGCGGAAGCCCTCGTGCGGACGATGGCTGGCTTTACGGGACTGGCGTAAAACAATAACCTGGAATCTTCCGGACAGTAAAGGACCCGGGAAGCAGCGCTGCTTCCCGGGTCCGTGCTTTTTTATTCAAACGTCATCAGGCCGAAATCCTGCGGCCGGTGGAAGTCCGGCGTTTCGGAGGCGACCGGGTTCCAGGCCAGGTAATGCTCCTGCCGGGTCAGGTCGCCGCATTTATACACATTGGCCCGGAGGTTTCCGGTGAAGGTGAAGTCCGGCCAAAACAGCCGGAGGAACGAAAGCGGGATCCGATAAAAAACCTCCCATCCGTCCGGAGTTTTCAGCGGGCGGATCGCGAACAGGGTATCCATATCCCTTCGGTACAGGACGGTGCGGTCACCGCGTCCGCGGCCGAACCCGGCGTGCAGGCAGCCGTTGGGATTGATTTCAAAATTGAAGTACCGGTCTTCGTTCTCCGGCATAAAGAAGAACTCCAGGCAGCTGTCCCGGAAGACTGGGGAGAGGGGAGCGGTATACTCCGCACGGATGTTTTCCTCCACTGCGCGCAGGTGCACAAAAAGGAACTGCGCATCGTAGCAGAACTGCCCGAAGGCGCGGATGCCGCAGTCCGGCTTCCAGAGGATCCGGCCGGCTTCCAGCTCCGGAACGGCCGCCCAGTCCGGCTCTCCGGCAGCGGACCGGATCCGGTAGGGATTTCTGATCTCATCCATATTCCTGTTCCTTTTCACAATCTTATAGCTTTTGATTCGCCGCGGAGGGAGACATATACCGGTCAAACACCGCCTGGATTTCATCCGCGATGGCCGCACTGGACGCCAGGATGGCGGCGGGACGGTCATAGCGCATTTCCACGGGCTCCAGCGGCATGGAAACCACCCCGCCGGCTTCCCGGACGATGAGGCTTCCGGCCGCGTAATCCCACGGCTTCAGGTTTAGCTCGAAGAAAGCGTCGTGGCGCCCGCAGGCCAGGTAGGCAAGGTCGATCGCGGCGGAACCGCTCCGGCGGACGTCGGCGCAGGAATGCAGGTACGCCAGGGCCAGCTCCATGCTCTTTTCCGCCAGCTCCGTATGGTACGGGGCGGTGCCGAACGCGACCAGGGCTTTGTCAAACGGGGTTTCGGAAACATGGATTTCCTTTCCGTTCATGCTTGCCCCGCGGCCGGCTTCCGCGTAGAACATCTCCTGCATGTAAGGCTGCCAGATGAGGCCGACGGCCGGTTTCCGGTTTTCGCACAGCGCGATGGATACGGCGCTGCACCGGTAATCATGGATCAGGTTGGTGGTTCCGTCCACGGGATCGACGATCCAGGTCGGCGCGTCGGTCAGGGCGCCGTTTTCCTTCTCCTCCCCGATGACCTGGGAGCCGGGAACCAGGGCAAGGAGCGCCTGCTGCAGGTACTCCTCCACCTCCCGGTCGACATTGGTGACGAAATTCGCGTGGCCTTCCTTCTGGTCAATCTGTGAAAGGGACCGGGCGGAAAAGAAATCCCCCGCGGTCCTCGCAATCTGCATCAGTTGTTCGCGCATCGTGTTTCCTCCGGTTTCCTGTATCGACAGACTATTATACCATGCCGGCGGGCCGGTGTGGTATAATCAACGGGCATACCGGAACAAAAAAAGGAGAGGAAAGCGGATGCAGGCTGTATATCATCTTCCGGGACTGTTTGAGTTTTATGAATTATACCGGGTATTCCTGCCGCTTTTCCGCGAACACCGGAACTGGTTTTATGACTGGTGCACCATCGGCTCGGTTTACGGCGCGCCGGCCGGCTGCCGCTGGGACGGGGGCCGGGCCGGATTCGGGGAGGCAAAGGCAGGGGACGCGGCAGGGCTGATGCGGGAATACGGCATCTCGCCCCGGCTGACCTTCAGCAATTCCCTGCTGCGGGAAGGGGACCTCGCTGACCCGGAATGCAACCGCCTGTGCGCCCTGTTTGAAAAAAGCGGGCCGGTGCCCGCCGGGGTGATCCTCACCTCGGACCTGCTGCTGGATTACCTGCGGGAGAAGTATCCCGGGTTCTACTTCGTTTCCTCCACGACCAAGGTGCTGGATAATTTCCGGCAGCTGGAGGAAGAACTGAAACGCCCGGAGTTCCGCTTCGTGGTGCCGGATTTCCGGCTGAACAGGGAGCTGGAACGGCTGATGGCCCTGCCGGCGGAACTGAAGGGCAAGGTGGAGTTCCTGTGCAACGAGGCGTGCTGGTTCGACTGCCCGGACCGGAAAGCCTGTTATGAGAACGTGTCCCGGAAGAATCGGGGAGAAAACTGCGAAGATCATATCTGCGTATCCCCGTATGCAGACAGGGGATACCGGTTTTCCGACGCGATGGAAAATCCCGGATTCATCGGCATCCGGGAGATCCGGGACAACTATATGCCGAACGGGTTTTCCCACTTCAAGATCGAGGGACGGAGCCTGGGCAGCGCGGTGATCCTGGAGTTCCTGCTGTACTATATGACGAAGCCGGAATACCAACTGCGGGTGCGGGAGGAAATCTACCTGGACAGTTCACTGGACCTGTTCTGACGCAAGAAAAATGACAGCCGGGAGAATACGGGCATCTGCGGCCGGATCTGTGGTATAATGGAACCGGAAAGACAAATGAATAAAGAAAGCCAGAGGTATTCATCCGATGAAGAGCATCCGCAGCGTATACAAGATCGGCCATGGTCCCTCCAGTTCCCATACAGTCGGCCCTTATAACGCCGCCAGGCGATTCGGCATGCGGCATCCGGAAGCGGACGGTTTCCGCGTGACGCTGTACGGATCACTCGCGTTCACAGGGGCCGGACACGGAACCGGGAAGGCCATCCTGTCCGCACTGCCGGGGGCGGAAATCCGGGTGGATGATACCCGGAAGGACCTTCCGCATCCGAATACCATGCTTTTTACCGCTCTGAAGGACGGGCAGGAAACTGAAAGCGTGCGGGTCTTTTCTGTGGGCGGGGGATCTGTCCGCTTTGAAAACGAGCCGGATGATGAAGAACGGGAAGTATATCCGGAGAAGAACCTGACGGAGATCCTGGAAGTGTGCCGGAAGAGGAACCTGACGCTGACGGAACTGATCCGTGAGCGAGAGGGGGAAGGACTGCAGAAATACCTGGCGGAATCATGGCAGGCCATGCGTGAAGCGGTTCAGCGCGGTATCCGGGCGGAGGGAACGCTTCCCGGCGGACTGAATGTGCAGCGGAAAGCCAGAATCCTGTTTGAGAAACGCTGCTACAACGAGAGCGCCGACGTGACCATGAACCGGCTGATCGCGGCTTATGCATATGCGGTGAGCGAAGAGAACGCCAGTGAGAATATCGTGGTCACGGCGCCGACATGCGGCAGCTGCGGTGTGATTCCGGCCGTGTTCTACTATATGCAGGAAGACCGGGGCTTTCCGGAAGCGGAGATCCTGGACGCCATTTCGGTCGCTGCCCTGGTGGGCAATGTGATCCGGACAAACGCCAGCATATCCGGAGCGGAATGCGGATGCCAGGCGGAGATCGGAAGCGCGTGCTCCATGGCCGCGGCAGGACTTGCGGCCCTGTACCGGCTGAACCTGGAACAGACGGAATATGCCGCGGAAATTGCGATGGAGCACCATCTCGGCCTGACGTGCGATCCGGTGAACGGACTGGTGCAGATTCCCTGCATTGAGCGAAACGCGGTTGCCGCCATGCGTGCGATCAGCGCGGTGAACCTTTCCCGCTTCCTGTATGAAACGCGGAAGATTTCGTTTGACACGGTCATTGACACAATGTACCAGACCGGGAAAGACATGGATGAAAAGTACCGGGAAACTTCCCACGGAGGGCTTGCCCAGCTGTACAAAATCTGAGCGGGGAGAAAAACAAAAACGAAGCCGGAAGGAGAAATCCTTCCGGCTTCGCTGTGCCTGCCGCCGGCGGTTACGCCCGGTTCAACGGCACCCAGATGTACACCTTCATATCATCGGAGCCTTCTTCCGGGGGAAGATAGACCTCAATATCA
Organism: Clostridiales bacterium; assembly: GCA_017569285.1. NCBI lineage: Bacteria > Bacillati > Bacillota > Clostridia > Eubacteriales > Clostridiales bacterium. The sequence goes on from CP069419.1 coordinate 2,326,122, forward strand.
TACTCCCCGGCCAGGGTGTATCCCTGCAGCGCCGGAAGCCATTCCGACCAGATCTTCGTGTTGGTGTCCTGCAGTGTTTTGATGGTGCAGGGGAACTGCGCCCACAGGCTGCCGGGGATCACCCGGGTTTCGCAGCCTTCCGGCACATCTTCCCACGGGAAATAGAGATCCGCGATCCAGTAGTCAAAGTCCTTTCCCTTCATGTCGATGCATACGCCGAAGGTGCCCATGATCGGCCGGTCCTTTCCCTGGGCCAGCCACTCATCCCAGAACTTCGGGATCTCCTGGTAGCTGGTGTCGGAATTGAACGGCCGTTTCACGCCGACAATCGTAAACGGTGCTTTTTCAACAATACGGTAATCCATCATACTGCCGCCCTCCATTGTGATTTTGATGTGCAGCGGGGCAAACGACCGCAGGGACGCGCCGGGTTCCCGGGCCATGGACGGGGAAACGCCATGGAAGCGCAGGAAAGCCTTAGTGAAGCTGTCCGGGGAATCATAGCCGTACTTCAGCGCGACGTCGATCACCTTCGCACCGGTCCGGGCCAGTTCCTGGGCGGCCTGCGACATCCTGCGCGCACGGATGTATTCGCCGACCGTCATTCCGCACAATGCGCCGAAGATCCGCTGGTAATAGAAGGGAGACAGCGCCGCTTTCCCGGCGATCTCCTCAATGTCCAGCGGGTCGGTCAGGTGCTCCTCGATAAAGTCGATTGAATGCTGGAGTCCTTCAATCCATCCCTGCATGGTACTCACCTCCGTTGCGCAGTCAGTATAACAGGACGGGAAAACGGATGCCCGACTTTCCGTGCCCTCATGGAACGGGTGGGGGAAATGGATCAATGAAACGGGGAAACGGTCAATCCCGCTGCGTTATCCGACAATGATCCTGGAAGAAACGGATGCCCGGACCAGGTCTTCGGACGCGGAAAGGCCGAAATAGGGCGTTCCGTCCGGCCGGAAGTGCACCCGCCGGATTCCGTCGCACCGAAGCATTTCGGTCAGGCTGGTCTCCGCGTGGTAGGCGATCATCAGTTCACCGTCGCTGCCGGTAAAAAAGGAGTTGTGGCCGGGACCGTATTCGCCGTCCACAGAATAGAACGTCAGGACGGGAGTGATGCTCTTATTCCAGGAGCGGAGGTCCAGCAGGTCGCTGCCGGAATCCGTGGTGAGCAGGCCCAGCGCATAGGTGTAGCGGTTTGCGGAACCGCCGGAGTAGGTCAGGAAAACCTTTCCGTCCCGCAGGAAGGCATACGGCCCTTCGTTGTTGATGGTTCCGGCGACGTTTTCCCAGCCGAGCAGCGGGCGGGTCAGCAGCACCGGATCGCTGGTAAGCCGCCAGGGCTCCCGCTCATCGATAGAGGCGATATACAGCATGGATCCGGAATCCAGCGGCGTTCCGATGTGCTCACGGTAGGACCAGACAACATAGGAACCGCTTCGGGCGCCGATATAAGTCATGTCCAGGGTGATCGCGGCATCCGCCAGCGGGCTTCCGTCTTTCCGCACCACGCGGACCGGGTTTTCCCAGCCGTCCGGATCGGTGATCCGCCCGGCTTTTTTCTTTTTCATCATATGGCACTGCGGACCCCATTCATGGCCGCTGACCGCGAACAGGATATACAGTTCACCGCCGATCACATGGAACTCCGGCGCCCAGAAGGTCTGCTCAAAACCGCGCTCCGGACTGAACGGAAGGATCAGGTGTTCCGTGATTCCCTCCGCAAAGAGCCCTTCGACGGTTTTGGCTTCCCGGACATAAAGGCCGATATCATCCAGGTTGTCATTGGTGGAGATGTAGTACCATCGGCCTTCCCAGCAGAAGATTACGGGATCCCCGTACCCTTCGGCCAGCGGAAAGCGGAAGGACTGCTGGGAAACAGTTCCCTGCGCGGTGCAGGTGCCCGGCCGGTCAAAGCAGACGGTATCCGGATCCCAGGCGATCTCCTTTTTCCGGACGGAGCCATCGCTGTACCGGATGAGGGCGGGGACGCGGGCCAGGTCCTGCATGCTTTCCGCGCGGATCTCCTCCGGGACGCCCGTTCCGGTATGGACAACCGGACTCCAGAAGCGCAGCGCGGTTTCCGCCAGGGCGCGGCTGACGGCCAGGGAGCCGGAGGTACGGCCGGAAGGAAGCGCATCCGTGTCCACCAGGCCGGCCGGTTCAAAATGGACCAGGTCCCGGGTTTTCCACAGGAGCAGTTTTCCGGCGGCGGTTTCGTCCGCATCGCCGTTTTCATAAACCCGTTCGCCGCAGATACCGATCGTGCCGTCCTCCAGGCGGAAGATCCCGGGGTTGCGGACGCCCACGGGGACGATCGTATTGCGGTCGGAAATCCGTCCTTCCGCAAAGAGAATACCGTAGTTTTTGTTGAAGGGGACCATCTCGGTGTCTTCCGCCTCAAAAGCCAGGTGGATGCTGCGGGCCAGGCCTTCCGGATAGCTTTCGGCACTGACGGGCCGGGTGTATACATGGATGACGGCCCGGTCATCCTGCCACGTTTCCCCGGCCAGGCCCTCCAGGATGGAACCGCATGCCCAGGGCATCAGCGCGAACCAGGTGGAAGCCGGGGAACCGTCCGGCCAGGTTTCGGTGAGCAAGCCTTCGCAGTGGCAGAAGCGTTCGGACATCCATCCGGTTTTCCCGTAGCCGAATTCCCTGTCCCGGGTGTTGTGGCACTGGCAGCTCCACAGGACGGTGTCTTCCAGGCGGCTGCGGACATACGCGTCCTCCCTGAAACGCAGGTAATACCGCATTTCGTCCATCACGGAGGAGGACATCGGGTGGATATGCGGATTGGTGACGGAAGTGATGCTGCCGCCGCAGCTGGACCAGCCGACGGTGCTGAGCGGCGGCACCCGGACCGGCGAATTGTAACAGAACTTGAAAAGGTATTCATAGTACAGCGCGTCCCGCAGGTGGTTCAGCAGTTCCTCCTGCCCGGCGCGGCCGTCGGGTTGATCCGCACACCGGATTTCGTGCAGGTTGCGGACCGCGCGGATATAGGCCAGGATCCCTTCGGAATCGATATTTTTGTCAATGTCCAGCGGGCCGCCGTAGCATTCTTCATGCCGGACATAGGTACCATGGTACCATTTTTCGCTTTCCAGCAATCCGGGGAGGTAAGCCCGCTCCCCGGTGAGGCGGCAGTACATCGCAGCCGCGGCCAGGCACCATGCGCCGGAGAAGGAGTCGTATTCCAGGCCGGCGCCGGTTTCCTCCGAAAAGATGTAGGGGTACTCGCCCGTGCTGCTGCGGCTTTGCTCCGTGCGGGCGATCACATCCCGGGCGAACGCGAGCCAGTCGGGATGATCCGTGCCGCATGCTTTTTCCAGCTCGTATGCCTTCAATACCAGGTAAACGCTTTGGCCGACCAGGTAAGCCGCATGCCCGGGAACCGGCTGCTTGTCATACCACCAGCCGCGGTTGCTCCACCGGCCGTCCTGTTCCGCCGTGAAGGGCAGGCCGTTCCGGCTGTTCACGCAGCTGCGCACAATATGGCCGATACAGTCCAGCGCCTGGGCGCGCATCGTTCCGTCCCCGAGGCGGCGGGCGGACATCAGCATCGGCACCGCGGCTGAGAGGCCGTTTGTCCACGAGACAGAGGGGAGAAGGCGGTTTTCGAAATGAGTGCCCCGGTCAAACACAAAACCGGAATAGCAGTGGGCATCCGGAATCCAGGCATCCCGGGAGATGGCGGAGGCGATGTCCCGGACGGTTTCATAGACGGAGCCGGCCCTGCGCGGCGATTCATGCCAGAGCGTGTAAACCTGCTTCAGGATGCTGTGGATTTCCCGTTCGTCCCCGGCCGGGCAGTCGAAACAGTACAGGGTAACGTCAACGGATTCACCCCGGCGGAGAATGAAGCAGTTTTCATCCGGCTGCCTGCGCGGCAGGATATGGTGGGAATCCACAAACAGCCATGGCGCGTTTTCATAGCCCAGGGTGTACCATACTTCGCCGTCCGCAAGAGAACAGCCGAATCCCGCGTACTGGTCAAAGTCCCCGCAGGATCCGGGCTGCCATGCGGCGCGGTTCCCGTCCCGGCGGATATAGTACGGCGATGCGGAAATGCCCCGGACCCTTCCGTCCAGGAACATCAGCGCGCAGGGATGGGAAAGCCGGTCGCTGCGGACCATCCACCAGGGAGAGGCCGGGAAGCCGCCGTCCATCCGCAGGCGCGGCGTTTTGCTGTCGGTTACCAGGGGCGCGCTGCCCCGGTTGGTGCCGAACATGAACCCGGGCAGGTAAAAACGGGCGGAAGGATCCGGGCTTTCCGCACGCATGGCGATCCGGATCACACCGGCAAAGTCAGAATCGGCCGTGACACGGATTTTCACTTCCGCGGGGCTGGCAGGTTCCGGCCGGGTCATCTCCCAGCGGAGGGAATGCCGGCTGAGCGGTTCGTAAGCTTCCGGCCCGCCTTTTGTGCGGGCAGCCAGTCGGAGGTCCATATGCGTCACCCTGCCGGCGCGGCAACGGCAGTTCCGGGAATGAAAACGGGAGCCGCCTGATTTCCCGTAATCAGCCGGGATCCCGTCCCGGCGGTTATGGATCGATTGAGTGCTTTTGAATGCCTGTATTATACCGGAATACCCGCATGATTCCAAGTATTATGGCGGGATTTCATGCGGAGGGACGAAGTGAAAATGCTGCCCGGCCTGCGGGAACGGGCTTTTTCTGCTTGCCCAAAGCGGCCTGTACCGGTTATCATAGGCACAGGAATGAAAAACGGCCGCGGGCCTGAAAGAGGATACGGATATGCAGAAATGGGTTCATGAAAATCCGGAAATACTTCATATTGGAACGCTGGAAGCCCGAAATGAGTTTACGCCTTTCGCTGCCGGACAGGATCCGTTCCGGCCGAAGGAAGAATCGTCTCTTCGCATGTCCATGAACGGGCAGTGGGATTTCGCGCCTTTTGAATCGCCTGAAGACGCGCCGGAGGAGTGGTGGCTTGCGGAGCCGGTGCGGAAAATGCCGGTACCCGGGAACTGGGAGATGAACGGGTACGGAAAACCGGTATACGTGAATATCCGTTATCCCATTCCCTATGACCCGCCCTACGTCCCGCAGAAAAACCCCACCGGCGTCTACCGGCGTTCCTTTTCCGTACACCTGCAGCCGGGGGTCCGCTGGCTCCTGAATTTCGAGGGAGTGGACAGCTGTTTCTACGTCTGTATCAACGGCCGGTTCCTTGGTTACAGCCAGGGAACCCACAATACCAGCGAATTTGACGCGACGCCGCTCCTGGAAGAAGGAATAAACGAGCTGGCTGTGATGGTGCTCAAATGGTGTGACGGAACCTACCTGGAGGACCAGGATAAATGGAGGATGTCCGGTATTATTCGGGACGTATTCTTTCTCCTGCGCCGGGAAAAACAGATCCGCAGGTATGAGATCACCCAGCAGGTCCAGGGTGGCCAGTGCCGGCTTCGGGTGAAATGGCAGGGAGAAGCGCCGGTCACGCTGGAACTGTCGGATCCGGACGGCCGGCTGGTTGAAAAAGCTGAGAACAAACAGAAGGAACATGTATTTCATATCTCTGCCCCCCGTCTCTGGAACGCGGAAGATCCGAAGCTGTATTCCCTGGTCCTGCGGACACCGGAGGAAGTGATCGGGGAGCGTATCGGCATCCGGACGCTGGAAATCCGCCGCGGGGTTTTCTGCGTCAACGGGCAGCCGGTGAAACTGCGGGGTGTCAACCGGCATGAGAGCCATCCGGTCACCGGCGCATATGTTACCCGGGAAGACATGCTGCAGGACCTGTACCTGATGAAACGCTTCAATATCAACGCCATCCGCACCTCCCACTATCCGCCGAACGCGGAGTTCCTGCGCCTTTGCGATGAGCTTGGGTTTTATGTAATCGATGAGGCGGATATCGAATCCCACGGAAGTGTGGAAGCGTCCCTGACCACGGATCATGATTTCGATTATTCCGGGATTGCGCTCCTGGCTAACCGGAAAGACTATGAGGAGGCCATCCTGGACCGGATCCGGTGCATGGTGGAAAGGGATATCAACCGTTCCTGCGTGGTTTTCTGGTCAATGGGGAATGAGAGCGGATACAGCCTGGCGTTCGAGCATGCGCTGCGCTGGGTCGGGCAGCGGGATCCGTCGCGCCTGCGGCACTACCAGAGTATCCATATGCTGAAAGGCGCGCCTGTGCCCAATGAAAGCGCGGACGTGCTGGACATGGTTTCAACGATGTATGCCTCGCCGGAACAGATGGAGAAGTTCCTTCACAATGGGAGCGAAACCCGCCCGTACTTCCTGTGCGAATATGCCCATGCCATGGGGAACGGCCCCGGGGGAGCAGAGGCATACTGGCAAAAGATCTACGCGAATCCGCGCCTGATGGGCGGCTGCGTGTGGGAATGGTGCGATCACGGAATCCGGATCGGAACGGAAGCGGACGGAACGCCCGTTTACCGGTATGGCGGGGATTTCGGCGAGCAGAACCACGACGGGAACTTCTGCATCGACGGACTGGTATTTCCGGACCGGACCCCGCACCGCGGCCTGCACGAAATCGGACAGGTTTACCGCCCGGTCCGGGTGGAAAAGAAAGGAAAGCACTATATTTTCCGGAATATGCTGTCCTTTACCGCCGCGGAGGAGGTCCTTTCCTGCCGCTATGTGATGGAACAGGAGGGAATCACCTGCGGAGAGGGAACCGTTGCCCTGCGGCTTCCGCCGCTGGGAGTTCAGGAAGTGATGCTGCCGGAGAACACGGCCGGCAGCGGAAGGACGGTATGTTTCTTCTTTGAGGCAGCCCACAGCACGCCGTGGCGGAAGCAGGGGGAAACCGTCTGCTTTGAGCAGGTTCGCCTGTCTCCCCCGCGGGCCCGGATTGAAAAGCCTGCCCTTTCCGGCGGGGCTCTCCCGGAAATCCATGAGGATCCAGCCGGGATCCGGGTCCACGCGGACCGCTTTGAATACCGGATCAGCCGGGAAACCGGGCTTCCGGAATCGATCCTCCTGGACGGAAACGAACTGCTTCTGTCCCCGGCACGCTGGAACGTCTGGCGCGCTCCGACGGATAACGACAGCCCGTTCCGGCACAAATGGGAACGCTTTCACCTGTATGACCTAATCCCCCGGGTGTATGAAATCAGCCCGGAGCGCCGGGAAGACGGCGTTGTGATCCGGACAAGGTGCTCCCTTGGATGGCAGAGCCATATGCCGCTGATCCATATTTCATACCGGCTGACGATCCACGCAAACGGCGCCCTGGAAATGAAAGCGGACGCGCAGGTGGCGGAAGGCCGTCCGCCCCTGCCCCGGTTTGGACTGGCTTTCCGGCTGCCCGCCGATATGGAACAGGCGGAATACATGGGATTCGGCCCGGGGGAAAGCTACGCGGACAAAAAGGAAGCCAGCCGGTGGGGGATGTTTACGGAAAAAGCGGATGAAAGCAGGGAAAAGCATATCCGTCCGCAGGAATCCGGCGCACATACCGGATGTACGCTCCTGGACGTTGTGGGAACGTCCGCTGGCCTTCGGATCATATCGGACGCGCCCTTCTCCTTCCGGCTGACCCATTATGACCCGGAAAAGGAAACGGCTGCAAAACACCGGGATGAACTGCAGCCGGAAAAGGAAGTATATCTGTTCCTGGATAAGGCGCAGGCGGGAATCGGCACAGGCAGCTGCGGACCGGTTCCGGCACCGGAATTCCAACTGGCAGGGAAAAACATGCAGTTCCGTTTTTGCATGGAACCATATACACGCGTCGAGCATGGGGAAAAGGATAAGTGAAGCGGAAAAACTGCCCGGCCTGCGGGGCCGGGCAGCGTGATGAGTGAAAAGTGAAAAAGGAGAAACCCCAGGAAACTCATGTACAAGTTTCCTGGGGTTTTGATTTACTTTGCGGTAATGTGCGGTACTTGATCGCAGCACCGCAAACTTTATAGTCGCGACTCCACAACCGTGGAGCTCGCTCCTTAAAGTTTGAGAATGACGCTGACGAGACTCCCCGCACTGCGGGTCGTCAGCGTCATTCCCATTCGATTGTGCCCGTAGGCTTAGGCGTGAAATCATACAGGACGCGGTTGACGCCCTTGACTTCGGTGATGATGCGCTTGACGATGTGCTGCATCAGGTCGAAGGGGATGTTCTCCACGGTGGCGGTCATGGCATCCTTGGTGTTGACCGCACGGATGATGACAGGCCACTCATCGCAGCGGACGCCGTCCCGCACGCCGACGCTCTTGACATCCGGGATGACGGTGAAGTACTGCCACACCTTGTTCTGCAGGTCGTTCTTCAGGAACTCTTCGCGCAGGATGGCGTCGCTCTCGCGGACGGCTTCCAGGCGGTCCCGGGTGATGGCGCCCAGGCAGCGGACTCCCAGGCCAGGGCCGGGGAAGGGCTGGCGGTATACCATGCCGAAGGGCAGGCCCAGGGCCACGCCGACGACACGCACTTCATCCTTGAAGAGGAACTTCAGGGGCTCGACGAGCTCGAAGTCCAGGTCCTCGGGCAGGCCGCCCACGTTGTGGTGCGCCTTGACGGGACCGCTTTCCAGGATATCGGGATAGATGGTGCCCTGCGCCAGGAACTTGATGTTGTCCTGCTTGCGGGCTTCTTCCTCAAAGACGCGGATGAACTCGGCACCGATGATCTTGCGCTTCTGCTCGGGGGCGGAAACGCCGGCCAGCTTGTCCAGGAAGCGGTCCACGGCATCCACGTAAACCAGGTTGGCGTCCATCTGGTTGCGGAAGACTTCGATGACCTGCTCCGGTTCGCCTTTGCGAAGCAGACCGTGATTGACATGGACGGCGACCAGCTGCTTGCCGATGGCTTTGATCAGCAGGGCCGCGACGACGGAGCTGTCCACACCGCCGGACAGGGCGAGCAGGACTTTCTTGTCGCCGACCTGGGCCTGGATCGCGGCAACCTGTTCCGCGATGAACGCTTCGGCCAGCTCGGGTGTGGTAATCCGTTCCATGTTTTCAGGGCGCTTGTTGTTCTCCATTTTACATCCTCCCGTTAACAGCAAAAATGGGGTTCAAATCATACCATAACAGAATAAAAAAAGATGGCAGATGTGTCAATCGGAAATCATGACAAAAGAATGAAGTGATTTTTTCAAAAAAAATAATTTTTGGAAAGGCAGCGAAACTATTAACCAATCTGTTAACTAACATTAGCTGAAATATCGGAAAAACAAAAAATCACAGGCCTTTTGGTTTACAGGATGAATAACAGAGAAAACCTTTGCACACCAACGTTTGCGGGTATTGACAGAATGAAATTCCTGGGTTTATAATGCAGGCAATCAGAGGTTAACATGTTAACCTAACAATTAAAGGAGGAAGACCCAATGAAGAAACTGTTGTCCCTTGTTTTGGCACTGTGCCTGGTCCTCGGTATGGCTTCTTTCGCCATGGCGGAAGATGAGCTGCCCACCTTCGACCAGATCGTGCTCGGAGAGAACACCGACCTGGCCGCGAAAATCCATTTCGCGTACCACCGGACCGACATCCCGGACAAGCTGAACGGCTATGTGGAAGAGTTCCGGAAGACCTACCCCAACATCGAGATCGAATATGAACTGATCACCGACTACGCCGAGAACGCCCTGCTGCGGGTCGACAACACCGACTGGACCATCATGGGCATCCCCACCGTGCAGAAGGATGAGCTGTCCAAGTACTTCGTGCCGCTGGGTTCCCTGGAGACCCTGGACGGACTGTACAACTTCATGAGCTCCCAGTCCTTCGAAGGCGTGTGCTACGGCATCCCCTCCACGGGCAACGCCAACGGCGTGCTGTACAACAAGCGGATCTTCGCGGAAGCCGGCGTGACCGAGCTGCCCAAGACCCCCGATGAGTTCATCGCTGCCCTGAAGGCCGTGAAGGAAAAGACCGACGCGATCCCGCTGTACACCAACTATGCTGCCGGCTGGACCATGGGTGCCTGGGACGCCTACATGGGCGTTGCGGCTACCGGCCGTGCCACCTACATGAACCAGGAACTGGCCCACACGAAGGATCCCTTCGCGGACCAGGGCAACGGAACCGGCCCCTACGCCGTGTACAAGATCCTGTATGACGCGGCTGCCGAAGGCCTGATCGAAGACGACTACACCACCACCGACTGGGAAGGCTGCAAGCCGATGCTGAACAACGGCCAGATCGCCACCATGGTGCTGGGCTCCTGGGCCTTCACCCAGATGCGTGACGCCGTGGGCGGCGAGCATCCCGAAGACGTGGGCTACATGGCGTTCCCGATCACCATCGACGGAAAGCAGTATGCTCCCGCCGGCGGCGACTACAACTTCGGTATCAACGCCAAGGCCTCCTATGAAGAGAAGCTGGCTTCCCTGTACTACCTGAAGTGGCTGACCCATGAGAGCGGATTCGCCTACAGCGAAGGCGGCGTGCCGATCGACAAGAACGGCGAATATCCGGACCTGTACGCGGCTTTCGACGGCATCGACATGCTGTCCGACGCGGACGCCCTGGAAGGCGAGGAGACCCTGCTGAGCGAAATGAACGCCGAGTCTGAACTGAACTTCAACAACGCCGGCAACACCAAGGTCCAGGAGATCATCGAACACGGCTTCAACCATGACAAGTCCTTCGACGACATCATGGCTGACTGGAACGAAGCCTGGAGCGAAGCGCAGGCTGCGCTGAACGTTGAGGTCAAGTAATTCCCGGATACATGAGAACCCCCGGCGGGGCCATGAGCATGGCTCATGACCCCGCTTTTTTTCAAGCGACCCGCACATCGGAGGTGTGATCCATGAGCTTCGTCGGTACAGTCCAGCCGGACCTGCGGCGGAAACGCGTGAACTGGCAGAAGGTGCTGGTGATCGTCCTGTTCGCCATCGTCCCCCTGTTCCTGCTGATGCTGTTTACCTATGTCCCCTTCGCGAAGATGATCCAGTTCAGCTTCCACAACATGAGCTACACGAAGGACAAGGGCTTTGTGGGGCTGGACAACTACCTGCGGATATTCACCAAGGAAGAGTACATCGGGGCCATGCTGCTGAGCCTCTACTACATGGCGGGCGCGGTGGTCCAGCTGGCGCTGGCGCTGTTCCTGGCCTCCGTGCTGAGCCTGGAGCGGATCCGGGGATCGGGCATCTTCAAGGCGATCCTGTTCTTCCCGTTCCTGGTCAACGGCATCGCCATCGGGTATATCTTCAAATACTTCTATACCCGGGGCTTTGTGCTGGACTCGGTGCTGCAGGCGATCGGCATTCCGCTGGAGAGCCTGCCGTACTGGCTGCGGGACCAGAGCATCAACAACTGGTCGCTGGTGTTCACCTCCGTATGGAAGTACTGCGGGCAGAACATGGTGCTGTTCATCGGCGCGATCGCGTCCATCGATCCCACGCTGTATGAGGCGGCGACGATCGACGGGGCGAACCGCTGGCAGCAGTTCAAGGCGATTATCCTGCCGGGCATCAAAACGGTGTTTATGCTGAACCTGATCCTGTCGATCACCGGATCGCTTTCCGCCTTTGAACCGGCATACGTCGTGGGCAGCATGGGCGCGAACGGAACAGCTACGTTCTTCATCAAGATCCACCAGATGGCACACGTGTCGCAGAAGGTCGGCCAGGCCTGCGCGATGGCGATGGTGCTGATGGCGCTGATCCTGCTGTTCACGGTGCTGCAGCGGCTGTTCTTCCGGTATGTGATGAAGGATTCCGAAAACACGTTCAACGCCAAGGCCAACAAGGCCAAGGCGCTGTGGTGAGGAAGGGGGAGAGCGGAATGACAAACGCGGCGATGGCAATCCGAAACACCAACAACGGCGCCCGGACAAAACGGATTATCATCCGGACGCTGGAATACCTGGCCATCCTGCTGGCCTGTTTTATCGCGCTGCTGCCCATCTGGTCCTCCTTCACCACGTCCTTCAAGACGGCGGAGGAATACGGAACGACCAACGCGATGGCGCTGCCGCAGAACTGGCTGAACTTCAGCAACTATGCCCAGGTATGGACGGAGGGCGACATGCTGCGCGCCTTCCTGACCTCGGCCTCGGTGGTTGTGGTGGTCGTGGCGGTTTCCGTGATGATGGGCTCCATGCTGGCGTATGTGCTGAACCGGTTCCGTTTCCCGGGCAACGGGCTGATCCGGAACCTGTTCATGATCGCGACGCTGATTCCCGGCATCGCGATGCAGGTGACCACCTACCAGATCATGAAGGACCTCGGGTTCCTGAACTCGATTGTCGGCTACATGATCCTGATGAGCGGAACCGACGTCATCTCCATCTACATCTTCCTGCAGTATTTTGAAAACCTGGACGGCGCGCTGGACGAATCGGCGGTGCTGGAGGGCTGCACGTACTTCGGTGTGTTCTTCAAAATCCTGCTCCCGCTGACCAAGCCCGCGATCATCACGGTGGCGGTGCTGAAGGGCGTCGGGGTTTACAATGAATATTACAGCGCGAACCTGTATCTCCAGTCCAATTCCTGGCGGACGATCTCCACGGCGCTGTATTCCTTCTCGGGGCCGTTCAAGAGCTCCTACAACATTATCTGCGCCGGCGTGCTGCTGACGCTGATCCCCAGCCTGATCGTTTTCCTGATCTTCCAGAAGCAGGTGTACGCGGGGCTCGCCAGCGGCTCGGTCAAGGGTTGACAGGGCCCTGCGCAGGGTTATAATATGGTTAACAGAATGATTAACAATTAAGGAGCACTTTATGTTCAGGGATGAGGTACGGGAACATCTTGAGCAGAAAATCATTCCGTTCTGGCAGAACCTGAAGGACGACGTGTCCGGCGGCTTTACCGGTTATGTGGGAGAAGACCTTCGCCCGGACAAAACGGCGGACAAGGGCTGCATCCTGAACAGCCGGATCCTGTGGACATTCTCCACCGCGGCCAAAGTGCTGAACCGGGACGACCTGCGGGCGTACGCGGAACAGGCGTACCGCTTTGTGGACCGGTTTGAGGACCCGGAGAACGGCGGGGTGTACTGGTCGGTGACGTATGACGGAAAGCCGGCGGACACCACCAAGCATACCTATTGCCAGGCTTTTGCGGTGTACGGGCTGGCGGCCTATTACCGCCTCACGGGATGCCAGGGCGCGCTGCGGAAGGCGGTCCGGCTGTTCCGGGTGATCGAGGAGAAGTGCCGGGATGAAAAGGGCTACCTGGAAGCGCTGAACGCGGACTTTACCCCCGGCAGCAATGAAAAGCTGAGCGAGAACGGCGTGATGGCCTCCCGCACGATGAATACCCTGCTGCATGTGATCGAAGCCTATGCGGAGCTGTGCCGGGCGTATCCGGACGAGGAGGTCCGCATGGCCGGGGAAAAGGCACTGGAGCAGTGCCTGCACACGATTTACAATCCCGCGAAACGGCGGATGGAGGTTTTCTTTGACGACGACTTCCGCCCGCTGCTGGATATGCAGAGCTACGGGCACGACATCGAGGGCAGCTGGCTGCTGTGGGACGCGGCGGAAACGCTGCTGGAGCCGGAGAAGCTGAATGCGTACCAGGAGATGTGCCTGGACCTGGCGGAGAGCGCGACGGAACGCGGCTTTACGGACCACGGGCTGCACTATGAGATCGTGAACGGCGAGGTGAACACCGTCCGCGCCTGGTGGCCCCAGGCGGAAGCGCTGCTCGGCTTCGCGTTTGCCCTGGAGATCACCGGGGACGCGGTGTGGGCGCAGCGGATGCGCACGCAGTGGAACTATATCCTGCGCGCGGTCGTCGATCCCCGGGAGGGGAGCGAATGGCTCAATGAGATCACCGAGGAAGGGGAATCCCTCCACAAGCCGCTGGCGGAGGAGTGGAAGTGCCCCTATCACAACGGGAGGATGTGCCTGCGGCTGTACCAGCTGGAACTGCCGGAGGGACTCTAATATATCATCAGGGAGACAAAACCAGTGAAGAGACCAACCATGAGGGACATCGCGAAGGCCGTCGGGACCAGCGCGGTGACCGTATCCAAGGCCATGGCCGGAAAACCGGGCATGAGCGACAAGCTGCGGGCGAAAATCCTGAAGAAAGCCGCGGAGATGGGATACGAATATCCCGGCACGGATCGTGTGGTGCTGCGGCAGCACCTGGACATCGGCGTGCTGATTCCGGACCGGTATTTTGAAACGGAATCCTTCTACGCCCAGATGTACAAGAAGCTGATCCAAAAGCTGAGCGAGCAGGGACATTTCGGCCTGCTGGAGATCCTGAGCGCGGAGGATGAGGAGAAGCTGGTTCCGCCGATGCTCATCCGCAGTGGAAGGGTGGACGGCATGATCCTGCTGGGCGAGCCGTCCAAGGCATACTACCGCATGATCGCGCAGCAGAACACGCCGGTGGTCTTCCTGGACTTCTATGACGAGCACGGCAGCGCGGACGCGCTGGTCGGTGACAACCTCTACGGCTGCTACCGCCTGACCAGCCACCTGATCCGCATCGGGCACCGGAAGATCGGCTACGTCGGCAGCGTGCGGGCCACGAGCAGCATCATGGACCGCTTCCTCGGGTACTACCGGGCGATGCTGACGCACAACCTGCCGGTGCGGCCGGACTGGATCATCCCGGACCGGAAGGACAACGGCGAGCTGATCCCGATTGAACTGCCGGAAGAGCTTCCGACCGCCTTCGTGTGCAACTGCGACGTGGTGGCCATGGCCCTGATCCGCGCGCTCAATGAGCACGGATACCGGGTGCCGGAGGACGTTTCGGTGACCGGTTTCGACGATTTCGTGACCGGGCCGGAACCGGAGATCCGCCTGAGTACCTTCAAGATCAACACGCCCGCCATGATCGAACTGGCGGTGAAGACGATGGCCGAGCGCTGCAGCGGCGCGCACGGCCCCTTCGGCCGCACGGTTATCAGCGGCCAGCCGGTCTACCGGGATTCGGAAATCCCGCTGGAGACATCAATTGAGGATTGATGGTCTCCACCCAATATATTTTTAGGAGATTCCGCGTCTGCGGACGCGGCCAGGGCTTTCCTTTTATTTGACGCTTAAACCGCCTTCATCCGCCACTGGCGGCGGCGGTATAAGCGCCCCGGACCTTCGGTTGGATACTTATTTGTAATTTCGAATTAACCGTAAAATGAATTCAGGAGGAAGAAGAAATATGAGCAAGGTAAAGATGATCAATGTGGACGCGCTGCCGAACATTCCCTGGCAGGACCGGCCGGCGGACCTGAAGACGGAAAGCCCGGTATGGCGCTATTCCGAAAACCCGGTGATGGGCCGCAACCCCACGCCGGCCATCGCGCGGATTTTCAACAGCGCCGTGGTGCCGTGGGAAGACGGCTTCATCGCGGTGCTTCGCGGCGAGCAGATCAACGGTGTTCCCTATGTCTACCTCGGACATTCGAAGGACGGCATCCACTGGGACGTGGAAAAGGAAAAGGTGCCCTTCACCGATGAGAACGGCAACCCGAAGATGCCTAACTACGCGTATGACCCCCGCCTGGTGAAGGTGGAGGATACCTATTACATCATCTGGTGCGGCGATTTCTACGGCGCGTCCATCGGCATGGCGAAGACGAAGGACTTCAAGACCTTCACCCGGCTGGAGAATCCCTTCATTCCCTTCAACCGCAACGCGGTGCTGTTTCCCCGGAAGATCAACGGCACCTACAAGCTGCTGAGCCGCCCCTCCGACAGCGGCCACACCCCCTTCGGCGACATCTTCCTGAGCGAGAGCCCGGACATGGTGTACTGGGGCAAGCACCGCCACGTGATGGGCAGCGGCGGGGAATGGTGGCAGGGTGTCAAGATCGGTGCCGGCGCGGCCCCGATTGAGACCAGTGAAGGCTGGCTGATGTTCTACCACGGCGTGGCCACCACCTGCAACGGCTTTGTGTACTCCATGGGTGCCGCGATCCTGGACATCAATGAGCCCAGCAAGGTGCTGTACCGCTGCGCGAACCACCTGCTGACGCCGGAAGAGCCTTACGAGACCACCGGCTTTGTGCCGAACGTGGTGTTCCCCTGCGCGACGCTGCAGGACGGCGAGACCGGGCGCATCGCGATCTACTACGGCGCGGCCGATACCAATGTTGGCCTGGCGTTCACGACAGTGGATGATGTGGTGAAGTACATCAAGGAGCACAGTGTCCTCCATTACGGTGACGACGTCGCGGTTCATAACTATTGATAACTTCCCCTTCCCCTGCTCCGCACCCTCAATAGTCGCAACTCCACACTGTGGAGACTGCTCCTTTTCGGGTGACCTCACCACCGACGAAACTCCTGCCAATGGCAGTCGTCGGCGGTTCGCCCCCTTCCCCGCAAACAAACAGGCAGCAGTTTGATGTTGGCTGATGCGGGGACGGGGATTAGTTAGGGGTGGGGCTTCGCCCCACAGCCCTTCCGTGGACATGCTGCTTGATTTGCAGTACAGGCGGGCTTTGTTTTGATAAAAACAGGCAGAAAGAAAGGTTTTGCCATGAGAAGCAGAAGTTTTGATTCCCTGATGGAAGCCTACGAGCGGCTGCTGGCGCGGCCGAACCCGGCGGACGAGCATTTCTACAACGGGCTGTACATCCGCTACCGGAACCCGGTGCTGACGCGGGAGCATATCCCGCCCTTCTGGATGTACGACGCGAACCCGGATACCAATCCCTTCATGATGCAGCGGCTCGGCGTCAACGCGACGATGAACAGCGGCGCCATCAAGCTGAACGGGAAGTACTGCATGGTGGTGCGCGTGGAAGGCGCGGACCGGAAGAGCTTCTTCGCCGTGGCGGAAAGCGACAAACCCACCGAGGGCTTCCGCTTCCGGGATTACCCGGTGATCCTGCCGGACACGGAAAAGCAGGAGACCAACGTATACGACATGCGGCTGACGCAGCATGAGGACGGCTGGATCTACGGCGTGTTCTGCTCCGAGAGCAAGGACGAAAACAACCCGGACCTTTCCGCGGCGGTGGCCGCGGCCGGCATTGTCCGGACGAAGGACCTGGAAAATTGGGAACGCCTGCCGAACCTGAAGACCCTGCGCTCCCCGCAGCAGCGGAATGTGGCGCTGCATCCGGAATTCGTGGACGGGAAGTACGCGTTCTATACCCGCCCGATGGACGACTTTATCGAGACCGGAAGCGGCGGCGGTATCGGCTTCGGCCTGTGCGACGACATCACGCATCCCGTGATTGACGAGGAGAAGATCCTTTCCCGCCGGAAGTACCATACGATTACCGAGAGCAAGAACGGCGCCGGCGCGGTGCCGATCCGCACGGACCGGGGCTGGATCCATATCGCCCACGGCGTGCGCAACACGGCCGCGGGACTTCGGTATGTGCTGTATGCCTTTGCCACCGACCTGAAGAATCCGTCGAAGATTATCGCGGAGCCGGGCGGACTGCTGCTGGGACCGCTGGGGCGCGAACGCACCGGCGACGTGAGCAACGTGGTGTTCACCAACGGCGCCATCGCGGATGACGACGGCAAGGTGTATATCTACTATGCCTCCTCCGATACCCGGATGCATGTGGCGGAGACCGACGTGGACCGCCTGACTGACTATGTGTTCAACACGCCGGAGGATCCGCTGCGCAGCTCGGACTGCGTGCGGCAGCGGGCGGAGCTGATCCGGAAGAACCTGGAATACCTGAAGAACAGGGGATAAGCCAGCCATATGGAAAAGAAGCTGAAGCCGTCCGCACTGTTTACGGACGGCGCGGTCCTGTGCCGCGGAAAGGAAATCCGCCTGTTCGGCGAGGCTGCCGAAGGTGTGTGTGTTTCCGCTGCCCTGACGGACGCGGCGGGAAAACTGCTGGCGCGGGGCGAAAGCACTGCGCGGGACGGGAAGTTCCTGATCAGCCTGCCACCGCAGGAGGCGCAGGAAGGCTGCCGGATCACCTTTGCAGCCGGCGCGGAGACCGCGGAAGCGGGGGACATCGCCATCGGCGAAGTGTACCTGGCCGGCGGGCAGAGCAATATGGAACTGGAGCTGCAGTACGCGCTGGAAGGCCCGGAAACCCTTCCGGACCTGAAGGACCTGCTGCTGCGGTTTTTCAACGTGCCCAAACAGGCGTATGACGACGGGAATGAGCCGCAGTTTGACCGCACCCGCTGGCACATGGCGGACCCGGAGAATGGAAAGTATAACAGCGCTGTGGCAACGCTCTTCGCGCGGAAAATGCGGGAAAAGCACCCGGATATCCCGCTGGGGATCATCGGATGCTACTGGGGCGGGACCTCCGTCACCTGCTGGATGGATGAGGATACCCTGCGGGAAACCGGCGAGGGCGTACGGTATACCGAAAGGTATAACCGGGAGTGCGGCGAAAAGACCATCGAACAGTTTCTCCGGGAAGAAAAGGAATGGCGGCGCACGATGGACGCCTGGGACAAAACCGTCGCGGATTTCAAGGACGGGCATCCGGGATGCACGTGGCCGGAAATCACCGCGGCCTGCGGACCGTGCCCGTGGTTCCCGCCGAAGGGACCGGGGTCCCCGTTCCGGCCGCACGGCCTGGTGCATATGATGTTCGACAAGGTATGCCCGGTTTCGCTGACCGGTGTGCTGTATTACCAGGGCGAGGAAGACGCCGGGCAGACCGACCGCTATGATGAGCTGATGGCGGCCATGATCCGGCTGTGGCGGAAAAAGCTGCGCGCGCCGGAGCTGCCTTTCCTGTTTGTCCAGCTGCCGATGTGGCTGGACTTCGAAGCGGAGGATACCTTCCAGTGGGCGAAGACGCGGCTTTCGCAGGCCGCGGTCCGGGACGCCGTGCGGAATATCGGGATGATCTGCCTGCTGGATGAGGGCGAATACGGCAATATCCACCCGGTGAAGAAACGCCCGGTGGGCGAGCGGCTGGCGGAGCTGGCCCTGGCGATGGCCGGCGAAAACGGGGAAGTCTCCCCGCGGGCGCTGGACATGTACGCAGATGGGGATACCCTGGCGGTCCGCCTGACGCAGCCGGTGAAAACATCCGACGGGGAGGCCCCGCGCCTGCTGGAAATCGCCGGCGGGGACGGAAAGTTTGTTTCCGCGGAAGGCGAAATCAGCGGAAATACCCTGCGCCTGAAGGCGGAAGGCATCAAGCATCCGGTGAAGGCCCGGTACGCCTGGACGGACTGGTCCGACAAGGTGAACCTCTTCGGCGGAAACGGACTGCCGCTGGAACCGTTCAGCCTGTAAACTGAGAACAACCCTGACGAGAGGGGCTGCCTGTATGAAAAAACTGAATCTGTGCGGAACATGGGAAATGACCGGGGAGGACGGACACAGCTTTCCGTCCGAAGTGCCGGGCAGCGTACTGAATACCCTGCTGGAGCACGGGGAAATTCCCGATCCGTTTGACGGAATGAATGAGTTCACCGCCTGTGCCGAAACCCGGCGCAGGTGGTGTTTTGCGCGTTCCTTCCGCGTGACCGCGGAAGAACTTGCACATGCGCACGCGGACCTGGTGTTTGAGGGGCTGGATACCCTGGCGGCGGTGGAGGTGAACGGGCAGGAAACTGCCCGCACGGACAACATGCACCGCACCTGGCGCTTCCCGGTGAAGGAACTGCTGAAGGAAGGGGAAAACAGCATCCGCATATCCTTTGATCCCGCGATGGACTATGTGGAAAACGCGGCGAAGGAAAACCCGGAGGTATCCTGGGACGGCGGAAGCGAGCTGAAGGGCACCGGCTTCCTGCGCAAGGCACACTACATGTTCGGCTGGGACTGGGGCCCCCGGCTTCCGGACGCCGGCATCTGGCGCCCGTGCCGGATTGAGTTTTACGACAGCCGCCTGGAGGACATCCGCATCCGCCAGGTGCACAGCGAAAACCGCGCGGACCTGGAAGTCTGTATAGAAACCGGCGCGGAACGGGTATCCCTGGAGCTGCTGGACCCGGACGGCAATCCCGCAGCCGCCGCGGAAGGAATGCCCGGGGAAACCATCCGACTCACCGTGGAGAACCCGCGGCTATGGTGGCCGAACGGCCTGGGCAGCCAGCCGCTGTATACCCTGAAGGCGGCCGCCCTCACCGGCGGAAAGGCGGAAGACGAAAAGACCCTGCGCGTGGGCTTGCGGACGATGACCGTTTCCCGGAAGAAGGACGAATGGGGCGAAAGCTTCGCCCTGTGCTGCAACGGGGTGGACTTCTTCGCCATGGGCGGGGACTACATCCCGGAGGACAACCTGCTTTCCCGGGTGACGAGGGAGAAGACGGAACAGCTGCTGAAGGACTGCCGGGACTGCCATTTCAATTCCATCCGCGTATGGGGCGGCGGCATCTATCCGGATGAGACGTTCTTTGACCTGTGCGATGAGATGGGACTGGTGGTATGGCAGGACCTGATGTTCGCCTGCAACACCTACAAGCTGACGGACGCTTTCCGGGAGAGCATTGCCCGGGAGGCGGAGGACAACATCCGCCGCTTCCGGCACCACGCGTCCCTGGGGCTCATCTGCGGCAACAACGAGATGGAAACCGCCTGGCTCAGCTGGGGCGGGGTGAAGGACCAGCCGGAATACCTGAAGCAGGATTACCTGGAGCAGTTTGAGCACCTGCTGAAGGACGTATGCGCGAAGGAAGCGCCGGACGTGTTCTACTGGCCGTCTTCGCCGTCCTCCGGCGGCGGGTTTGACGACCCGAACAGCCTGGACCGGGGCGACGTGCACGACTGGTCTGTGTGGCACGGGCGGCGGCCCTTCTCGGATTTCACGGAGCGGTATCCGCGGTTCTGCTCGGAGTTCGGCTTTGAGTCGTTCCCCCGCATGGATACGCTGAAGACCTTTGTGCATGAGGAACGGGAGATGAATCCCTTCTCTAGGGTGATGGAAAGCCACCAGAAGTGCCGCAGCGGCAACGCGACAACGCTGTATTACCTGAGCCAGACGCTGCGCTACCCCTTCTCCATGGAGAAGCTGGCCCACGCGAGCCAGTGGCTGCAGGCGGAGGCGGTGCGCGCGGGCGTGGAACACTGGCGGCGGAACCGCGGCCGGTGCATGGGCGCGATTTACTGGCAGGTAAATGACTGCTGGCCGGTGGCCAGCTGGGCGAGCATCGACTCCCTGGGCCGGTGGAAGGCCCTGCAGTACCGGGCACGGCATTTCTTCGCGCCGACGGCGGTCACGCTGTGCCGCGGGGAAAACGGATATACGGTCCATGTGACCAATGAGCGGCGGGAGCCTTTCCGGGGTACCGCGCAGTGCGTGGTCCGGGACGATGAAGGCCGGAAGCTCCGCGAGCTCCGGCTGGAAGCGGACTGCCCGGCAATGGCCAGCGTGAAGGCCGGCGAAGTCCTGCCGGAAGGCGGGGAAGAGCCGGAGATCGTGCAGTGCGTCCTGCTGGACGGGGATGGAAACCCCGTGAGCGAATGCATGGAACTGGGCACGCTGCCGAAGTATTTCCCCTTCCGGGAGCCGAAGATCCGGATGATCCGCTCGGGCCGGCAGGTCACCCTGCAGGCGGACACCTTCTGCACGGGCGTGGAGCTGCAGGCCGGGGAGGCAAGGTTCTCGGATAACTGGCTGACGCTGTATCCCGGGGAAGCCCGGACGGTAACCGCGGACCGGGATTTCAGGGAAGATGAACTGCGGGTACTCTGGCTGGAATAAGGCGGTACGAACAAAAAACAACGGAAACCGTTGACAAGCAACGGGGAAAAGCGTAAACTCCCGTTAAAGGCTTTGAAGGAGAGGGCAACAGGAATTCGGCCATCAGAGACGCGGCGGTTGGTGCGAGCCGCGGGAAGAACCTGTCAGCTGTCGCTCCGGAGCCGGAAGGAAGAAAGCGGAAACGCGAGTAGAGCCTTCCCGAACCAGCCGCGTAAGGGCAAAAGGGCTTGACGGAGCCTGAAGGGGCGGTTTTTCAGGAAACCGCAATTTGAGTGGTACCGCGGGTATGATATTCCATGCTCGTCTCAAAGCAATCCTTTGAGACGGGCATTTTTTCATGCGGGATATTGGAGGGCTTTCCGAGAGATTGGGGGGCTTTCCGCAAGGAATCGCACGCGCACCGCGGGCGGGATCCCCGCCTCGCGCACCGCGCGCGGCAGCGCCCACCCCCTTCGGATCTCATAAGGATTAAACTTTGAAACCGTTATTTAAATCTTTGAGAAGATTTCGCATCTGCGGATGCGACCAGGGCTTTCCGATCGCCCTGGACCTTCGGTTAGGAGGTTGTTGAGTATGGCACAGATGACGGGACTGAACTTCAAGATCCAGGAGATGGCACACCGGATCCGGGAACTGCGCGAGATTGAAAACCTCACGATTGCGGAGATGGCCAGCAAAACCGGCGTGACGGAACAGGAATACATCGACTGCGAAATGGGCCGGTCAGACCTGAACTTCGCGTTCCTGTACCGCTGTGCGCTGGCGTTCGGCGTCGACGTCGGCGATATCATCGAGGGCTCCAGCCCGAACCTGAACTCCTTCACGGTGACCCGGAAGGGCGAAGGCCAGCGCATTGAGGAAGCCCACGACATGATCTACTACAACATGGCGGCTTCCTTCCGGAACCGGATCGCGGAACCCCTGTACGTACAGGCGGCCTACAGCCCGGAAGCGGAGAAGGAGGATATCAAGCTGACCACCCATGAAGGGCAGGAGTGCGATATCGTCATCGAGGGTTCCCTGAAGGTGCAGGTGGGCGAGCATATCAGCATCCTGTATCCCGGCGACTCCATTTACTACGATTCCGGCACCCCGCACGGCATGATCGCCGTGGGCGGCAAGGACTGCCTGTTCTACGCAATCGTCCTGAACCCCACCGGCGCCCCGATTCCGGAACTGACGCCGGAGAAGGCCATGCCCGGCACCGCCCTGCAGGAGTTCCCGGCGGAGAACGGCCGCACCCGTGTGTGGCACCGCTATGCCGACGTGGAAAAGGACGAGAACGGCACGCCAACGAAGATCACCTTCAAGAATACCGAGAAGTTCAACTTCGCCTTCGACGTCATCGACGCGATTGCGGACGAAGTGCCGAACAAGCTGGCCATGCTGCACCTGGACCGGGAGAAGAACGAACACCGGTTCACCTTCAACGATATGAAGCGCGCGTCCAACCGCTGCGCCAACTACTTCAAGTCCCTGGGCATCAAAAAGGGCGACCGCGTGATGCTGGTGCTCAAGCGGCACTACCAGTTCTGGTTCTCCATCCTGGCGCTGGAGAAGATCGGCGCCATCGCGATTCCCGCCGTGGCCCAGCTGCAGGAGCATGACTTTGAATACCGCTTCAACGCCGCCGGCGTGAAGGCGATCATCTGCACCGCGGACGGGGATACCGCCCACCAGGCCGACCTGGCCGCGAAGAACGCGCCGGGCCTGGAACTGAAACTGATCGTGAACGGCACGCGGGAAGGCTGGCACAACTTCGACGAGGAATACCAGATGTATTCCACCCATTACAACCGCACCGAGGATACCCCCTGCGGCGATGACCTGATGCTGATGTACTTCACCTCCGGCACCACAGGCTATCCGAAGATCGCGGCCCACAGCTACAAGCACCCGCTGGGCCACCTGCATACCGCAAAGTACTGGCACTGCGTGAACCCGAACGGCCTGCACCTGACGATTTCCGACACCGGCTGGGCCAAGGCCGGCTGGGGCAAGATTTACGGCCAGTGGCTGTGCGAGGCGGCAATCTTCGTATACGACTTCGATCGCTTCGACGCGGCGGATATCCTGCCGCTGTTTGCCCGGTACAATATCACCACCTTCTGCGCGCCGCCGACCATGTACCGCATGCTGTGCAAGCAGGACCTGAGCAAGTACGACCTGAGCTCCGTGACCCATGCCTCCAGCGCCGGCGAAGCGCTGAACGCGGAGGTTTACCGGCAGATCGAGAAGCAGACCGGCCTGCAGATCATGGAAGGCTTCGGCCAGACGGAAAGCACCATGATCATCGGCAACCTGGCCGGCGCGAACCACAAGCTGGGTTCCATGGGCAAGGTCGCCCCGATCTACCATGTGTGCCTGCTGGACGCGGACGGCAACCCCGTTCCCGACGGTACGCCGGGTGAGATCTGCGTGGATATCTCCAACGGTATCCCGATCGGCCTGTTCCGCGGCTATTACCGCGACGAGGAAAAGACGAAGGAAGTCATGCACGACGGCTGGTACCATACCGGCGACCTGGCCTGGTGCGATGAGGACGGCTTCTACTGGTACGTGGGCCGCGCGGACGACGTCATCAAGTCCAGCGGGTACCGCATCGGGCCGTTCGAAATCGAGAGCGTGATCATGGAGCTGCCCTACGTGCTGGAGTGCGGCGTGAGCGCGGCACCCGACGAGGTGCGCGGCCAGGTGGTCAAGGCCAGCATCGTGCTGACCAAGGGCACGGAGCCGACCGAAGAGCTGAAGAAGGAAATCCAGAACTACGTCAAGCAGCACACCGCGCCGTACAAGTATCCCCGGATCGTGGTGTTCCGCGACGAGCTGCCCAAGACCGTCAGCGGCAAGATCCAGCGCGCGCTGCTGTAACAGAACCGGTATTATATTGCTCCCTCCATGGAAAACAGTTAAACTGTTTCTATGGAGGGTTTTTTGAAATACAGCCGGCCAAAAAGAAATTTCCATAGAAGAAAACCATTTGTCATTCTGATTCGTCATATAGACGGAACCTGAAAAAGCGCTGTTCAGGAGGGTCTTCGTGCAGCGGACGCGCAAACGAAGATGTGGAGGAGAATAATGTCGTGGATGCTTTGATGTTTCAAGCGGAAGTCAGGCGGATTGAGAAGCTGCTTTACCGCGTCGCGTGGTCCTATATGGGCAATAACGCGGATGTGGAGGACGCGGTACAGGATGCATTGATCAGGGCCTGGGAAAAGAGGGACACGCTGCGGGACCTGAAGCAGTTCAGGCCGTGGATGGCGCGGATCCTCACCAACCGGTGCCGGGACATGCTGCGAAAACGCAAAAAATGGAGCTTCATCCCCCTGGAGGACGCTGCCGCACAGGAAGTGGAACCGCCGGAACCGGATTCGCCGGTGCTGGAGGCGGTGGGGAAGCTGAAGCCGGAGCTGAGGACCCTGGTGACGCTTCATTATGTGGACGGATACTCCATACAGGAAATGGCGGAGGCCCTGGGAATTCCGGAGAACACCGTCAAAACCCGTATGAGGAGCGCACGGAGACAGCTGGGCAGGACCATTCTCCTGGAAAGGGGGGCAGAATGATGAATACCGATGAATTCAAAAAGCAGCTTGCTTCTGTAACCCCCGATGTTCCGGAGCATTTCCACAACCGGGTGGAAATGACGCTGGAGAATATCGTTTTACAGGAGGCACAAATGAAAGAAAGTACAAAACAGGCGATTAAAACCGCCGGACGGTTCAGCGGACGCACGCTGGTGATCGCAATCGCCCTGGTGGTCATGATCGCCGCGGCGGCGCTGGCTGCGACCCAGTGGAACCTGTTCGGGCAGCTGCCGCACCTGGCCGGTGAATCACCGGTGAACGCGGACAGCGTGATGCAGAAGGACCTGCATACGGAAACGGTCAACAATGTGGAGATTTCGATTAAAGAAGCCGGATATGACGGCCGCACCCTGCTGATCCAGCGCAGCTACCGGATACCGGATGCGGAAGAAGCCTTCGGCAAGGAAGAAATGCTCGGTGACGTCGAAGAGAAACTGTATAAAGACTACCATGTCGGCTGGTGGATCGACCATATCTGGTTCAACGGGAAATGCATGAATATGCCGAGCGGCTCGGAAAGCATGATCTCCGGCAGCGACGTCCCCGGGGAAATCATCATCACGGAAGCCTGGCGGCTGTACGAAGAAGGCGTATACCTGGACGGGCCGACGGAGATCAGTATGCCGATCGGGGAAATCCAGGATATCGACAACTATTACCATCATCCAGAGAAGAAGGACGCGGACGGAAACCTGCTGGTACCGGACAAGGGCATGGTGACCTTCACCTTTGATCCCGGGGACGTGCAGTCCCGGGTGAAGACCTTCCATCCGGAGCAGGAAGCCGTGCTGCCGGAACTGACAGCGAAGACTGTGGACGCGACGTTCACGCCTCTGATGACCTACATTACCCTGGATATCAAGGTCAATCCGGAAACCATGGCGGCTTATATCGAGGAGAACGGGGCATATGTCCTCGACGATGACGGAACTCCCCTGTGGGAACGAGACGAACTGGATATCGTGGATCCATGGGCGATGAGCCTGGCCCTGGTGGACGGCAGCGGGAATATCATGTTCCCGGATCATGACGGCTTTGACAGCGACTGGGCAACCGGCGCGTCGTTCCTGTACCCGTACCTGGAAATCATTCCGGATGAACTCTGGATGGCGCCCGTGGACGAGGAAGACGGAACCGTGGATATGAGCCGCGCCGTGCTGGTGAAGCCTGCGAACGAGTAAATGAAAGAAAGCCGGAAGGGGGCGCAGGGGTGCCTGCGCCCCTCTGACAGGAGGAAGATATGATCAGGAGAATTGCTGCCGGTATTCTGGCATTACTGGTGCTGCTATCCGCATCCGCAACGGCTGAATATGAACAGTACCGGCTGGAAGTGCCCGAGGAAGGGGACGCGGTGCAGCTATGGGAGGTTTTTCCGCTGGACGCGCATAACGTGATTGTCCGGGTATACTCACCGGAGGTACCGTGGCATGTGGACTGGTACCGGGACGGGAAAAAAATCCGGAGCCTGACGACGGGCGGAGACTATGACCGGAAGACGCCGCCGGAACCGGTGATCGGGCCGGAAGGCCTGGTCTGTATGCTCTGCCGGATTCCATCTGAAGAGGGAGCTGCGGAAAAATGGCCGCCGCTCAACGCGACAGCCCGGTGGGAGGACAGCGGGCTGACGGAGGTGACTCCTTTCAGCGAACGCGTGAAGGCGACGCGCTGGGATAACCGGATTATTATTTATGAAACGGAAGAAGCGGACCGGATCTGGTACAACGGAACAGACACGTTGGTCAAACGTAAACTGGCAGACAAGCTGCATTCAAGTTATGCGATTGCCCTGGAAGACGGCGTCTTTATAATGACATACCGGGATTTCAGCATCCCGGACGGGCCAATCGAAATGATCTGCCTGGATCACGGGGAAGAGCGGTACAGGCTGGATGATGAATTTTCCAGGAATATGCTGCCGGACGGAAAGGGAGGATTCTACTCCGCCCGGTGGGAGTATGTTGAATGGACGTCCAGGCGGGACTCCTCCCCGGTGCGCCTGCTGCATGTGAATCGGGACGGGCAGCATGACCGGACCTGGAACCTGCAGGGGGACAAGGTGGCCCTGACACCGGACCGGACTTTTTATGATCCACAGGCAGGAACGCTGACCATATACGGCAACGCGGTGAACACCGCCCGGAAGGTCCTCGCGGTTTTCGCCATGACGCTGGATGATGGCATGAACATCACTTCCCTGGACGTACGGAATATTGATCCGGATTACATCGGGTGCGAAGCCAAAACATACCTGACCCCGGACGGCGTTCCCTATGTTTATCTCTTTGACCGGGATCACAAGGACAGGATCTGCCCCGCTGTGATTCCGTTCTCCCTGGCTGGGCAGAGCAATGACGATTACGGAATCACAATCCGCCCGGCGGAGTGAAAGCGGAACAACCGGCGAAGATAAACCTGGAAACATAACTGAATCGCGACGGGCCGGAAGCCGGGAAGGCTTCCGGCCTTTCTGCGGACCTGCGGGTGTTTCTTATTTTCTGAATCGGGACTGTTCACGGAAGCTTCCGGCCGGTATAATCGGCAGTGGAAAAAGAAGCGGAGAATTGTTTCCCCGCAGGTGCGGGAGGCTCCGGAGGACATACAGGAGGCTATGTATGACGAAGGTACAGTTTTATGACCGGGTGGACGACGGGAAGCTCCGGTTTGCGGTGATCATTACCCGGACGGAGGGACACTGGGTGTTCTGCAAGCACCGGGATCGTGACACCCTGGAAGTGCCCGGGGGACACCGGGAGCCGGGAGAGGGTATCCTGGATACCGCGAAGCGCGAGCTGTACGAGGAAACCGGAGCCATCGACTTCACCATGGAGCCGGTCTGCGTCTATTCGGTGACGGCGCCCGGGAATTTCGACGGGCAGGAGACCTTCGGCATGCTGTTTTCCGCGGACGTGCGGGAATTTGAAAAAGAACTCCACAGCGAGATTGAACGGATTGTGATCCGGGATGACCTGCCGGAGGCGTGGACGTATCCGGAGATCCAGCCGCTGCTGATGAAGGAATGGGAAAGGCGGACCGGCAAGGGCGGACAGTGAATCGCCATCGCGGGGAATAGAAGGAATATTTATCGCTTCGGCAGGATAACGGATGCGGGCAGGTGAACTATATTCTGACAGGAAAATTCTGTCCGGTTTGGAGAGACCGAAAAAAGAATATGGAGGATTGTTTCCTATGCGCGGCCTGAAAATTGTCCTGAGGATCCTGACGGTCCTGCTGGTCCTGGTACTGCTGGTCGGCCTTGCCGGCTTCCTGATGTTCCGCCACCGTTCCAGCCCCAATGACATCATCCACTATGAGACGAGCAACTCCTTTATTACGGGGAAGACCCAGGTGAGCGCGCACCGCGCGGGCGGCGGCATCATGCCGGAAGAAACCATGATGGCGCTGAAGAACTGCACGAAGGACGTGGACTTTTCCATTGACGTGTTTGAGTTTGACCTGCACCTGACAAAGGACGACGTGCTGGTGCTGCTCCATGACAACGAGATGGACCGCACCTCCGACAGCGTGGAGGTATTCGGGCGCGAGCATGTGCGGCCGGAGGAAATGACCTTCGACGAGCTGCGGAAGCTGAACATGGGCGCGAAGTTTGTGAGCGACAGCGGGGAAAGCCCCTATGCTAACCTGCACGGGGAAGACGTGCCGGATGACCTGCGCATCGTGGCCCTGACGGAAGCGCTGGATTACCTGGAAAGCATCGGCCGGTACTACTACATCATCGAGATCAAGAACGGCGGGGAGATCGGCTTCCGCGCGGTGGACCAGCTCTACAGCGAGCTGAAGGCGCGGGACATGGTGGACCGCGTGGCGTTCGGATCCTTCCACGGGGAAGTTTCCGAATATAAGGACAAAACCTATCCGGACCTGATGCGCGGCGCGTTTGCCGGCGAGGTGATCAATTTCTACCTGGCGGCCGCACTGAACAAGCAGGATTATACGCCGCCCTGCGGGATCCTGCAGCTGCCCTTCAACGACCCGAAGGAGAGCAAGTATATCAACCTGGGCACCGCCCGGGTGATCAACTACGCACACGCGCACAACATGGCGGTGCAGTACTGGACCGTGAATGATGAGAAGGACATGGCGTACCTGCTGTCCATCGGTGTGGACTGCATCATGAGCGACTATCCCGACCGCCTGTGGCGCGTGAAGCAGGAAATGGGCCTCAATCCATAACACGGAACATGCCGGAGCTGTATGGCTCCGGCTTTTTGGCGCAAAGCGGGAACCCGGAAAAAGCCGGCAAAAAAATATGGGGAAATCCGCGCCGGATATGATATAATCACCTTACAGAAAAAAGAATAAGGGGGCTTGGCGATATGTGGTACAATCCGCCGGACGGACAGCGCAGGGACAGTTTCCATAACGGAAGCTGCGCGGACGCGTATGACTTCCTCGGCGCGCATCCCGTGGAGGAAGACGGGGAACTGAAATGGCATTTCTCCGTCTGGGCGCCCAATGCCCGGGCTGTATCCCTCGTGGGCGAGTTCTGCGGCTGGGACCGGGAAGCTTACCCCATGGAAAAACAATATGACGGGATCTGGGAGCTGCGGCTGCCGGACGCGCTGTTCCGCCCGGAACGCGACCCGGAGCGGTACAATTACCCCGAAGCGGCGGACCGGCTGCGCACGTATAAGTACGCGGTCCTGTGCGCGGACGGGGAATGGTATATGCGGGCCGACCCCTACGGGTTTGAAATGGAGATGCGGCCCAGCAACGGCAGCCGGCTGCGGAACCTTTCCGGGTATGAATGGCATGACAGCGAATGGATGGAATCCCGGAAGGAAGGGGAGCCCATCCGCAAGCCCATGAATATCTATGAGATGCACCTGGGCACCTGGCGGCGGGGAGAAGGCGGGCGCATCCTGAACTACGCCGAGATTGCCGATGAGCTCGTGCCCTACCTGCAGGACATGGGCTACACGCACGTGGAGTTCATGCCGGTGATGGAGCATCCGTTTGACGGCTCCTGGGGTTACCAGGTGATCGGCTATTACGCGCCGACCTCCCGCTACGGCACGCCGGACCAGCTGCGGTACCTGGTGGACAAGCTGCACCAGGCGGGCATCGCGGTGATCCTGGACTGGGTTCCCGCGCACTTCCCCAAGGACGAGGCAGGCCTGCGCCTGTTTGACGGAACACCCTGCTATGAGCACGCGGATTCCCGCCGGGCGGAGATGCCGCAGTGGGGAACGCTGCTGTTTGACTATGCCCGGGGCGAGTCCGCCAGCTTCCTGAAATCCAATGCGCTGTTCTGGCTGAAGGAATACCATGCGGACGGCCTGCGCTTTGACGCCGTCAGCTGCATGCTGTACCTGGACTTCGGCAAGGATCCGGGCCAGTGGCTGCCCAACCAGTACGGCGGGCGGGAAAACCTGGACGCGATCCGCTTCCTGCAGACCCTGAACGAGACCGTGAACCGGGAATGCCCCGGCGCGATTACCGTGGCGGAGGAATCCACCGCGTTCCCGAAGGTCACCCATCCTGTGGAGGAAGGCGGCCTGGGCTTCAGCTTCAAATGGAACATGGGCTGGATGAACGACATCCTCTCCTATATCGAGATGGACCCGATCTACCGGAAGTACCACCACGACAAGATCACCTTCTCGATGATGTACGCGTTCAGCGAGCATTATGTGCTGCCCTTCTCCCACGATGAGGTGGTGCACTGCAAGCACTCGATGATCGAGAAGCAGCCCGGCGACCTGTGGCAGAAATTCGCGGGCCTGCGGGCACTGTACGGATACTACATGGTGCACCCCGGCAAGAAGCTGCTGTTTATGGGCGGGGAGTTCGGCCAGTTTGTGGAATGGCGGGACACCGAACAGCTGGACTGGTTCCTGCTGGCGTATGAACGGCATCCGGACCTGCAGAAGTACATGAAAGCCCTGAACCGCCTGTACCGGGACGAGCCGGCCATGCATACGGTGGACGACAGCTGGGACGGCTTCAAGTGGCTGAACGTGAACGACAAGGACCGCAGCGTGGCGGCCGTGATGCGCTCCGACGGGGAGGACGGGTATATCGCCTGCGCGGTGAACTTCACGCCCCAGCCGTACCTGGAATACCGCATCGGGCTGCCCTTTGACTGCGAACTGACGGAAATCCTGAACTCCGACCGGGCGGAATTCGGCGGGAGCAACCTCTACAACGGCACGGTCCGCCGCGCGGAGGAAATCCCCCAGGAGGAGCATCCCTTCTCCTGCGAGATTGTCCTGCCACCGCTGGCCGCGGTGTTCTTCCGGGTAAAGAAGGTTGAAGAAGAAAAGGAATAATCCCATACGGAAACCAGCCCCGGGCGGCGGGAAGATCCCGCCGCCCGGGTTTTTTGCGCCAGGCCCCTTTACTTTTCTCCAAAAACAACTTACAGTAGAAAAACAGGCAGATGTCCTACCGGAATTTAAACTTCAGTTGAAATCCGCTGTTCCGCTCAACCGAAAGTGGTGTTATGGTGGTATCGTTCCAACCGGCGCGCAGCGGAATGAGAAAAAAGGAGGACGACATCATGTCATTCGGAAGTATTTTACAGGGTCTGCGGAAAGAGGCCAAAGTCACCCAGGAGGACCTGGCGCAGAACCTGGGCGTGAGCGCCCAGGCGGTATCGAAATGGGAAAACGGGAGCTACCCGGAGGGGGACCTGATTCCCCGGATCGCGGATTTTTTCCATGTGCCGATTGATTACCTCTACGGACGCGCTGAAAAGGACATGGGGATTGAACAGCGGGTGGTACGGGAACTGAACCGGCTGTGGGAATCCTTCCGGGAGTCCGGCGCGGATGCGGACAGCGCCTCCCGGGCGTTTATCGACAAAATCCATGGGATCCTGTGGGCATTCCAGATCGGCGCCTGGGTGGAGAACAGCGATTACTGGCCCCTGCCGGACGGCGGGGACGGGAGCAGCCGGATGGCCAGCACCTATGCCTGCAACCATGGATTTACCTATATGTCGCTGGCGAAAGACCGGGAGTTCTACGTTTTTCAGAAACAGCCCAGCGGGGAAGGCTTCGGCCGGTACCTGGAAGAGTCGGATGATATCCGGGCCCTGTTCCGGTTCCTCTCCGACAGGGCGAACACGGCACTGCTGAAATACCTGTACGGCCTGAAGGGCGGCGAGTATGTCCGGCGGGATACGCTGGTGAAAGCTCTGGGGGTGAGCGGCGAGAAGATCGACAAAGCCCTGGAGTACCTGATGAGCATCCGGGGAAACCACGGGAACGATCCGGTGGTATCGATCTCTGTTGTAAATGAAGGCGGGCAGGCGGAGACGGCTTACGGTATCAACATGACGCAGGGCGGACTGCTGTTCAGCCTGCTGGCGGTGGCGGATGAATATGTGCACTCGCCCTGCGGGTACAAGAACCAGATTATGAACCGTTCAAAACCCTGGGCATAAAAAAGAGGTGGAGGAACATGAAAAACATACCGGACAGCCTGAAGATCTATGAGCTTTCCAGGATCTGGAAGGAGGCGGCCTACAATTTCGCGTTCTGGGACAAGGTGGACATCGACTGGGACGCGGAATACCGGAAGGCGCTGGAGCGGGTTCTGGCAACAGACAACGCATATGACTATTACCGGGAGCTGAAGCGCTTCCTCGCGCTGCTGAATGACGGCCACACGGACGTCACCCTTCCCGGGGAGATTTACAGCGATCCGGAGTATTGCGCCATGATTCCCGTGATCCTGGGGAAGATCGGGCAGTTTGTCGTGCTGCAGACCTCGGAGGAACTCCGGGACCGGATTCCCCTGTTCAGCACCCTGGTGAAGATCGACGGGACGGACGTGGACGAGTACGTGCGGGAAAACTGCCTGCCGTATTTCTGGCACGCGCACGGGGACGCCTGCGGGATTACGGCGGCCAGCGAGATCATGACCGGCCGGCGCGGAAGCAGCGCGGTATACACATTTGAGAAGGACGGCAAGCCGTTCGATATCCGGCTGGAAAGGGAAGACCCGTCGAAAATCACATGGCACAAGCCGGAGTATGCCGCCCGGGCGGAGGATGGCCTGCGGCAGGTCAGCGGCTCGGATACATATCAGGTCCGGGTTACGGATGACGGGATCGCGGTGATCCGGATGGTTTCGTTCATGGATGATTCCATGCCGGAGAAGATTTATGCCTGCTTCGACGAACTGAAAAACGCGAAGGGATATATCATCGACGTCCGGGGAAACACCGGCGGGAACAGCGGGAATGCCGACAAAATCGCGGCGCTGTTTATCGGCGGGGAATTCCGGAGCTGTTTCGCGGAAACCCAGGTGTATGAGCCGACGTACAAGGCATGGGCCATGAACCGGGAGGATTTCCGGGACCTGACGCCGGGGGAGGCACAGGCGAAATTCGAAAACGAGGCATGGAACCTGAAGCTCTACCGGATGGGAAGGAATACATTCTACACCCGGGACGAAGGGAATACGGTCCATGCCGAAACGCCCGGAAAGCTGGAGGGCCCCGTCGCCGTCCTGATGAATGAATATACCGTTTCCGCGGCGGAGGATTTCATCGACGTGATGAAAATGTACACGGACGCGGTGTTCATCGGGAACAATACCGCGGGCACCAGCGGCCAGCCCCTGTGTGAGCGGCTTGAAAGCGGCGGATTCTTCCGGATCTGCACACGCAGGTGCATTGCCCAGGACGGGGAGGATATCTACAACAAAGGGTTTTCCCCGGATATCCGGGTCCTCCCGACAGTTGAGGGTTTCCAGGCAGGACAGGATCCTGTTTTTGACAAAGCGCTGGAAATCATCCGCGGGAAGATTTCCGGATAAGGAGACAAAAGAAAAAACCGGACGGCAGGAACTCCTGTCGTCCGTCTTTTCAGCATTCCTTTTTGTACACCAGCATCCCGTTTCCGTACGGGTCGTCCTCCGCGCCGAACTCCTCTTCGGCGAAACGGTAGCCGTTCTTTTCCAGCACCCGGGCGGAGGCTTCGTTTCCGTGAACCACACGCCCGTGCATCACCCGGATGCCGAAGCGGGAGGCGATGAACCGGGTGGCCGCCTCCACCAGCTCGGCGGCATATCCTTTGCCGCGGTATTCGCGGCCGATGCAGTAGCCGATTTCCGCTTCATCCGGCCGGCCTTCCACCTCGCTGATGCCGGTGTCGCCGATCAGCTCCCCGGTTTCCTTCAGCACGACGCCGAGGACGTAGGGCAGGCGGCCGTTGTCCACGCAGTCCGCGTAGAAGCGGATGGCGTCCAGGGCTTCCGCCTCGTCGGCGTAGCACTCATTCGGGAACCAGCGGCGGACCTCGTCGTCCATGTGGTTTTCATACAGCTTCCGGGCGTCTTCGTCCCGGAATTTCCGGACGGAAAGGCGCGCGGTTTCAAACAGGTTTTCCATGGGGCACCTCACGTAAAAAGAAGATGATAAAGAGAATCCGCGATGGCATGATCGGGCATCGCGGATGAAATAACCGGAAAGGGATGGATCAGGGATGGACGAAGGTACCGATGTCGCTGCCCTCGAGCACGCGGATCAGGTTGTCGGGATCGTCCAGGCCGAACACGCGCAGCATGGGCACCTTGTTCTCCGCACACAGGGCGAAGGCGGCGGCGTCCATCACCTTGAGGCCGCGCTTCAGGGCTTCGGTGTAGGTGATATCCTTGATCAGGGTGGCGGTGGGATCCTTCATCGGGTCGGCGGTGTACACGCCGTCGATGTTCTTGGCCATCAGGATGGCGTCCACTTCCATCTCCACGGCGCGCAGGGCGACGCCGGAGTCAGTGGAGAAGAACGGATTGCCCGTGCCGCAGGCGAAGAGGACCACGCGGCCCTCGGACAGGTGGCGGCGGGCAGCCATGGCGTTGAACGGCTCCGCGAAGCGGTTCATGTCCACAGCGCTCTGGACCACGGCGTCCAGTCCGGCATGGCGGAGGGCGTCCGCAACGCACAGGCAGTTGATCACGGTGCCCAGCATGCCCATCTGGTCCGCAGTAACGGCGTCCATGTTGGCCGCGGGGCCCTGGCGGCCGCGCCAGATATTGCCGGCGCCGATGACGATGCCGACTTCCACGCCCATATCGTGGATTTTCTTAATGATTCCGGCTGTGCGGTTTACCTTTTCAAAATCAAACAGGTCACGGTCTGACTTCAGCGCTTCACCGCTGAGCTTGAGCATAATCCGATGATAAACTGCCATGCTATTCCTCCCATGCGTTTGATCTGCATCCTGTTCAGTATATCACGTTTCCGGCCGGCGATAAAGACAGAATTCACGGGAAGTTTACAAACGGCTCGTTGAACTTCCGTTTCAGATCATGTATAATGCTTGCATCAGGAAGGCTGCGCCTTCCCAGTTGAAAACCGGAGGAAACAAAGATGATGAAACGGATAATTGCCGTACTGACAGCCCTGATGATGCTGATCTCCGCGGCCGCGCTGGCGGAAGGCAGCGCTGAAGATCCCGTACTGGTCACCGTGAACGGCCAGGAGCTGCGGGAAAGCAGCGAGGAGTACCGGGTATGGCAGGATTACCTGACCTACCAGGCCGGCCAGGACTCGGAAGAATATGCCGTGATGATCCAGCAGTACGCGATGGATTACGCGATTCGCTATGTGGCCATGGCCCAGAAGCTGAACGAGATGGGTAACAGCGTTCCGGAAGAGGAACTGAATGCCGGCCGGGAAGAAGCCCGCGCGGGCTGGGAGAGCATTGTGGCGGACTTCATGCAGAGCCAGTACGGCGTGGGCGCCGATGCCACCGATGAGGAAAAGGCGGCGGCGAAGGCCGACACGCTGGCGTATATCCTGGAAAACTACGGATATACCGAAGAGAGCTACGTGGAAGAGGCCATGATGTATACCCGCCTGAACGCGGTTTACGACCGCGGACAGAAACTCGCCGAGGAAGGCATCGAAGTGACCGACCAGGAAGTGGAGGATCACTTCAAAACCATCGTGGCGGAGGATGAAACCTTCCTGAACCAGATGGTCCAGCCGGAAGAAGGGGAGGAAAAGACCCCCGAGCAGATGAGCGATGAGCTGGTGCAGGCCTACGAGTTCTACAGCCAGTACTACGGATATGATTTCAAGTATTTCCCGGAAGGCTACCGGGGCATCACCCACATCCTGCTGAAGGTGGAACAGGAACTGCTGGACAAGTGGCAGGAGCTGGCCGCGAAGCTGGAAGAGCAGAACGAGCCCAAGGAAGAAGTCGCCCCCGAAACGGTTGAAGCAACAGACGCGGAACCCACTGCGGAACCGGAACCCACTGCCGAGCCGGAAGAACCCGTGACCCCCGAAATGGTGGAAGCGGCGAAGCAGGCGATCCTGGACAGCGTGAAGGACACGGTGGATGAGATCAACGCGAAGCTGGAAGCCGGCGCGAACTTTGAGGACCTGATCCTCGAGTACGGCACGGACCCGGGCATGCAGGCGGAAGAAAACCGCACGAAGGGCTACGCGGTGCATCCCTCCAGCATCATGTTTGAGCAGAACTTCACCGCCGGCGCCGCGGCGCTGGAAAAGGTCGGCGACGTCAGCGATCCCATCGTGAGCCAGTTCGGCGTGCACATCCTGCACTACCTGCGGGATATCCCCGGCGGCGCGGTGGAACTCACCGATGCCCTGAAGGAAGAACTGCGCGCGGACCTGAAGAGCGAAAAGATCCAGGCGGCGTTTGACGCGCTGCAGGAGAAGTGGGTTGCCGAGTCCGAGGTCGTATGGACCGAAGCCGGCGAGGACTGGAAGATTGACGAGGCGGCCCTGGCGGCCGAACCGGAAACTGCTGAACCGGCCGAAGAGACCGAAGCGGTTCCGGCAGAATAATCGACCCGAAGATGACGGGAGAGCGGATCACAGCTGCTCTCCTGTTTTTGTTTCCGGGAATATTACCGGAAAACGGCAACAAACTGCCGCCCGGATTCGTCTATATATCTGGGAACACATAACGGGAAAGGACGGAAAACAACCATGAAAAGGATCTGCGCCCTGCTTTTTGCGCTCTGCATGCTGGTATCCTGCGCGTATGCGTCCGTGGAAAAAGAAGAACGGCGTACGCCTTTGTCCAATAAAACCCTGGTCAAAATCCTGGAAAATAACGGATACAAGGGCTGGACGCTGTACCAGCCCGGCCCCTGCGAGACGGAAACCAACACGTCCTCCAAAACGTTCCTGCGCCGGGTCAGTATCTATCCCATCGTGGCCGAAAAGGACGGGGAAACGCACCTGGTGATCCTGCGGAAGAAGGGCAAGGACTGGAAATTCCAGCTGGCCAGCGACAAGGCAGTCTCCCGGGACGGCTTCCGGATGTATGATTTTTCCATGGATGAGAATATCAGCAGTGAAAGTAAAACCCTGTATATCTGGTTTGACTACGCGGACGGACAGGATCGGAGATATACGCTGGAGCTGGATCTCAGCGACACGTACAATTCTTACTTCAGGTACCTGGAGCTGCCGGGAGAGGATACGGCTGACGGCCGGATCTACCGGACGATCATTATGAATTACCTCCGGGATTTTGACTTTGAACTGAGTTATTACGGCGGCTCTTTCCGGGAGACCATCGGTGTGCAGCCGTGGAAGACGCATGAATTCGGAATCGAGGAATTTTCCCTGGCAGAGATGCCGCTTTCCCTGGCGGACCTGACAAAGCAGGCCGTTGTGAAGAACGCGCCGGACGGAGCGCCCCTGTACCGCCGGCCGTCGGAAACCGGTGAGCCGATTGCGGTGCTCCATGAAGGCGAACCTGCGAACATTGTCCGGCTGGAGTACAGTGACAAGTGGATGATTGTATACATGCAGGACGATGTATATTACGCGCGGAGCGCGGCGTTTGAATAACGCAATAAGAAAAGGCCCGGTGGATTAACCGGTTCTATTTTGCCGTTTTGGCCCTGTTTTGACGCTGTGTATGGCTATATGATATCATTAAACCGGATAAATCGAAAGGATAAGTTTCTATGGACCCGACAACAGGACCCCGGAAGACCAACTTTGGATATAACCGCTTTGCGGATCTGTTCTATTACCTGCTTGCCCACATGCCGCTGGACTGCGCCGCGGACGTGTACGACGCGGAATATGTGGCGCAGATGGCGGGGGAGCTGGGCGTTTCCCCGCAGGTTCCCCAGCGGCTGACGGAATACTACCAGGAACATTTTGACCGCCTGAATATCATCAACTTTTTCCCGCTGGCAGCGGACAACATCCGGCATCTCCGGGAAGGGCTGGCATCCTGCGGACAGCTGACGGAAGAGGATATGAGCCGATTCGTGGATCCGCTGCTGGAAATCTGCGAACGGGTATCCGGCCCGTTCTACAAATGGTGGGAACAGCACCACGCCGAATCGGCGGAACGGAAGGAGAAGGTATACGACCGGTTCAGCGCCCTGGCGGCCCGTTTTGCCCCGTTCCTGGACAAAGCCGCCGGCACTGCGAAGGTTCTCTTCTCCTACAGCCTGCAGAAGAACGGCCGGGCCTTTTTCCAGCCGGACGGAATCACGGTTTACCTGACCTTCCCGGAAAAGGATGAGGAGATTGCCGGCTGCTTCCTGCAGTACCTGCATGAATGCACCCACGGGGTCACCGACCCGCTGATGAACCGGAATATCCTCATGGCGGACGGATCCCATGACGTCTCCGAATACCAGGTGCTGTGCTTTGACGAGTACCTGATCGGGGCGCTGGCCCCGGACATGGCGGAAATCTACCGGACCTGGATCAGCCGGGAATACCTGGATTATTCCCATGAACAGCTGGGAGCGGAAGGCGAACAGCGGCTGAAGGACTGCCTGAAGGAAATCCTGGAACGGTAATATACCGGAACAAGATCCGGAGAAACAGAAACGAACGGAGAAGGAGGACATCAGGATGAAACGGATAATCTCATTGCTGCTGGCGGTTCTGCTGCTTTCGGCGGTTTTGACTGCCGGCGCGGAAGAAGCCGGGTACGTGAAGGAGGAAAACACCGCACGGGATGCCGTGAGCTATCCGTACCTGATCCGGACGCCGTCGGCGGTATGGCATATCTCCAAAGCGGATATTGAACTGCTGGGAGAGGATGCTTACTACGAAGGCCTGTACGCGGTCATGGGCCTGGCGGAGGCCGACTTCGCCGACGCGCGGGCGGCACTGGAAGGATATATTTTCGATGAGATCCCACCGATTGACATCTACACGGATTTCTGCAACAAAGGGGAGCTTTCGTTTATCGCATGGGCGTATTACGACGGCAACCGAAATGAAATCCGGCTGTTCAATGGGTGGGAAAAAGCGTGCACCGCGCTGCAGCATGAATATGTGCACTACCTGACCATGCACTGTGCGGATCCCGCGACGCCGCCGTATTACTGGGCGGAAAGCGTCGCCGACTATGTCACGCATTACGTGTGCAAAAACCGCCTCGCACGTTCTGTGAACATGGGCAGGGATTTTACACTCGATCCGCCGGAAATGCGGGAAGCGATATGGGACGAAACGGAGAACTGCGTGGATCCCCGGCGGGCCTACATGGTGTGGGGCATATTCTATACGCGCGGATACGTTATCGGCGAAAGGTATTTTGACGTCCGGAACCAGTGGATGACGCGGACGGAAGATCTCCAGGGCCGCCTGACGCCGGATATGATTTCCTATTATGAGGCTGCGGGAATAATGGCCTACCTCGTGGACACCTATGGGAGAGAGACGGTCTTCGGCAGCTGGACGGCCGACCCGAAACACCTGGAAACCGTGTTCGGCAAAACATTCCGGGAGCTGTATGCCGATTGGGCAGCCTGGAACGAAGAACAGTGCATACAGGAGGGAATCATCGTCCCCGACCTTTTCGCACTGGCGGAACAAGCCCAATAAGGAACAGAACCTGATCCGGCCCGGGAGAGATTCCCGGGCCGGTTTCCTTATCCGGTTTGCTTTGACAGGCGGGCGGCAGAAGGCTATACTTGAAGCAGAAAAACGATCCGGAGGAAAAAACAATATGCAGTACAGGCGCCTTGGAAAAACCGGCCTGATGGTGAGTGAAATCGGCTTCGGCGGGGAATGGCTGGAACGGCATGAGGAGAGCGAATCGGTCGCCCTGATGAAGTATGCCCACAGCAAGGGGATCAACATCGTGGACTGCTGGATGCCGGACCCGAAATCCCGGGATATCATCGGGCAGGCGATCGCGGAAGACCGGGCCGGGTGGTACGTCCAGGGGCATGTTGGCTCTACCTACCAGAACGGGCAGTACACCCGCACCCGGGATGTGGAACAGTGCCGGATTGCCTTTGAGGACCTGCTGGCCCGGCTGAAAACGGATTATATCGACCTGGGCATGATCCATTATGTGGACCAGGAAAGCGACTGGGAGCTGGTTTCCCGTCCGGGTCTCTACCTGGATTATGTGACGGAGCTGAAAGCGAAGGGAACCATCCGGCACATCGGCCTGTCCACCCATAACCCGGTGATCGCCCGGAAGGCCGCGGAAAGCGGACTGGTGGAGATGATCCTCTTCAGCGTCAACCCGGCTTTTGACCTGATGCCGCCGACGGATGACATTGAAGATTACTTCGCCGGACGCTATGCGGACGACCTCAGCGGGGTTGACCCGGTGCGGGTGGAAATGTACAAAGTCTGCGAGCAGCAGGACGTCGGGATCACCTGCATGAAGCCGTATGCGGGCGGGCGCCTGTTTGACGCGGCGCGGTCGCCCTTCGGCACGGCGCTGACGCCGGTGCAGTGCATCCACTACGCGCTGACCAAACCGGGCGTCGCTTCTGTCCTGTGCGGATACGATACGCCGGACCAGGTGGACGCCGCTGTAGCCTATGAGACCGCGGATGACAGCGAAAAGGACTACGCGAGCGTGCTGGCGAACGCCCCGAAGCATACGTTCGCGGGCGGGGAATGCACCTACTGCGGCCACTGCAAGCCCTGCCCGATGGATATCGACATCGCCATGGTGAACAAGCTGTACGACCTGGCGGTGATGCAGCCGGAGGTGCCGGAATCCCTGAAGCAGCACTACCTTTCCCTGGAACACCACGCGGGCGAATGCGTCGGCTGCCGCGGCTGTGAGAGCCGCTGCCCCTTCGGCGTGAAGGTGGCAGGCCGGATGGAACGGACGGCGGAACTGTTCGGGGAATAATGGCGGAATAATATAACAAACAGGGAGCGGATTGATCCGCTCCCTGTTTGCTCTACCTGCTGTGATTTCCGGACCCAGACCGCCCGATGACGGTATGCGGCTTATTCCGCTTCCAGGTTCGGGAGAATCCGCAGCAGGGTCCAGTTTGCCATTTCAATGGTGCCTTCATACGGGTTGTATTTCGGGTTTGCAATCACCAGGATATAGCCGTCCAGCATCCCTTTTTCCTCATCGAAGAAGGCAACGAAGGATTCGGGATCATTGGCTCCTGAGAAAAGGTTGACCGTTCCGGTTTCATCTGCTGCCAGGGCAACCACGGGATTGAGCACCTGGATGACTTTCAGCAGCAGCATGCAGTCGCCGCATTCTCCCTTGGCATCCATCCATTCCTGAATGGTGACAAACTTCGGCCCCTCTTCGGCCTGGGCAAAGCATGAAAGGGAAGCAAGGACGAGGACAATGGAAAGTGTCAGTGCGATGGTTTTTTTCATTGAGGGTCAGCTCCTTTCAGTTATGCTGTTATGATATGAACCATCATAGCAGATATTTATATTTGACGCAATATAAATCTGCGAAGCCCAGTTTCTGAAACGTTTTCCGAAATGTATATCCGGAACCGGCCCATGGATATACTACTGATGAATCAGAACAGATCATGGCATAGAAAACAGGGAAAAGAGATTCCGGAGGAACGAAAAAAGGGAACCGGCTGATTCAGCCGATTCCCTTTTGGGCAGGCAGGTTACACGATCTCTTCACCCTTGCTCCGGGCCTTGGCGCGGAGGGAGTGGTCCAGCTGGCGCTTGCGCATGCGCAGGTTCTGGGGAGTGATTTCCAGCAGCTCATCGTCATCGATGAACTCCAGGCATTCCTCCAGCGTCAGCGGGTGCACGGAGATCAGGCGCATGGCGTCTTCCGAAGCGGAGGCGTTGCGCATGTTGGTGACGTGCTTCTGCTTGCAGACGTTGACCACCAGGTCGCCCGGGCGGGCATTCTGGCCGCAGATCTGTCCCATGTAGACGTTCTCGCCGGCCCCGATGAACAGGGTGCCGCGCTCCTGGGAGTAGAACAGGCCGTAGCTGGTGGTGACGCCGGTTTCAAAGCAGATGAGGGCGCCGGCGTTGCGGTGCGGGATATCGCCCTTCACGGGCTCGTAGCGCTCGAACACGGAGGACATGATGCCTTCGCCCCGGGTGTCGGTCATGAATTCACTGCGGTAGCCGAACAGGCCGCGGGAGGGAACCAGGAACTCCAGGCGCACGCGGTCGGAACCGCTCATGTGCTCCAGCGTGCCGCGGCGGCGGCCGATCTTTTCAATGACGGCGCCGGCGGATGCCTGGGGCGTATCGACGATCAGGCGCTCGACGGGCTCGCACTTGATGCCGTCGATCGTCTTGTAGATGACGCGGGGCTTGCTGACCGCGAACTCGTAGCCCTGGCGGCGCATGTTCTCGATGAGGATGGACAGGTGCAGTTCACCGCGGCCGCAGACCTCGAAGGAGTCTGTGCTCTGGGTGTCGTTCACCCGGAGGGAGACGTCCGTCTGCAGCTCCCGCATGAGGCGGGCACGCAGGTGACGGCTGGTGACGTACTGGCCTTCCCGGCCGGCGAAGGGGCTGTCGTTTACGGAGAACGTCATGGTGACGGTGGGCTCGGAAATCTTGACGAAAGGCAGGCCTTCCACGCAGGAAGGATCGCATACCGTATCGCCGATGGAGATATCCTCGGCGCCGTACAGGGCCACGATATCGCCCATTTTGACTTCGGAAGCGTTCACCCGCTTCAGGCCGTCATACTGGAACAGGCCGCCCAGCCGCCATACGGGGCTGGTGACGCCGGTTTCCAGGTTCGTGTGCACGACGTTCATGCCTTCGGTGAAGGTGCCGCGCACGATGCGGCCCACGCCGATGCGGCCCACATACTCGCTGTAGTCGATGGTGGAGATCAGCACCTGGGCAGGGCCTTCCGCATCGCCTTCCGGGGCGGGGATGTACTTCAGGATCGCGTCGAACAGGGGGCGCAGGTCGGTGCCGGGGGTCTCCAGGTCCAGCGTCGCGGTTCCCTTGCGGGCGGAGACGTAGAGGATCGGATTCTCGATGGTGGATTCATCGGCATCCAGGTCGATGAGCAGGTCCAGGATCTCATTGACGACTTCGTCGCAGCGGGCGTCCGGGCGGTCCACCTTGTTGATGACGATCAGCACCTTCAGCTTCAGCTCCAGGGCCTTCTTCAGCACGAAGCGGGTCTGGGGCATGGGGCCTTCAAAGCTGTCCACCAGCAGCAGCACGCCGTCGACCATTTTCAGCACGCGCTCCACCTCGCCGCCGAAGTCGGCGTGGCCGGGGGTGTCGACGATGTTGATCTTGTGGCCGCTGTAGTGCACCGCGGTGTTCTTGCTCAGGATGGTGATGCCGCGCTCGCGCTCCAGGTCATTGGAGTCCATGACGCGGTCCACGGTCTGCTGGTTTTCACGGTATACGCCGCCCTGCTTGAGCATCTGGTCGACCAGGGTGGTCTTGCCGTGGTCGACGTGGGCGATGATGGCGATATTGCGGATATCTTCACGTACCATAAATTGATTTATCTCTCCTTATAAATCCAGGTTACCTATCAGGGGTTTCGTGCCTGCGGGCACGACCAGGGCTTTCCGATCGCCCTGGACCTTCGGACAATCATTTTTTGATGATTGAACTCTTTCCCCTTATTGAATAATCAGTATTTTACCTATCGGAGGTTTCCTTCAGCTCCAGGCCTTCGTTGTTTTCGCAGGCGAGGCGGATGCTCCATTCGTTTTCAAAGAGCAGCACGTCCCGGCCGTGGCTGTCCTTCGCCCGGCCGGATGTGGAGGTCAGTTTCAGGTCCTCCACGGGCTTGGGCGTCTTCACGACCCAGCGGACATACCGGAAGGGCATGCCTTCCATGACGATTTCCGTCTGGTACTCCGTTCGCAGCCGGTGCTCGAGCACTTCAAACTGCAGCACACCGACGACGCCGACCATGAATTCTTCGCGGCCCGTCTCGGTGCGGATGAAGGTCTGGATGGCGCCTTCCTCCGCCAGCTGGCTGATGCCCTTCTGGAACTGCTTGCGCTTCATGCTGTCCAGCGGGCGGACGCGGTTGAAGAATTCCGGCGCGAACACCGGGATGTTGGCGTAGTGCAGCTTGGGTCCGGTGGACAGGGTGTCGCCCAGGCGGTATATCCCGGGGTCGAACAGGCCGATGATGTCGCCTGCCCATGCCTCCTCCACGGCTTCCCGCTCGTCCGCCATAAACTGCTGGGGCTGCTTCAGGGCCACCGGCTTGCCGGTGCCGCTGTGCCATACTTCCATACCCTTTTCAAAGGCGCCGGACACAATGCGCATGAAGGCAAGGCGGTCGCGGTGCGCCGGGTTCATGTTGGCCTGGATCTTGAAGATGAAGCCGGAGAAGAAAGGCTCCTCGGGCGTGATCAGGCCCTGGTCGCTTTCCCGGGGCAGGGGCGGCGGCGTGAAGGAAAGGAAGCGGTCCAGGAACGGCTCGACGCCGAAGTTGGTGACCGCGGAGCCGAAGAACATGGGTGTCAGCTCCCCGGCGCGGACCTTCTCCAGGTCAAACTCATCGCCGGCTTCGTCCAGCAGCTCGATTTCCTCCTGCAGGCGGTCGCGGTA
This sequence comes from Clostridiales bacterium, assembly GCA_017569285.1. Lineage (NCBI taxonomy): Bacteria > Bacillati > Bacillota > Clostridia > Eubacteriales > Clostridiales bacterium. The sequence goes on from CP069419.1 coordinate 2,370,959, forward strand.
GTGCTTCTCCAGCACCTTTTCCAGCGCGGGATCATCGATGGCGATATCGGTCTTTTCGACCATTTTCTTGCCGTGGTCCCCGCCGGTGTACAGTTCCACCATCTTCGTATCCCGGTGGTAGACGCCCTGGAAGTCCCCATCCACGCCGATGGGCCAGTTGATGGGGCAGGAACGGATGCCGAGCACCTGCTCCAGCTCCTCCATCAGGGAGAAGGGATCCTTGGCGGCCCGGTCCATCTTGTTGACAAAGGTAAAAATCGGGATGTTGCGCATACGGCAGACCTTGAACAGCTTGATGGTCTGGGCTTCCACGCCCTTGGCCGCGTCCAGCAGCATGACCGCCGCGTCCGCCGCGACGAGCACCCGGTAGGTATCCTCGGAGAAGTCCTGGTGGCCGGGGGTATCCAGGATGTTGATCCGGTACCCGTCGTAGATGAACTGCATGGCGGAACTCGTGACCGAGATGCCGCGCTGCTTTTCAATCTCCATCCAGTCGGAGGTCGCGTGCTTGTCCGTTTTCCGGGCCTTGACGCTGCCGGCGCTGCGGATCGCTCCGCCGTACAGGAGCAGCTTTTCGGTCAGGGTGGTTTTACCCGCGTCGGGGTGGGAAATGATCGCAAAGGTGCGGCGTTTTTCCACCTGCTCATGGAGCATGGCGCGGAATTCGGCTGTATCGTTCGCTGGCAGCATACGGATCCTCCTGAAGTCTTCTGGCGCTTCCGCCACCGGGCGGAAAACACAACAGGGTATTTTATATCGCGGGAGCCCGCATTGTCAAGAAAAACAAGCGTTTGGGGACCCAAAAGCACGAAAAAAGGGAGGCGGGGAATTCATTTCCCTGCCTCCCGGGGTTGTACAGGTATCAGGGGGACTCAGGTATCCAGGAAAGGAAACCGGGCCAGCGGAACCTGGACGATCCATTCCCCTTCAATTGCGGGATCGGCTTCTGTGACCGTCACTTCCAGCCGGAGATTTTCCAGGGCTTCCGGATCACAGGGGAAAACATACTCCTCGAAGTCCGCAATCCCGTCGCTGTTTGTATCCCATGCCATCGGCCGGGTCCAGGCGGGAAGGTCCGCATCGGTGCCGCACTCATTGCAGGACACCTGGACTGTCCTGGATGCGTACTCATCACTCTCACCGATATATTTCAGCTGCAGATGGAGCATTCCTTCCGCCGTGCCGATCGCGCTCACGCGGATGCCGTCGCCCAGGTGCTCCAGCTCTTCACCGCTTTCCAGGATCTTCAGGCCCAGTTTCCGGTAATCCTCGTTGGTGTAATACCGGATATTCCCGCCGAAATTGTTTTTCACCTTGTACTCGAGCAGCACCGGCAGGTCCACCAGGTCGGCATGGCCGTCATACTCCCGGAGCAGGTTTTCCAGGTGCCAGGTTTCACTGTGAAGGTTCTGGATGCCGCAGATGGCCAGCCCGATTTCACCGTTCCGGCTGATTTCGGAGAGGTTATTATATCTGTAATGGACCACACCGGTATACCGGCCGACCGGATCGTCATATGCCAGCTGCGTATAGGCTGCGCGCACCGGGAGATCTGAATCGGGAACCGGACGGGCGGACACACTTTCCATGATCCGGGCGCCTTCCAGGTCCTCAACGGAATACACAAACAGGGCTTCCTTTTCTGTGACTGCGCCGCAGATGATATCCATCCGGATTCCCTGGTCCTCAAAGCTGAGGTCGACCGGGACCAGGCAGTCGTTGAACTGGGGATAGTTTTCCTTTACATAATCGGGGATATTCTCCTTTTCAATCCTGCGCGAGATTTCCGAATAAGACGCTTCACCCGTCCATATACACGTCAGGGGAATCTCGACTTTCCAGCCGGCATTCAGCACCTGTGCGGTTTCGGTGAGGTCCACCCGGTATTCCAGGGCCCCGGCCGGCTTGCCGTTGAGGGTGAACACGAATTCCTCAAAATCCGTATCTCCGTCGCCGTCTGCGTCCCACCGGTAATGCTGGTCATATCCGGGCTGGTTTTCGAGGGATACAGCCACATCCACGAACGGAGCGTATTCCGAGTTTCCATTGAGCGGAACAGGCGCGGTGTCCACATAGCGGAACTGCACGCGGAACTGTCCGTCTACCACCCCGGCCTGGCTGACCCGGACATGGGTGCCCAGCGGGACGTCCTGCGGGCTGGAATAATCCATTACCTTAAGGTCCGGCTTTTCGGTGTTTTCAGCGTACCAGTCCGCCTGCTCCGGCATGGCCACGAGGGCAGGGGATTCACTGCTGTCCGGATTTACCTGCATGACAGCGGTTTTGGATTCGGTCACATCCAGGTACGACATGTTCAGCGGGAAAACAGGACCGTCCAGGCAGTGTGCCAGGTCCTTATACCGGACGTGGATGCCGTAAGTGCACCGGTTACCGGCTTCATCATATTCGGCCAGGACGTTTTCATAGCTGTCAAAGCTGCCGATGTCCGGGTACACCGGATTATAGGTGCGTTCATTGATCCGGCCGCCTTCGAGGTCCTCAACGGAATACACCAGCAGGGCTTCGGTTTCCGTGACTGCGCCCTGGAGCACATCCAGGCGGATTCCGGATTTTTCATAGCTGAGGTTCACCGGAACCAGGGCGTCCATGAGATCCCGATCCATGGAATCAATCCAGGTGTGGTAATTCAGGCTTACTTCCGGTTCAGGCTGCACCGCTGTTTCCGGCGTTCCTTCCGGCTGGGCCAGGGGGACAAAACCGGTAGGTTCGGGCTGGACGGCGGCCAGGTCCCCGGTGGTGCGGACCTGGTCCGGATGGCCGGCCAGGAAGCCGTTTCCGGACAGGACCGGAACGCCAATACCCAGCAGCAGCACCAGCGCCGCGGCGACCGCGGCGAGCCGGTAGTAAGGCCGGTAGCTGCGGGCAGGCTTTTCATCCAGCTTATGGAGGATCTGCGCCCTTTGGGAGGGCATGGAGCCGATTCCGGCACGGTATTGCTCAAAGGTTTCACGGATCAGCTGATCCTGTTTGTTTTCACTCATGGTTTTTTTCTCCTCCTTCCAGGATATTCCGCATCAGGCTGTAGGCCTTCCGCATCCGCTTGGAAACCGCCATTGGTGTCAGGCCGAGCAGGCCGGCGATTTCCTCGTTGTTCAGCCCCTGGTCATACTTCAGCAGGATGACCTCGCGGCTTTGCAGCGGCAGTTTCAGGATTGCGTCCATCAGGTCAATGTGGGTTTCATCGGGGGGCAGGACGGCGCCAGGCAGTTCCGCGGAGATCTCCAGGCTCCGGTGCCTGAACCATGCCGCCCGGCGGATATCCTTGCAGGTGTTGATGACGATCCGTGTCAGCCACGTCTTTTCGGAAGACGCCCCGCGGAAGGTATCAAAGCGGGTATAGGCCTTGAGAAAGCTTTCCTGCAGTGCTTCCTGCGCGAGGTCCATATTGCGCAGGTAGACAAAGCACAGCATCAGCATATCCTTCTCATACTGGACCACCATCCGGCTGACCTGCTCTGTGCGGGTATCCGTAATCGGTGCTGTCATTGCTGCCTCCAAAGTCCTTTCTCACTCCTTTCACCCGGATTAGACGCAATCTGGAAGAAGAAGTAAACCGAATCATATACGATTTTGAAATTTTATTCAAATTTCCGGTCCCCGGGAACGGAAGGCGCCCCGCGGCGCCGGCCGCGGGGCAGGGAAATGGTTTTTTTTATTTCCGCAAGCTGTCCGCCTGGATTTCGATCTTCCAGGGACCGTGCGCGAAACTGCTGGTGATATAGACAGCTGCTTTCAGTCCCTCCTTGTTGAGGGATTCACGCGTGCACCGGTAGGCATATTCGACCCAGCTTTCTGCTCCGTCTTCATCGGTGGCCCATTCGATAACGGATACCTCTTCTGAAGGATTATATTCTTCAAACGGTCTCCAGGCGGAAACGTTGAAGATCGGACGGTATTCATAGCCGCTGCTGTCCGCCAGCTTGCCGTTGTTGATCACATGCATCCGGATGTGCAGCCGGCCGTCTTCAGGATAACCGATTCCGTCCAGCGTTACGTTTTCGGCAATCGGAATATCCAGCGAATCGGTACTGTCGAGCACCTTGATGTCCATCTCTTTTGCATACTTCCTATATTCAGGATAATCCGGGAACGGTATTGCATTCTCCGGCAGATCCACCAGTTTCCAGGTTCGGTCCTCATACTTCCGGAGCAGCGGCAGCAGGTCGACTTCTTTCTCCTTGTAGAACAGCAGGTCCCTGCTCAGGCTGCAATTCAGGTTTCCTTCGATGTTATACAGTTGATCACCCGGGATATACATCGCGTAGCTGGCGTAGTGCTCTTCAGCATCCTGTTCCAGGTACGAAACCGACCAGCCGTCCATAGGATAATCGACACCGCTGATATGCAGCCAGGGAGCATATTCCTCATGCCGGCCCACGCGGTCTCCCGTCAGGTCCTTCAGCGAATAGAGGATCAGGGATCCTTCTTTCTGAATGGCGGCAGATATGATTTCCAGGCGGATACCGTCCGATTCGCAGGTGAGGCCAAGCGGAACCAGGGAATCTACCAGCGAAGGATGATTGCTTTTAATGAAGGACATAGGATCCGAACTGGTTACGGTACCGGCATCGGCAGAAGGGAAATAATAGTCCCTTCGGCTTTCCGCCCGCGCCATCCGGAATTTCAGGATTTCTTCCGCAGTCATCGCTTTGCAGTCCCGCAGGCTTTCCGGGTCCAGGTACCAGAGGCCGTCGGCTTCCTTCCGCATGGAAACGGCTGCATGGTACCAGGTTTCCCGGGCCGAACGGCTGCGGAGGATGCAGTCGGCGGTGTATTCCGTTTCACCGGACTTCAGGGGTGTTGAATCAACGATCTCCGGATTGCCGAACGGGAAGAGGGTTTTCAGGGTTTCCAGCGAATCAGCGGCCTGTTCCTTCCAGGCCGGGACGCACAAGTCCAGCAGCCCCTGCCAGTTTTCCGCACGCCACAGCTGGATGCACTTCAGCAGCCGGGTGTTCGCGTAGGGGATGATTTTGGCTTCAGCGGTCTCTTCCGGTTCCGCAGCAGGGGTTTCCGCCGCTTCCGCGATCTCCCCGGTGCTGACCCAGATCTGTTCAGTCGGGATCTCAATGCTCCAGGTGCCGGAAACGGCTGTTGAAAAACAGTCTGCTGTCATGATCAGCGACGCGTCATCCCGGATTTCGCCGTTCAGCTTCAGCTGCACTTCCAACCAGGGCCCGGGGACCCGGCTGTTTCCGTCCCAGTAAAGATGGGAAGGCCGGTCCGGCTGAATGAAATCTTCCTCCTGGATGATGCCGGAAGCGGATTGGATGGTCGGATAAGTATAGCCATAACTCTTTGGATAACGCAGCTGCACGTGCAGGATTCCGTCCTTATCCAGGTCAATACCGGACAGGATTACATAATCGCTCAGGGGGATTTCCCGGGAACTGGCGGGATCCAGGACTTTGACGCCCAGGTCCCGGATCTGTGAATCGGTAAACCGCGTGTCCCAGGGGACGCGGTGGATGTGGCCGTTTGTCACGATCGGCGGACTCGTCAGCGCCCGGGGCTGGCCGCCGTATTCCCGCAGCAGCGGGATCAGGTCGATTTCCAATTCATGCAGGGTACGCAGGTTTATCATGGAAAGGGCAGCCATCCGATCAAAATCCGTGAGATCTGCCGGTTCAAGGAAACTGGTACATGCTGCAAGGATGACCTTGTTTGCTGCCGGGTCCACATATCTGTAAGGCAGGTACGTACTCCACGAGCTTTCGTCATATGACGGGCCGAGGGACAGTATCGGGAATTCCAGGTTGGGATCCCCGGTCAGCCGGCTGCCTTCCAGATCCTCCAGCGAGTATACGACCAGGGCACCCTCTTTCGACAATGCGGCGGAGATGATCTCCAGCTTTATACCGGAAGATTCACAGGATAAGCCAATCGGTACCAGGGACGCAGCCAGGACCGGATCCGCCTGCACGAGGGCCTGCATGAGCCGCTCTTCCTCCGGGATCTCCTCTTCCGCGGTTTCCGGAAGGTGCCGCGAAGCCAGGACAGTATAATCCTTCAGGGAATCCGGATTGATATACCAGAGGCCGCCGTTTTCCTTCTTTACGTTCAGGCTGATCATGTATTGTGTTTCGGGTTTCTCTATGTCACTGACCGTAACGTTCATGACATACCCGGCGTCCTCAGTTTCTTTGATGCCGGTGATTGCGTCAAATTCGAGCGTATCGGGGGTCATGAATCCGGTGAGGTCCGCCAGCGAGGCGGCCGGGTCCGGCTGCCGGTCCCGCCATTCCTGGGAGCACATTTCCAGCAGCTCCGCCCACTTGTGATCCCGCCACCGGCTGAAAAACCAGACCGCCTGGACATTTGCCTCGGGTACAGGCTCCACGGTGGGCACGACCGCGCCCCACTGATCCCAGGTGACGCTGTTTCCTTCGAGCACGACGGTATCGGTTCCGCCTTCGCCTTCCGGCTGGGCCAGCGGGACGAAGTCCGTCGGCAGCGGCTTTTCGGCCACCAGGGTGGCGTCTGTTTTGAGCGGATCCGGATAGGGCTGCGAGCCCTGCAGGCCGGAAAACACCCCGATGCCGGCACACAGCAGCAGAGTCAGCGCTGCCGGGAGGGCGATGGCGCGGAAAGCGATCCGCCCGGTGTGTGCGGGGGCTTCCGACAGCTTTCTGGTGATTTCCGCCCGTTGGGAGGGCAGGGTATCGATTCCGGACAGGCACTGCTCGAAGGTTTCGCGCAGTTTCCGGTCCCGCTTTTCATCATTGGTCATTCGGGTCATCTCCTTCCAGTACATCCCGCAGCCGGGCATATGCCTGGCGCATCCGTTTGGACACCGCCATCGGCGTCAGGCCAAGCACCCCGGCAATCTCTTCGTTGTTCATGCCCTGCTGGTATTTCAGCAGGATCACCTCCCGGTTTTTCACCGGCAGTTTCATGACCGCGTTCATCAGGTCCATATGGGCCTCATCCGGCGGCGGAACAGCGTCCGGAATCTGGTCCGCGCACAGTTCCGAGCCGCGGCGCCGGAACCAGGCGGACCGGCGGAAGTCTTTGCAGGTGTTGACCACGATATGGGTCAGCCATGTTTTTTCGGAAGATTCCCCGCGGTAAGTGTGGTACCGGGTATATGCCTTAAGGAAGCTCTCCTGCAGCGCCTCCTGCGCCAGGTGGATATCCCGCAGGTACACATAGCAGAGCTTCAGCATTTCCTTTTCATACTGGATGACCATCCGGTTGACCGCTTCCGTGCGGTCGGATTCCCCGGTCATGGTGATGGACGTCTCCATTCCTGTTGCCTCCAATTCCGGTTCGCCTCCTTCACAGGGATAGACGAAGCAGAAGGAAGAAAAGTAAACCGGCCGGGTTATTTGTTTCCCGTTATCTCAAAACAGAGAAAATGGGAGGCAGGGAACTCCTCCAGGGCCGAAGCCCGTTCCCTGCCTCCCGGCTCTCCACGGGAGAAGCGGTTTATGCCCCGGCGGGCCCGCTTTCTCCCACCCAGATATCCTGTACCGGAACCTCAGCGGTCCAGTTCCCGTTGACCACATCCACCAGTTCGGTGATGTAAACCTTGATGCCCAGGCGGTATCCGGCCAGCTCGTCCCAGGGAATGATGAACTCCTGGAAGTCCGCCCAGTTTCCCTTATTGCTATTCCATATGATGTCGCTGTTCCAGCTGTGTATGCAGTCGTCCCTGCCGTTGACCGTTCGGCACACGTCTACAACCTCGATACGGGGACAGCGCCGGGAACCGTCTGCTTTGAAATGCTCATTGTCAATATAATGGACCTGGACGTGGAGCTGTCCGCCGACGACGCCGATGCCGCTCAGCTCGAGATTTTTGTGCAGGCGGACGGAGAGGGGATCCTGGTAGTCCAGGACCCTGACGCCCGCCTTCCGCAGGTCTTCGGTGGTATAAAACTCAGTGCCTTCGGGGCCGTCGCTTTTGACATACCGTTCCTGAATCTCCGGAACTTCCACCAGCTTCGCCCGGCTGCCGTATTTCTGCAGCAGGCCCAGGATGGACTGCCCGGTGCGGCGGCATACATTGAGGTAAGGTGCCTCCAGCCGGAAGGCGGAGCCGGTGTCCAGGGCTTTTTTGCCGTCTGCCTTAAAATGTGTGGCGAAACAGGCTTTCCCGGCAGCTTCGTCATAATGCAGCGGGAATATGGTCTGTCCATCATCAATCGGGGAAAGGACATTCACGATCGGGTAGGAAAGGTCATTGATCCGGCTGCCTTCCGGGTCTTCCATTGAATAGACGGCCAGGCCGGCGGTTTCATTGATGGCCGCGGAGATCAGTTCGAACCGGATGCCTTCTCTTTCACAGACACTGTGAAGGGGCACAAGCTTATCCACAAGATCCCGGATTTCGGCCGGTTCGCCGCGGAGGCGGGCTTTGAGTTCATCCTGCCAGTCATACGGGGCCGGATCGGCCGCCGGGGCGGCTTTAGCTGCGGAGGCCGCGGCTTCGGCCGGCGTGACAGATCCCTTCCATACATCCGCCAGCGGGATGCCAATATTCCAGTTGCCGAAAATCTCTTTCGCGATTTCGGTGATCTGCACCCGGATTACCGGCCGGTCTCCCTCCTTCGGATTCCAGGGGAAAATGAATTCCTGATAATCCGGGAGATATTCATTCCTGTCGACAGCCCATGAGACTGAATTTTTCCAGGACCCCCAGTCCATATAATTCCCGTTAAACCCGCAGTTCACCCATACGCTGCTGATTGAATGGAGGGCAGTTGGCCAGGAACGGTGGGCATTTTCCAGGTAGTGGACCTGGACGTGCAGCTTCCCGTCCGCCACAGCGATGCCGCTCAGTTCGAGGTTTTTGTGAAGACGGACAGAGAGCGGGTTTTTGTAATCCAGGACCTTGACGCCCGCGTTCCGGTAATCCTCTGTGGTGTAGTATTCCGGGTTTTCAGGATCATCATTCTTCGGGTACCGTTTCAGAATCTCCGGGACATCCACAAGATCTGAGCGGCTGCCGTATTTTTCCAGCATTCCCTGGATAAACAGGTCGGACGTGTGCTCGACCTGCAGGGAAGACATGCTGGCTGTAATCTTTTCAGGGAGTTCAGCCGGAGCGTCAAACTGAAGAAAGGCGATATAAGTGACCTTTGGATCTGTTTCGCTGTGATGCAGGAAGGTATAGGTGCCGTGACTTCTGACAGGAGCGCAGGAAAAATCCACAATCGGGAAAACGAAATCAACATCGATTTTTCCCTCCAGGTCCTGCAGGGAATAAACAAACAGGGCCTGCTGCTCCTTTACAGCGCCGGCAATGATTTCCAGCCGGATTCCATTGTCCTCACAGCTGAGATTCAGCGGGACCAGGTCGTCCACGATTCCTTTCTCCTCATCAGGCACACGCCAGAAGTGAGACCGGATGGCTTCCGACGACAGGAGAGATTCCGCCGGGGCGGCGGACGGAGCAGCCTGTTCCGGCGCGCCGGCGGTTTCGGCTCCCTCACCGAAGCCTGGAATGACCGCCAGCAGCAGCGCCAGCGCCGCGGCGGCGGCCAGGAGCCGGCATAGGATCTTATTGATTGGGATATCTTTCATGTTCCGTTTGTTTTCATGTTTCATCGGGTTATTCTCCTTTCAGGACGTCTTCAGCGCCTGCGGCCGCGGCGCGGCCTCCATTCCGCGCCCCGCGTAAACGCCGGGGTTCCTCCGGGTTCAAAATCCCCTTTATATAATAGACGTATTAAAACAGCAAAAATATACCGGCATTTTTACAAAAATATCAAAATCCGGCATAAAAAAGGGGAGGCAGGGCTATCTGCCTCCCGCGGCGGGCTGTGCTTTACCGATTTTCCGAAGTCCGGTTCATCCGGATCAGGTGGCGGAGCCAGCACAGCAGGGCGGCAGCTGCGCCCATGGCCGCAATGGGAATCAGCACGGTTGCAAAACCCGGCAGTTTCAGTCATCCTTCCTTCCCATATTTTCCGTTTCCCGCCGGGCGCGGATCCCTTTGATGATCCGGCGGATGAGGAACAGCAGCACGGCAAAAGCGCCTGTGATCACCCCGAAGAGGATGACCGGGAACCGCGTGCCCGCGAAAACCCCGGGGAAGAAGCCCAGGACCAGCAGCGCGAACATCAGTGAGAATACCCACACCAGCAGGTCCCCGACCCGATAGAAGCGGTAAATCCGCTGCCCATCCTTGCGCTCGACGCTTCTCAGCCAGTAAAACCCGTTGGGGCGGCGCATCTGGAAACCATCATCCTTTCTCGGCGGACAGGCCGGGTATAAAAAGAGGCAGGGACCCCTCCAGGGCTTTCGCCCGATCCCTGCCCCGGCAGGCTGCCGGATCTGCTCACTTGGAGAAAAACCTGCGCAGCACGGCGCGAAGGAAGAACAACAGCCCGGCGATCCCGGCCATGATGCCGGCCAGGACCATGCCCGGGAAGCGCGTACCCGACGTGAGGTCCGGGCAGAATTCCGCGACGATCAGGACGCAGAAAAGGCCCAGGGCGCACATGGCCGGTCCCACGGTCTTCCGGAAGAGAATCGAAAGACGGTCCTCTTCCTTCCCGCGCTTCGACGGGAGATAATAACTGCTGCTCAGGCGGCTCATCAATTCATTCCATCCTTTCACGGGTGAGGGCAGGGGCGGTTATATCGTCAGCAGGCCTTCGCAGTAGAGATGGCGCTGCTGCTTGTAATCCACATACAGGTACGGCTGCTGGCTGTCATTGATGTACGGATCATCGCGGAGGCGATCCGCGCGGACATCGGCGGCATTCATTTCCGGACTGGTTTTTCCTTCCGCCGGAACGGTTCCGGCAGATCCATCGGGGAACGCATAACGGACAGGCTCGAACTCTTTTTTCATCTTTCCAATCCCTCCTGGGAGTCATTACAGAAATAAAGACACACAAAGTTTCTATTTTTTGCAGCTTTTTGGAATTTTTTTTATATTTTTTTTCGAAAATGAAAAACCGGGCGGCCGAAAGGCCGTCCGGAAGGCAGAAATGGTTCAGTTTTCAGCCGGGCTTTCCTCCCACGGCGCCAGCAGGCCGCCCAGGAGGAAGGCCGTGGGGGCGCCGCACTGCTCGCAGAAGCGGGCATCGGGCGGGCAGGTGTGCCGGGGCGCCAGGCCGTCCTTCGGCCGGCAGAGGTTGCGGCGGCTTTCCCCGCAGCGGGGGCAGTAGTCCTTCTCCGGCAGGAAGTCTGTATTCCCGCAGCCGGGGCAGCGGAGGGCCAGGCCGCCGGCGGTCACTTCGGACGTGCCGGGATAGATCATTCGGCATCCTCCTCCTTTGCGAGCTGCCGGCGGATAAACGCCCCGCGGACGTCTTTCCATTCCGGCAGGAGCCCGCGGCGGGCGTATGCGGTTTCACTGCCGCAGGACGGGCAGAAGCGGGCCCCGGGATGGCAGGCCCGGGCACAGGATTCATCGGCGCAGGTGTTGAAGGCGGGCGTGCCGCAGATGCGGCAGAAGCGCGCGTTTTCCGAAAACTCCGTATTCCGGCAGAGGGGGCACCGGGTGACCCGGCCGGTTTTATCCGCCGGGGCCGCCGGATACGGAACGGGGAGAACACCGGGGGCCGGGCCGGATTTCCGGCCGCAGGCGGCGCAGTATGCCGCGCCGGGAGCGGACAGCAGGCCGCAGCGCAGGCAGATGTTTCCCCGGACCGGGGTGAAGATATCCGGGTTTCCGAGGTTTTCCAGCCGCCGGGCGGCCGCCTGCTCCGAAACGAGGAAGGCTTCCGCCAGGGCGGAAAGGTTCCGGGGGCGGCAGGCGCGGACAAGCCCGGCAGGCATCAGCAGGCGGCCGGCAAACTCATCCGCCTCCAGGTCGTCCCGGAGGCGCTCCTCCGGGGATTTCGCCTGTCCGGGAATCGCCAGGTGGCCGCAGAAAATATGCCCCAGCTCATGGGCCAGGGTGAAATTGCAGCGCCGGTCCGGGGAACGCTCCTTCCAGCGCTCCGGGACCGGCTTCATGACGATTGCATAGCTGTCGACCGACGGGAAATATCCAGCCACGGCGTCGAACGCGGCGGACAGCCGGCTGGTTTCCAGGATATCCAGGCGGATGAGCTGCTTTTCGCGGATGGTATCCAGCAGGCGGAAGCAGTTCAGGGGAAAGGAACAGACGTCATATTCCCGGATGAAGCGCCGGACGCTGCGGCCGACGACAAAAAGGCTCTCCGCGGAAAGCCGCGGGTTCACGACTTGCCTTCCTTTGCCTTTTCGGCGCGGCGGCGCTCCAGGTATACGTTGGCCATGTCCATGAGGATCTGCCGGTCGCGGTCGCTGAGCTCATGGGAGACGCGGTAGGCGATATTGGCCCAGGCGGCGTCCTTCGAGAGCATTTCCCGCACGCCGCGGACAACGTCCACAATTTCCCCGTTCTCATCCCGGAAGACCTGCTCGAAGGTCTGCTCCGCCTCGTGGGTTTCCTGGCTGTAGCCGGCCAGGGCCATCAGGGCGGGATAGCTGATGACCAGGGCGTCGGCCACCGCCTTCAGGATCGTGGGGGACGGCTTCTGCCGCTTGCCGGATTCCACACGGGAGATTTCAGCCGAGCTGATTCCGCACTTTTCGGCCAGCTCCCGCTGGGAGACGCCGCGCTCCGTGCGGGCGCTGATCAGGTATTCTCCTAAGGTCATCTGCACACACCTCCATCCCTATCATACCTGCTTTGTTACCAAATGTCAAACGAAAAGATACAAACATTACCAAATGGAAACCACAACAGGAGGCAATTTCCCGGATGAACCTGCCAAGCGCGTTCATTGACAGGGACGGTCCCTGTCCTGTATCCTGCAGATATAAAGGAGAAAGTGCTTTGGAGGAAACCACAGATGGATTACGCGAAACTGTTCAATGAAATGCACCCCGGTTTTTTTGACCAGGGGTATATCCGGGAGATGCCGGAAGAATATGCGTTCGCCGAGCTGGTGATGGACCTGCGGAAGGAGCGTCCGGCGGTGCCGGCGTACTGCCCGCCGGAAGGAATCACCTTCGGCGTGTACCGCGGCGGCATCGCGGCGCTGCGGGAGGCGGTGGCGCAGGTGGACGACGACTGGGTGCAGTACTTCCACGAGACCACTCCGGTATTCTGCGCCTTTGACGGGGAAGAAATCGCGGCGTTCTGCATCCTGAGCGACTGGGGGACGCACGGCGGCCTGCGGATCGGCGGGCCGGGATGCGTCGGTACGGTGCCGGCATACCGCGGAAAGGGCATCGGGCTGGAGATGGTGCGGCTGGCCACGGAGCAGCAGGCCGCGGATGGCTTTGACATCTCCTGGATCCACTATACGCACCTGGAGAAGTGGTACAGCCGCCTGGGCTACCGCACGGTGCTGAAGTGGAACCGCACCGGTTTTATCTTCGCCGGGGAATAAGCGGACAGACAGCGAAACGGTGAGGGGAAATCCCCCTCATCGGTTTTTTTGTTTTTGGGGGTTGACAATCTATATCGGATGGCGATATAATCCGATTACGATATATCGGATGCCGTTATATCGATGGGCGATAAAAGAGCGAAAAGAAGGTGAATGTGATGGAAATACAAAACAAAAACGAAAATAACGCAAACAAATCATTCTGAATGGTGTAACAAACCGGGAGCCCGGGCGTCTATATATATGATGGACTGTTATACGGGAATGATACCCGGAGGATATATACGAGGGGAGAGAAGGAGAAAAATGGCAATCGAGGTAAACGGGATCAGCAAGACCTATACCGGGAGGAAAGCCGTGGACAACGTTTCCTTCACCGCGGAGGCGGGGAAGGCGCTGGGGCTCCTGGGGAGGAACGGGGCCGGCAAGACCACGACCATCCGCGTCCTGATGAACGTGATCCGCCCGGAGAGCGGAAACGTGACGCTGGACGGGAAGCCGATCAACTACGACAGGGTGCGCATCGGCTACCTGCCGGAGGAGCGGGGCCTGTACGCGAAAAAGGAGATCTTCACCCAGCTGGTGTATTTCGCCCGGCTCAAGGGCATGGAACGGGCGGACGCCGCCCGGTCCGTGGATGGATGGCTGGAGCGCGTGGGGCTGGCGGAATACCGGAACAAGAAGCTGGAAACGCTGTCCAAGGGCAACCAGCAGAAGGTGCAGCTGATCACCGCCCTGGCGCATGATCCGCAGATCATCATCCTGGACGAGCCGTTCTCCGGCCTGGACCCGGTGAACGCCATGATGCTGGAGGAGATTGTGAAGGAGCAGATCGAAAAGGGGAAGATCGTGCTGTTTTCCAGCCACCAGATGAACTACATCGAGGAGTTCTGCGACGACATTGTCATCCTGAACCACGGCAGCCGGGTGCTGTACGGCAACCTGCGGGAGATCCGGCGGTCCTATCCCCGCACGAAGCTGCTGGTCCGGTCCGACCGGGCGGATGAGATCCGGGCGGCCTACGGGGATGCCTGCCGGGATTATGAGCGGGACCTGCTGGAGATCACCCTGGCGGACGCCGGGGAAAAGCAGGCGGCCATGGCACGGCTGGTGGAGCATTTCAGCCCGGACGAAATCCGGGTGTTCGAGCCTTCCCTGAACGATATCTTCATTGAATACACACAGGAGGCGGAGGAGACAAAATGAGCAGGTTCCGTACGGTATTCGGGTTTGAGCTCAGCAGCTACCTGAAGAATAAAGTGATTATCGGGGTGACCGTTTTCCTGGTGCTGGCCAGCGCCATCATGCTCTCCTTCCCGCGGTTTACGCAGGGCGGGGGAAGCGGAACAGACACAGGCGATTCTGCGGACCGTCCCGTGATGCTCATCATCGCGGGCGGGGAGGAGGATACCGCCCGCATGCGCGAGGTGTTCGCCGGAGTGTTCCCCGGGTATGACGTCCGGGAGTCGGGCATTACGGCGGAAGAGGCGCAGGAGCAGATCCGCTCCGGCGAGGCCGGGTGCGCGTTTGTCTTCACAGCGCCGGATGCCTGCACCTATTATGTGGACAACCTGGGCATGAACGACGCCGCGCCGCGTACGGCGGCCGCCGCGCTGCAGGCGGAGCGGCGCCGCAGCGGGATGATCGAGAACGGCGTGGCGCCGGATAAGGCGGATGAGATCCTTGCCGGCACGGTTTCCGTGGAGACGGTGAAGCTGGGCAAGGACCAGTCCTTCACCTTCTTCTATACCTATATCATGATTTTCGCCCTGTACATGGTGATCCTGATGTACGGGCAGATGATCGCCACCAACGTGGCCAACGAGAAGAGCTCCCGGACGATGGAGCTGCTGGTGACCAGCGTGAACACCCACGCGATGATCTTCGGCAAGGTGCTGGCCTCCTGCCTGGTGGGCTTCCTCCAGCTGGGGGTGATCTTCGGGTCGTCGATCCTGTTCTTCAACCTGAACAAGGGGTTCTGGGCGGATGACATGATCATCAGCTCCATCTTCAACCCGCCGCCGGCATTGCTGCTGCACCTGCTGCTGTTCTTCTTCCTGGGCTTCCTGGTATACGCGTTCCTCTACGGCGCGGTGGGCTCCACGGTTTCCCGCCTGGAGGATGTGAACACCGCGGTAATGCCCGTGACGATGCTGTTTATGATCAGCTTCTTCCTGGTGCTCATTCCCCTGGCCGGCGGGAACGTCGAAAGCACCCTGATCAAGGTATGCTCCTTTGTGCCCTTCACCGCGCCCATGGCGATGTTCACCCGCATTGGTATGAGTTCGGTGCCGCCGATTGAGATCGCAGTTTCCGTGATGATCCTGGCGCTGTCCGCCCTGCTGATCGGCTTCCTGTCCGCAAGGATCTACCGGGCAGGCGTGCTGCTGTACGGCGTGAAGCCGACCCCGGCGCAGATTATCGCGATGCTGAAAAAGGAAAAGCAGGCCTGAAAGGAGGATGCGCCATGACAAAGGAATTCCTGAAGGAAAAGATTTTTACCATCCTGATGATCCTGCTGTCCCTTGGGATCGTCATCATGGACATCACCAAAGGGGACACCAGCCACATGGTGTGGTGGCTCCTGATTGCAGGACTGAATGTTGTTACCCTTGTGCGGGATTACCTGCGGGAAAAGAAGAAATGAACGGATGCGGCGCGGCCTTCGGGCCGCCCCTTTTCACATGGAAAAAACGGAACAGTTTTCCGGATGTACGGACAGGAAAAAGCCGCCGGCCCGGCGAAATAATAAAAGCGGTTTTTGGACAACAGGACAGACAGATGACCCGGGAGGGACAAGAAAATGCTGTACAACAAAGCCTGCGGGGAGGAGCTTTCCCGGCTGGGTTTCGGCTGCGGCGCCTGCGCGGCAGTGTGCCCGCAGAACATCGACATCCCGGCGGCCATGGCGGAGCTGGCGGAAACAATCGCGAAGATGCCGAGCTGGGCGGAGATGTGCCGCCAGCGGGAAGAGGCAGCCCGGAAGCTGAAGGAACAGAAAGCGTAAAGGATTTACCAACCGACCCAAACAGGAGGGAAAACACATGGAATTCGCGGGAAACAAATCGGTGATTACGCCGGAAGCGGTATTCATCATCGGGACGTATGACGAAAACGGCGTGCCGAACGCCATGAACGCCGCCTGGGCGATGCAGAGCGACATGAACGAGATTACGATCATGCTGTCGAAGCACAAGACGACGGAAAACTTTGAGAAAACCGGCGCGTTCACGGTGGCCTTCGGCACCGTGGATACCATGCTGATTTCCGACTATTTCGGCGTGGAAACCGGCAAAAAGGTAAACAAGATCAAGAAGGCCGGCTGCCATGTGCACAAAAGCGCGCACGTGAACGCCCCGATCATCGAGGAATATCCGCTGACGCTGGAATGCAGGGTGAAATCCTGGGACCCGGCCACCGGGTACGTCATCGGGGAGATCGTTGCCTCCCAGGCGGACGAGCGCATCCTCACGGACGGGAAGGTGGACCTGGGCAAGCTGAAGCCCATCATCTTCGATCCGTCCTTCAATGCCTACCGCGTGGTGGGGGAAATCGTCGGAAATGCCTTCAAAGACGGGCTGAAACTGAAATAATCATTACAGGAGGAACTGACCATGACCAACCGGGAACTGCAGGACATCTGGTTCGGGGCTTATTCTTTTGAGGAGACGGGGGACGGATGGCTGCAGGCTTTCCAGTACACCAAGGCCCAGATGGAATACTTCCGGTCCGCCTTTGATTTCTGGTATGACCGGAGCATGGCGACGACCGCCAAGACGCTGGAATTCACCACGGACGCGGAAACCGTTTCCTTTGAGTACCGGTTTACCTGGACGGGCTCCCAGGATTCCTTTGAGCTGGCGGTAGACGGCCTGATCACGGAGATCCGCTATGTGAAGGACCTGCCGGAGGAAGGGAAGCTGGAATGGAAGCTGCCCGAAGGGAAGAAGGACGTCGTGATCTACCTGCCGGCGGACGCGACCGTGGAGCTGCGGAGGTGCGAAATCGGCGGCGCGTACACCCCGGCGAAGAAGAACGAAAAGGTGCTGTGGCTCGGGGATTCGATCACCCAGGGCTACGGGCCGCTGCGCTCCGCCATGACCTACGTCAGCGTGGCCAACCGCCTGCTGAACTACGACATCATCAACCAGGGCATCGGCGGATACATCTATGACAAAAAGTCCCTGATGAAGATGGACGGCTACACGCCGGACAAGATCATCGTGGCGCTGGGCACCAACCAGTTCGGCTGCGAGACGATGAAGGACGTGGAGGAATACTACGAAACCCTCATCGGCCTGTACGGGGAGACGCCGGTGCTGTGCGTGACCCCGCTGTGGCGCGGCGACGTGCCGGACGGGTTCCCGACCCTGAAGCGCTTCTGCGAAAACGTGAAGCAGATTGCCGGAAAGTACCCGAATGTGAAGATCGCGGACGGCTTCACCCTGGTGCCGCACCTGCCGGAATATTTCCGGGACAACCTGCACCCGAATGAGCTGGGCTGCGAGACCTATGGCCGGAACCTGGTGGAAGAAATCCGGAAACTGGAATTCTGACGAAATTCAACGGCACTTGTAACAAAAACGCAACAAACAGTCCATTTATTAAGGATTCTGTAACAAATTTGACCGCTTTTGAGCAAGATTAACACCCAGCCGTTGTGATATGATATACTCGCAAAGAAAGAATCCCTTGCTGAGAAAACAGCAGGGGATTTTTCATTGGGAAAGGAGGCAGGGGCATGCCGGATACCGGGACCCTGAAGGGCCTGCGCCGGGAGATGACCCGGGAGATGTTTGAGGAGCTGGCCGCGCTGCAGTGCGAGGTGCCGGAGATCCTCGGATACGTCGGCACCACGGCGGAGAAGCTGGAGAAGTGGTGCCGGAAAACCTACCGCCATCCGCTGGATGAAATGCTGCGGATGATCCGCCAGGACGGCCTGGTCGCCATCCGGCGGGCCTCCTTTGACCAGCTGAAGAAAAGCGCCACCGTGATTACCCAGCAGTACAACCGCTTCCTGCCGCAGGCCGGGGCGGAGGACCGTTCCCAGGCGGACAGCGCGATCCGCGCCTTCACCGCCATGATGAATCCCTCCGGGGATACGGTCCGGGAGCTGTTCGAATAGCGCCCTTTGTGCTGCAGCCCCTGTCGCGGAAGCAGAAGCAGGCGATCGCCTGGTGGATGCCCGGATCGGGCCATGAGCACGACCGGATCATGCTGGCGGACGGAGCCATCCGCTCCGGTAAGACAATCTCCATGATCCTCTCGTTTCTCCTGTGGAGCCTGTCCTCCTTCCGCGACGCGGACTTCATCGTCGCCGGGGTCACCGGCGGCGCGCTGCGCCGCAACGTCCTTTCCCCCATGTTCCGGATGCTGGAAACCTACGGCGTCCCGTATGAGTGGAAACGCAGCGAGGCGAAGGTCGTGATCGGCACGAACACCTACCACCTGTTCGGCGCCGACAAGGACAACGCCCAGGACAAGCTGCAGGGAATGACCGCCGCCGGCGCCTACGCCGACGAGGCGGCGCTCTTCCCGCGGTCCTTTGTGGACCAGATGATCGGCCGCTGCTCGGTGGCGGGCAGCAAGATCTTCATGAACTGCAACCCGAACGGCGCGTACCATTACATCAAAACCGACTTCATCGACCATGCCGGGGAAATCGGCCTTTTCCGCCTTCATTTCACCATGGATGACAATCTGACACTCTCACCCGGGATCAGGGAAAGCTACGCCCGGTCATTCCAGGGCGTTTTTTACCGTCAGTATATCCTGGGGGAATGGGTGAGCGCGGAAGGCGCCGTGTATCCCATGTGGGATGACGGCGCCAATTCTTTTGAGGATGAAGGTTCCGGGATGTATGAGGGTACGCGCCGTTTCGCGGCCATCGACTATGGCACGGTCAATCCGTGTGTGTTCCTGGACGTACGCGACGACGGGCACACCTTCCGGATTGCCAATGAGTATTACTGGGACTCCGCCGCCAGGCAGCGCCAGAAGACGGACGCGGAATACGCGGACGACCTGCTGGACTTCCTCGGCGGGGATCTGGATACCCTGGTCATTGTCGATCCAAGCGCCGCAAGCTTCAAAACGGAGCTGCGGAACCGGGGCTTCCGGGTCCGGGACGCGGTGAACAGCGTCCGGGAGGGCATTGCCACCACGGCCGTGCTCATCGGGAACCGCCAGGTCCTTGCCGAACGGACCCGGTGCCCCAATTTATTCCGCGAAATCCATGACTATGTATGGGACGACCGGGCCCGCCAGCGCGGCGAGGAGCGCCCCCTCAAGGAGCACGACCACGCGATGGACGCCCTGCGCTACCTGTGCCATACGCTGACAGACCGTTTCAGGAGGTAAAAGGGGTTGGAAAAAGAACAAAGTTCTTTTTTCGCTGATATGGACCGTTTCAGGAGGTGACAAATGAGCCGGAAAAGAAAACACCGCGGGGCAGGGGACGGATACGTCAACCTGCCCGCGCGGCTGGGCGGTGCAAGCACGCTGCTTTCCGCCGGGACGTATGAGCGGACGTTCCCGTTCAACCCCGCGCTGCTGACCAGCCTGTACCGGGAGTCCTGGATCGCCAAGCGCATCATCGACATGCCGGGCGAGGACATGACCCGGGGCTGGTACACGATGCCGCTGGAGGAGAAGCAGGCGGAGGAGCTGCGGGCACTGGAAACCCGCCACGATATCCGGCGGGAGATCACCGACGCCATCCGCTGGGCGCGCCTGTACGGCGGCGCCCTTGCCCTGATGGTGATCGACGGCCACGAAGGTTTCCTTTCGGACCCCCTGGACCCGGACACGGTGATGCCCGGGTCTTTTTGCGGGCTGCTGGTGCGCGACCGGCTCAGCGTAACGCCCTCGGCGGAGCTGGAGGACGACCTCAACGACCCGGATTTCGGCTACCCGATGTACTACGACCTGCAGGCGGACACCGGCGCTCCGGGCGGAATGCCCGGCACCCTGCGCGTGCACCATTCCCGGGTGCTGCGCTTTACCGGGCGGGACCTTCCCCGGGCCGAGGAAGCCGCGGAGCAGTACTGGGGCGCCAGCGAGCTGGAGCATATCTGGGAGGAGCTGCAGAAGCGGAGCGCGACCAGCGCGAACATCGCGCAGCTGGTGTTCCAGGCGAACATCACCACGCTGCGCATGGGCGACTTCGGCGAAATCCTCGCCATGGGCACCGACCAGCAGCGCCGCCGGGTGCTGGAAGCCCTGGAGCAGGAGAACGCGCTGCGAACCTCCTTCGGCCTGCAGCTGCTTTCCGCCGGCGACACGATGGAAAACCACCCGTATTCCTTTGCCGGGCTGAGCCAGATCTATGAGGCTTTCATGCTGGACATGGCCGGCGCGGCAGGCATTCCCGCCACGCGGCTGTTCGGCCGCAGCCCCCAGGGTATGAATGCTACCGGGGAAGGCGACCTGAAGAACTACTATGAGCTGATCACCGCCATGCAGGAGCGTCACCTGCGCCCCGCCCTGGAAAAACTGTTTCCCGTGATGGCCATGAGCCTGTGGGGAGCGGTTCCGGAGCGCCCGGACATCACCTTCCCCTCCCTGATGCCCGTTTCCCCGCCGGAGGAGGCGGAGGTGCAGGCCCGGCAGGCGGAAACGATCACCCGCCTGACCCAGGCGGGACTGATGACCCCGGCCGAGGCCCGTTCCCGTCTCACGGCCCTCGGCATTCTCTGAAGACGCAGCAAATGAAAGGAGTGATGTGAATTTGCTGTATTTTGCCGAACGACTGAGCCCGCACATGGCGGAGAGCGCGGAGGGTTACCTGATCTGCCGCGGGGTGCCGGTGGCCCGCAGCGGCACGCAGATGTACCTGCCCGCCGAGCTCGGCCTGCCGCCGGGCACCGCGCCGGACCCGGTGCCGGTGTACCGGCCGGAAGGGGAGGTTTTCTCCCCGGCGTGCATGGCCTCCTTTGAGGGCAAGCCCGTGACGGAGGACCACCCGGACCTGCCGGAGGGCGTGAGCGCGGAGAACATCCGCCTGTACCAGAAAGGCCACGCGCAGAATGTCCGCCGCGGGAAAGGCGCGCAGGGAAACCTGCTGCTGGCCGACCTGGTGATTACCGACCCGGAGACCATCCGCCATATCCGGGACGGGAAGCGGGAAATTTCCTGCGGGTACACCTACACCCTGGCAGAGGAAAACGGCCGCTATGTCCAGCGGGATATCCGCGGCAACCACATTGCCGTGGTGGACCGCGGGCGCGCGGGATCGCGCGTCCGCATCAACGACTCAGAAAGGAGCATGAAACCCATGAAGAAACCCAACACACCCGATACCCCGGTGCGCCTGCTGGCCCGCATGGCCGCATCCGCCCTGCGGGGCAATGACCTGGAACCGGAGGAACTGCCGGAGGTGGCCAGCCTGCTGGAAACCGTAGCCGGAATCGCAGAAACCGCCGCTGAGGAAGAAAATGGCGGGGAGCCGGAAATCCGGATCACCCGGACCGAAACGGAAATCCCGGCCCCGGAAGGGGAGGAACAGCCGGAACAGTCCGTAAATGCGGCTGACACAGATCCGGAAATCATTTCCAGGCTGGACCGGATCATCTCCCTCCTTGAAACGATGGGGACTGTCCCCAGCGTTTCAGATTCTTCGGATGAAACAGCCGGGACTGTCCCCGATGTTCCACCGGAAGCCGAAAAGGTGGAGGAGGAAATGGAAAACCTGGAGGAGGCGGTGGCGGAGCTGCTCTCCGCGGAAGAAACGGAAGAGGAAGCGGCTCCCGGAACCGAACCCGGGACGGAAGCCGGGGCCCCGGATGAGAACGAAGAGAGCGGCTTCCTGTCCGCCTCCGACCGGATGGTCCGCGCCGCCGTGCGGGCGCTGAAGCCGGTGATCGCCCGCCTGCCGGAAAAGGAACGCGCGTCCGCCGCGGACGCCGCCCTGCGCGCGATGCGCAGCCTCCCGAAAGGGGAGAAGCCCGCACGGAGCACGTATGCCGCGCTGGCCGGGGCGGCCCGGGCGGAGGATCCCGCGGACCTCGGAAAGCGGATTATCAGCAGCCGGAATATCAACTACCGCAGATAAAGGAGGAAGATGAATGGGAAAAGTACTTTCTGAATTCCGGCGCGGCTGGCCCGGCGCGGTCACCCGCTCCAAAGATGACGTAATCGTCTCCCTGAAAAATGCCGATATGAACCCGATTGCCTTCGGCGCCCCGGTATTCCTGGACGCCGCGGCCGGCGGCGCGGTGAACTTTGCCGCCGGGGAGACCGCGGCGGAACAGTTTATCGGTTTTGCCGTGCGCGTACCGGACAAGACGCCGGACACGTATGCCTCCGGGCAGAACCCGCCGGATACCGCGGGCGCCTGGGCCCCCGGGAATGCGGCGGATATCCTGGTGCGCGGCAGCGTGGCAGTGCCGGTCCAGACCACGGGCGCGAAGACCGGGGACAAGGTGTATATCCGCCTTTCCGACAAAAAGCTGGTGACCGCCGCCGGCGAAAGCGGCACCACGGTGCTGCTTCCCAACGTAACCGTCCGCAACGCCCGGGACAGCAAGGGCTTCTGCGAAGTGACCGTGACCAAACGCAACCTGATCTGACAAAGGAGTGAACGCTATTGATCCGTAATCCTTCCGCCATGCGCCGGCTGGCTGCCGGCGACTCCTACACCTTCCTGATGAAGGAACTGGAAAAGGTGGACGACGTGATCCTCGAGCCCCTGACCGGGACGGACTGGCCGCGCGACATGCCGGTGATCACCGGCGGCGGCCTGCTGGAATCCATCGCGTCCATCGACGTGACCTATGCCTCCTCCGGCGGGGACGATGACAATCTCTTTTTCGAGGCGGCCAACGATATCCCCGTCATCCAGGCGGACATGTCCAAATCCATCGCGCGGACGTTCAACTTCGCCGAGTACATGGCCTTCTCCGTGCTGGAAAAGGAAAAGATGGTGCAGGTGGGCCGGGACCCGGAGACCTTCCTCAACAAGGGCATCCGCCTGCACTGCGACAAGGTGATCGACCGCAACGTCTACCGCGGCTTCAGCAAGGTTTCCTCCACGGGCTTGGTGAACAACCCGTCCGTGCTCCGTTCGTCCGCCGCGCCGCATACGCCCGGCGGCAGCGACACCCAGTGGAGCGGCAAGACCGCGGATGAGATCCTGGCCGATATCAACACGGCGATCTCCGCCGTGTGGGCGGCCAACGACTGCTCGGGCGACGCGCTGCCGAACCATATCCTGATTCCCGTGGAGCAGTTCGGCCAGCTGGTGACCCGCAAGGTGTCCGACGACTCCGAGCGCTCCATACTCACCTATGTGCTGGAGAACAACCTGGCGGTCCAGCAGGGCAGCGACCTGGTGATCTCCCCCTGCAAATGGTGCAGCGGTGCGGGCACCGGCGGCACGGACCGCATGGTTGTTTACGCCAACCGCGTGGACCGCATCTGCTTCAACCTTACCCAGCCCCTGCGCCGCATGGAGACCGAGTATGCCGACATGCGCATCAAGATCCCGTACTTCGCGCAGTTTTCCGAGGTCCGTTTCCTGTATCCGTCCACGGTCCGGTACATGGACGCGATATAACCTGCAAGGGTAAAAAAGATGGCAGGGGAGTTATCCCCTGCCATCTTCATGAATCCTTTTTATCTGCTTCCGTTGTCGGCCAGGACGATGATTGCGAATGAGCGGGACTGCAGCTTTCTCACGAGCGACGCGTCCACCTCGGCACGCAGCCGGTTTCCGATCAGCCTGGTTGGTTTTTTCAGCACTTCCCAATGTTCTCCGGCATCATCACGGTATACCAGGATCATAATCAGATCAAGGTTCAGAGGGAATTCCTGACTGCCGGTATAATCCAGGCTGACCCGGTCTGCAAGGTCAGAAAATTTTTCCAGTCTCCAGACCTTTGCCTCGATCAGTTTTAAGGCATAAGGCGGAATATTCGGTAAAACCGAATCGGGTTCTGTCTGGAAATAGACTCCGCTGTCATCGCTGAAAATCTGATGAATGACAGAATGCTCCAGTTCCTGTTCTTCTTCAAGGAATACCGGCTGGATGATCCGGAGTACCGATTTTTTCGGCGCGATGACGATTTCAGCATCCGGCTTGCCGGTGCCTTCTTCTTTCGTGTCCGGAACCGGTACCGGTTCCGGCAGGGCAGGCAGTTGATTATAACGGTACTCCAGCTCCAAACCGCAGACTGTGCAGCAGATTATCGTTTCCTCGAAGCCGGCTTTGCCGACCTGAGGTTCCTCCCGGGCTGTTACGACCGGCTCTCCCGGGGTATGGCCCGGCGCTGCGATTTCCCTGTAGGTGGTGTAGCTGCACCGGGAGCAGGTATCATAGGCATCCCAGCCGGCTTCGGTGCAGGTGGCTGCCTTTCCCTCATGATGTGTGAGGTCATGACCCAGCGCCGGGATTTCCTTGTAGGTGGTGTAGTCGCAGCCTTCACGTTTGCAGGTATCGTATGCTTCCCAGCCGGCTTCGGTGCAGGTGGCAGCTTTTCCCTCGTGATGTGTGAGGTCATGGCCCAGCCTGGCCTGCATGATCAGCAGGGTGGTGTAATTGCATCCCTCGCGCTTGCAGGTGTCGTAAGCCGGCCAGCCGTCTTCGGTGCAGGTGGCGGGCTTTGCAGCATGGTGTTCGATATCATGTCCAAGCGCCGGGATTTCCTTGAAGGTGGAGTAATCGCAGCGGGAGCAGGAGTCGTAGGCGTCCCAGCCAGCTTCGGTGCAGGTGGCTGCCTTCGCGTCATGCTTTACCAGGTCATGGCCCAGCGCCGGGATTTCCTTGTAGGTGGAATAATCGCAGCGGGAGCAGGTGTCGTAGGCATCCCAGCCGGGTTCGGTACAGGTGGCAGCTCTCGCTTCGTGGTGTACGAGGTCATGACCCAGCTTTGCCTGCTTTACCAGCAGGGTGGTGTAATCGCAGCCCTCGCGCTTGCAGGTGTCATAAGCCGGCCAGCCCTCTTCGGTGCAGGTGGCAGGCTTTGCGTCGTGGTGTTCCAGGTCGTGGCCCAGCTTATCAATTTCCTCGTAGGTGGAGTAATCGCAGCCCTCGCGTTTGCAGGTGTCGTAGGCATCCCAGCCGATCTCTGTACAGGTGGCGGGCTTTGCGTCATGATGTTCCAGGTCATGGTTCGTCAGATCGAAGTTCCCGTATTCCAGACCGCAGAGGTCGCATACGGCTTTGGCGACACAGGTGGCTTTTCCGCCTTCATGGGTGCATTTCCGTTCGCAGACTGTGCATATGCCATTTTCATATTGATGGCCTTCTGATTCGAAAGCTCCGCACATAGTGCAGTTGCGCTGATGGCTGTACGGATCCACGGACAGCCATTCGCCCCATTCATGGGGTGTGGTTTCCGTTTCCCCGCATCCTTCAACGGAGCATACATGCTTATGGGTTTTTCCGTCTTCCTGGGGAACCCAGGGTTTCCACTGATGGCCTTTGGCCTCGATGATCCAGGAATCCTCTTCAATCGTGGTTACCCCGTCTGAGTCGCCGAAGAAAGCCCCGCAATCCGCACAGGACCAGTATTCATTATTTCCGTCTTCGGTGCAGGTGGCAGGTTTTGCCTCATGATATTGGATGTCATGGAGTGCCGGATTTTTATCCCCGTATTTCTGGCCGCAGAATTCGCATACGGCTTCGGATATGCAGCTGGCGGAACCCCCGGAACACTTCATGATGACTTCCGCACCGCAGACGGTACAGGTACCCTGATGGGTATCGGTCCCTTCAATCCGGGTGCAGTTTTTTAAGAAATGGGGTCCTTCATTTTTCTTGTATGTACATTTGCTACAATACTGATAATGATTCCCGTTTTCTTTGTCAATGCACCATTCCCATGTACAAATACCAGCCTCATTATAAGAGTCGGTGCCCAGAAAATATATGAATTCATAACAGCAGGAAAAGCACTTGAAATCTGTTATAACATCATCTTCAGGTGTTGTTACAACATCAAGAGTTATATTGGTTGAACCGCAGCAAGGGCAGGTACCATCTACGACAGGACAATCCGCTGATGCCGGCACAATCATAATCCCAAGCACCAAAACAAGAACCAACAATACCGGGATAATTCTCCGCAGTTTCTCCATGATCTCCATCCTCCATATGTAACCGGGCTTTTTTCTCCATGTAAAAAGTATACTTTTTTACGTTCAAATTTACAAGACCAATGTTTTAAAGGAGGCAATCCACCATGATGATTCTTTCCCGTGTATGTGCCCAGTTTCACAACGCGAAAGGCGAAACCATGTTCACGGTGACGCCCGCCCTGCGCAACCTCTTTACGGAGGCCCCGGAGGAGATCCGGGAGGACCCGCTGTTCCGGCTGCTGATCCGGGACGGGTCCCTGGAAGCCGCCGTGACCGAGAAACGGAAGAAACTGCTGGAAAACGACCCCGCGCAGGGAACGGACGCTTCCGGTAAAAAGGCGGAGGCGGAGAAGCCGGATGCCCCGGTCCGCAAAGGCCGGGGAAAGGCTGCCCCGGGAGCGGAAGTTCCCGCTGTGGAGGTTCCTGCCGCGGAGAACGGTGAGGCAAAATGACGGAAGCTTCCTTCCTCTCCTGGTATCCGCAGTTTGAATCCTTCATCCCGGCCTTTGTGCTGCGGGAGACGGTTTCCCGGGCTAACGGCCTGTTTGCCGGCATGGAGCCGGAGGATGCGGAGGAAGCCCGGCGCCTATACACGGCGCACCGGCTGACCCTGTATACCCTGGCGCAGCCGGAGAGCGGCGCCGGGCCGCAGGCGGCTGCCGCGGCAGGGAAAACCGCCCTGCAGCGGATTGCCTCCCGGAAGGTGGGCGAGGTTTCCGTGACCTACGCGGAAAACGCTTCCGCCGGACAGGCCGGGTGCTTTGCGGACCTTGCGGAAACCGCCTGGGGAATCCAGCTGCTGGGCCTGATGCGGCTGTATCCCGGCACGAGGTATATTCCATGAAGCTCACATTTACCGAGGATGCGGGCCAGGCGCGGAAGCGGCTGGAATGCATCCGTTTTTTAAACAGGACCAAGGTGGACGTCGGCCTCACGTCAAGTGCTTCCGAAAGGAGCCGCTGGCTCATGGCGCTGCATGAGCACGGGGCCCCGGGCGCGCATATTCCCGCGCGCCCGGTTATTCTTCCGGCGCTCAGCGCGGACAAAGCCCGGGAGGCCGTCGGCCGGGAACTTCGGGAAGCGGCATCCGCCGCCAACGCGGGAGATCGGCAAGCGGTTCAGGCCGCCCTGGAAAAGGCCGGGGAGGCCGGCGCGGACGCCATCCGGGCGTATATTGACGCCGGCGTCCCGCCGCCCAACGCGCCGCTGACCGTGGAAGGCGGATGGATCCGGAATTTTACATCCAAGAAGCCGGTGCATGTGGAGGGAAAGGGGTTCAGCAAACCCCTTTATGACACCGGGGAGCTGTACGACGACTTTGACTATGAAATAACCGAAAGGTGAAAGGAGAACCCATGACGGATATCACCCGGGCGCTTTCGGATCCGGAGCTGGGCAGCACCCCTTTCCGGGTGATCCGCCCGGCGTACCGGATTTCGCAGGGGACCACCGTGGAAACCACGCAGGTGTTTTCCGCGTCCGGCTGCATTCAGCCCGGCAGGGCGGAAACGCTGAAACTCCTCCCGGAGGAGGAGCGCCATGAAACGCATATTGTGATCTATACCGTGTTTCCGCTTTCGCTGGGTGAAAACAGCGGCGGGGACGCCTGGACCGGCGCCGACCGGATCGCCTGGGGCGGGAAAATATGGAAGCTGGTGAGCCTGCAGGACTGGTCGCCGTTCCGGTTCTTCCGGGCGGCGGCCGTGGAGACGGAACAGGACGGCCAGGGCTGAAAACAGCCGGGAGGGAAATGCTATGACAGATGAAATCCGCCGCGCCGTATACCGCGCCCTGTGCGCCTGCCTGGAGATGACGCCGGAATCCCGGGAGGCTTCCGGAATGATCCGACCGGTGATGCCGGAGGGAGAAAACCCGCCGCGGATGCCGCGGAGCGAAAACGTGATTTACTATGACCTGCTGCCGGAGAACGCCCCGGACGCCGGATACGCGGTGACCGCGGCGGAGAACCCGGAAGCGGGAACCGCGGTTCCCGCGGTGACATCCTTTATGCCGTACCGGCTGGTGCTGGTATGTTATGGGCCGGGGAGCGAATGGAACGCCCGGCGGATCCGCGCCTTCCTGTACCTGGACGGCAGCGGGTATCCCCGCCGCATCCTGCGCGAAGCCGGAATCTTTCCGGTGCCCCGGCCCCCGATGCCGGTGCTGCTGCAGGAGGAAGCCGGCGGGATGATCCGCCTGCGGGCAGACCTGGTGATTCCGCTGCGGATCCGGGAAACGCTGGCGCGCGCAGGGCGGCGGTACGGGATCGCGGCGGCGCCGGCGGTGATCATCAGGCGCCGATGAACACGGAACGAAAAAGGCCGTCCCCGGCGGGACGGCCTTCCATGATCAATCAGGTTACTTGACGTAGGTGTAATACACGAATCCGACTTTTCCGGATGCCGGATCGGAGACCTGGTACCAGTCGGTCAGCTCGGCAATGACGGTGAGTTCATAGCCGTCGCCGAGGGTCAGCAGGGTTTCCGCATTCTTGGTGGGGAACCAGCGGACATACACCGAACCTTTGGATGTGGTGGGGTGAACGGTGACAGAGTAGGGGGTGACGAACTTCGCGGAAGCGGCCAGTGAGTTCAGCTGGGCGACGTTGGTTGCTTCCTTGACGTTGAAGGATCCTGCTTTCTTCGCACCGGAGCCGCCGGAGGAGCCGTCATAGGGAGCGGGCTTTTCCTTGACCAGGTATTTGGCCATGATGTATCCGGTGGCGTTGCCGTAGTCGATCATCAGCCAGCCGTCTTTGCCGCCGTAGGTGATGACCTTGGAGCCGTAGCGCAGGGAGCCGATGACATTGCTGTCATCCGCTGAGCTCATGCTGGAACGGACGTTCAGGGCTTTTCCGTTCGGGGTTTTGACGTACATGGTGGTTCCCTGGCTTTCGGACACAGCCACGGAAACCGCCAGCACAAGAAGTACGGCTGCAATCAAGACGCTTATGAACTTTTTCATATGGATCATCCTTTCGTGTTTCGATTTGAAAAAACGCATATTTCACGCTTGGAATGTACTGTTTATATTGTACCAATTAATTGAAAAGAGTCAAGCATAAATACAGGCCGCCGTCACGCGGACGGCGGCCTGCAGGAAAGAACGGAAGGATTATCCGATGAGGGTCATGGACAGGAACGCGAAGAATGCCGTGAGGCCGATGAGCAGGACCAGCTCCTGCTTCCAGCGGCTGGCGATGAGGCCGATACATTCCCGCATGAAGGCATTGGGCCAGAACCACCATCTGGTGCGGCTGCTGATGCCTTCCGCGTCCAGGCCGGCCCGGGCCGCCCACATACCGCTGCGGAACACATGGTAGTTCGTGGTGGCAAAGACACAGCGGAGGGGCAGGCTGTTTTCCGCCATGATGCGGCGGGAGAAGAGCAGGTTCTGGAAAGTGCTGGTGGACTTTGTTTCCGGGAGGATCCGGTTTTCCGGAATGCCCCGGCGGATGAGATATGCCCGGAGGGCTTCGGCCTCCGGCATGGGCTCATCCATTCCCTGTCCGCCGGAGGGGATGATGTACGCCTCACGGCCGGTTTGCTCGAGGGTGTCCTGCCAGTATTCGACTGCCCGGTCCGCCCGGCCGCGGAGCAGCGGCGGCAGCGTGCCGTCCGGCCGGAACCAGCAGCCCAGGACGATGATGACCTCCCGGCCCGGAGGGACCCGGTGCCGGGCGGCCCGGATTCCGCAGATGACCGCGCCGGCCAGGATGCACTCAAAGTAGACAAAGGCCGCGCAGCAGACGTTGCGGACGGTGTTGTCAATCCGGTATTCCAGGAGGGAACCGGAAAAATCCCGGATATAGGCCAGCCAGATACAGAAGGAATCCCCGCCGATGATCAGCACGCTGATGAGCAGGCCCAGGACATTCTGAAACCGGGGCCGGTTATGGCGCAGCAGCGCGATATTGCTGACGGCGAGGGCCAGCGAAAAGGCGAGGAGCAGCGGGAAACTCAGGGTGAGGAAAAACGCCGCGGAACTGCCGATGGACGAATAGACGTACCGCATGGAATATGAACCCGGCCGGATCATATGGCCCAGGGCGGCACCGGCTACGGTGATTCCCGTGATCAGCGCGAAAAAGAAGAAGCCGATGTAGAACATCGTGGAATAGGAATAGAGCTCTGGTCCCTTCGCGGTGAGGAAGCCGTGGAGCATCATGGCGCTGATGAGGAACAGGAACAGGGCGATGAGCGCCATCACCGCCAGGTCGCCGGGGAATTCGCCGGTTTCCAGGCTGGAGACGGTGCCGGTGCGGGAGACGGACAGATACAGCGTATCGATAATCTCGCCGTCCGGGCCCGGAACGGCAACGGTGGCAGAGCCGTGATTCAGCGGAACAACGTCAAATGTGAGAATGCCGTTTTCCAGGGACAGGTTCTCGATGCGGGCATTTTCCGTTTCCTCCACCTGCACATCGGGCAGGGGATCCCCGGGAGAACCGGGCCACGGGACAGAAGCCCGGAAAGCGTTTCCGGCCAGCAGGCGGGCAGCGGTCAGCGCAACGAGGAGGATTCCCATGAGCACCAGCACCTGCCGCCTGTACCTGCGCATGATCCCGCCTCCGTTCCGTAATCCGCGGGCCGGCAGGCTGCCTGCCCGGCACACGCGGTGATCCATATGCACATGATTATACCGCCGGAAGGAGGAAACTGAAAGGGAGAAAGGAAAAAAGGTTTTTCCGGCCTGCTGCCGGCGCTGGACGGGAGCCTGGAATCCGCGGTGATCAGCGTAAATGTGCAGATGTAATATGATTCTATATAGATGAAATGAATGCAAAAATATTACAGAAATGTGAAATAAAAAGATTAAAAATAGATGAAAAGTGTTTACAATTTTGTAACAAAATGCTATAATCCGGATAACAGAAACAGGCGGTTCATTGGAGAGTGAACAGCCGGGAACCGGATACCGGAGGAGGACGGTAAGATGAAACGATTTGGATTCGGAAGAAAGCTGATGATTTCCCTTCTGGCCATTTGCCTGTGCATGGCCATGACGGTGCCGGCGCTGGCACTGGATCCTTCCACCCTTTACAACGGATCCACCGGGGAGGAAGTAAAAGCCCTGCAGCAGAAGCTGATTGACCTGGGCTACCTGGAAGGCACGGCGGACGGCATTTTCGGCAACAAAACCGAAAAAGCGGTCCGGAGATTCCAGTGGAAAAACGGAATGACAGCGGATGGCCTGGCAGGGAAGAGAACCCTGGCCGCACTGGGAACGAAAGCCCCCGCGGCGGAGACGGCTGCTGCAGCCCCGGCAGCGGCTCCGACAGCAGCTCCTGCCGCGGCACCGGTTGCAGCACCAGCGACGGCACCGGCTGCCGCACCGGTAACAGCCCCGGCGGCGCGCCCAGCCGGCGTGAAGAACCCTTCCACCCTCTACAACGGATGCAGCGGGGAGGAAGTCCGCGTACTACAGCAGGCGCTGATCGACCTCGGTTATCTCGAAGGCACAGCGGACGGCACATTCGGCGACCAGACGGAAGCAGCCGTCCGGGCTTTCCAGAGCGCATACGGACTGAAAGCCGACGGCCTGGCCGGAACAAAGACCCGTACAAAGCTGGCGAAGGTGCAGGCCAGGCGCATGAGCAGGGAGGCCAGCAACAGCAGCAGTACCTATGTGGATATATCCGCCGGCCAGGTAGCGGAGATCAGTCCGCCGGAGGGCTGCGACTGGGGCGCCCTGGAGCAGAAAGCCCGGCAGGAGCTGAAGAATGGAGGGTTCAGCACAGAGGGACTGAACTATATCACCCATTTCTATGCTCCGAGGGGAACCAGCGGGCTTCGGTATGATTATTACCGGTTAACCTTCTACGAGTCCAGGGACACCAAATCGTTTGACTGGACGTACAGCGTCGATTTTGACCAGAACGGGAAGCTGGCCAGGCTGGAAACCAGACCCTGGGGCGGAGGAAACGGAAAGAAGCTGTCACATATCAATGAACCTACTGTCAACGATGTGGACAAGGAACTTGAGAAGAAGGCAAAAGAAGGAATCAAAGCCTGGCTGAAAGAGCACGGCTATTCATCCCTTGTCAACAAAGTCAGCAAGCTGTATGTGACCCAGATCACCTTCTCGGAGAACAAAACGGAGACCTATTATACATTCGCGCAGGAGTTTATGTGCCGCGTCCGGGTTCTTCCGTCCATCCGCATCGACTACTTCAGCCAGCCATAACTAATCAGATCCGGCAATGCTTCCGGACTCGTCACAATGTGTGACGGGTCCGTTTTTGTTGGCCGGGAGGCGGTGATCAATGGCTGATATCCATCTTCGGATAGACGCGGATAAAGTCCAGATCACCGATCAGATAATCATGGGTGGAATTGTAATCCGCCAGGCCGATGCCATCCTGGTATTTCTGTGTCCGGTGGATCGTGAGCACCGATTCATCTGTGAACACGCCGTCCGTCACGGTATAGTTCCCGCAGCTGAACAGCACGTTTTCGTTTCCTTCCGCAACCGCAAACTGCCGGAACGACCCATCGTCATAGTAAAACCAGAGGGTGGGAAGATAGGTCTCGCTGCCGTCCGCCCTGACCAGCTTTTGCTTGTCCACCTGCATAAACGCAGCGGTAAGCTGCTGAACCGGATTGGTATTGTCCGGGTACAGGCAATATTCCATTGCCCGATCCAGGTTTACATCATAAGTGAGATCAGCCGCTTCTGTCTGATGATCATCGGTATGGATCTGCTCAGCGTGAATTGTGAGGATATGCGGTGCCTTATCCTGCCAGCCCGGCTCCGTCCAGTCAAAATTGACTTCAAATGTTCCTTTGCTGTAAATCTCATACCGTTTTTCATGTTCCACATACTGGACGTAGGAATGATCCTGATACAGAAAGATTACGGTATCGGCCAGCTCTTTGGACTGATCATTCCCGGTGATGATCTGTGCCTCCGGGCAGGAATAGACCGCCAGGATCTCCGGCTGTTCTTTTTCCCCGGCAACTGAGCAGCATACGATGCAAAGCAGCGCGGCCATCAGCAGAACAGAAATCAGCTTTTTCACCAGAATACATCTCCCCTCATTTTTATCCGCCTGAATTCATGAATTTGTTTTCAAAGATCCCGCCATGATTGATGATGGATTCAGCCGAGTCCATATGATCCTTATCACAAATCATCAGTATTGCAGGAACAGCTTCTCCAGGTATTCCTGGTTTACTTCCCCGGTCAGCGCCAGCCTCAGGAGAATTGCTGCCTTCTGCGGGGAAAGATTGTTTGCAGCCACAGTATTCCTGCACAGCAGATTGTCTTTTGTGATCACGCCATCATCGATTCGGGAACTGATGACAACGGGGATTGAAAGCTCCGAGATGATTTCGATCCACTTTTCACTGAATTCACCCGCGCCGGCGCCGGCAATGACCAGACCGTCCGAATGCCCGGCAGCATAACGCAGAAGCTCCGGATCTGCATCTACAGAAAAGTAAAGGATCGAAACTTTGGGAAGATCTGACAAACCCATTATATCAAACTCCGTTTCGGTTGTATGCGCCTTTGACGGGCTGTCGTACAGATAAACGGTTCCGTCGCGGACAATTCCCATCGCTCCCATTTCACCGGCTGAAACTGCCATGACACTGTAAGTGCTGGTTTTTGTTACGGAACGCGCGGCATAAATCCGATCAGAGAAAACGATGAGCACGCCTTTTCCGACCGCAGCATCCGATGCGGCAACGCAAACCGCCTCATACAGATTCATCGGCCCGTCTGCCGAGATGGATGTGGCAGGACGCATGGAACCAGTCAGTACAACCGGCTTATCCGTCTTCACCGTAAGGTTCAGGAAATATGCCGTTTCTTCCATGGTATCCGTTCCATGGGTGATGACGAAGCCTTTGACAGCAGGATCGGCTGCAAGCTCATTGATTTTACCGGCAAGCGCAAGCCAGATTTCCGCTGTGATGTCATCGGAGTTGACGTTGCAGATCTGAATTGCTTCGATCTGGGCCACTTTTTCCAGATCAGGCACAGCGAGCAGCAGTTCTTCAGCTGTCAATACACCGGGTATATATCCGGCTGTTTTTCCCTCTTCTCCGATACCGGCAATTGTTCCACCTGTGGCCAGGACCACAATTTTCCCTTTCCCTTCATGGCCGGCGGTTTCACCGGACGTTTCCGCAATGGCGGCGACAAAAGGCAAAAGCATAATGAAACAAAGCACAAGAACCATTGTTTTTTTCATTTTCTGTTCCCCCTCAGCAGTTGGCATCACAAGTTCCGATTGTTGACGGTCACCCAACTCAAAAGTTTGCAGTTGTACTGTTACCACAATAATTCTGCATCATACCAGTGGAATTCCTGCATGCAGGGATTCTTTTGGAGGTTTAAAAAAGGAGGTTCGTCCTCATGTGATCGCCGTTATCTGTCCTTTCTTCGCTTTTCGCTCGAAACGACAGACGGCTGTAACATGGGACTCTCCAAACCTTTTTCACTTCGTCTTCGACTCGCAAAAAAGGAGGTTCGTCCTCATGTTGAGTATTGATACCATTGCCCGGGTTGTGGTGAATGCGGCCCGGACTACCGCCGCCCCGTCTGTTTTTGATACCGGCCTTTTGCTGGTGAAGGACAGTAATTTTACCGCCGCGAGACGCCTGAAGGCTTACACTTCCGGAACGGACGCCGCGGCCGGACTTATTGCGGATGGATTTGCCGCAACCACGGAAGCCTATAAATCCGCGGTGAAATACTTTGCCGCATCCCCGGCGCCGGGAAAACTGCTTGTTTCGTGCTATCCGTCCTCGGAGACGCCGGCACAGGCTTTGGCCGCGGTCCTGAATGAGACCGCGGATTTTTATGGAGTCGCCCTGGGGGCCGCGGAGACGGATGAGCGGATCCTCGCGCTGGAAGCGGCGGTCTCTGCCGGAGAAAAGCCCTGCATGCTGTTCCTGCAGCTGTCCGGAACCCCGGCGCAGGCTGCGGCGGACAGCAGCCTGCTGCATACCCTGCATGACCGGTCCTCGAAGCGGACGGTTGCGACCTATGCCTCCGCGCTTTCCGACGCGGCGGCTGTGATGGGCACCGCCATGGGCCTGCAGCTGGCGAATCCGGGATCCGCATTTGCCCTGTGTTACAAGACGGTTTACGGAATGGTTCCCTCTGAACTGACGCAGACGCAGATTGACGCCATCCAGGAACTGGGCGGGAATGTGTATGTGACCCGGAACTATTCCTTCCATCTGCTGGAGAAGGGGAGTACGCCCTCCGGATACCGGTATGACGAGATCCTGTATATGGATATGATTGCCGCGGACCTGCAGTCCGCTGCGGTTTCCCTGCTGGCGCAGAACACCGGGAAGCTGCCGCAGACGGATGATTCCACCGCGATTTTCATCAACCGGTTCTCCGGGATCCTGGCGGGATATACCGCCCGGGGCGTGCTGGCGTCCGCTCAATGGAGGGGAGCCGCACTCGGCGGCATCCAGCCGGGGGATGTGCTGGAAAACGGCTTTGCCCTCTGGGCGGATTCCTATGACAACCAGCCGGACGCGGACCGGCAGGCGCATAAAGCCATGCCGATCCAGGCGGCGCTGACGCTGGCCGGGAGCCTGGAGTCTGTGGTAATCAACGTGAATGTGCAGGTGTGAGCATGAAAAGACCGCCGGTTCATTCGGACCGGCGGTATGCGTTTGGTGAACTTTGGGGCTGGGCTTTGAATGATTAACTTCCGAAATTTCTTATCAACAGGTATTCCGGCAAACTGGAATTTGCCGTTATTTGTTTCCTATGCCCAGATTGCCATCGCCAAAGTGCCGACAACGATCAGAATCAACCCGGCAAGCGCCTTTCTGCTCAACTTTTCTTTGAATACGAAATAGGAAAAAGCGACGGAAACGATAATGCTGAGCTTATCGATCGGTACGACAACGCTGACGACGCCGTTCTGTATGGAGTAATAGTAACAGAGCCAAGATGCGCCTGTGGCAATCCCGGACAGAGCTATGAATACAAGTTCTTTGGAATCAGTATTTTTCAGTTCAGCACCTTTGCCTTTAACGAAGACGATCAGCCAAGCCATAACAAGAACAACACCTGTACGAATCGCCGTCCCGAGATTTGATTCTACATCCGTTATGCCAATCTTTCCCAGAATAGAGGTCAGGGCAGCAAAAACAGCGGAACCGATTGCGTAGGGCAGCCACGTGCGCTTTGTGTCCTTTGCTTCAGTTTTCTTCTTTTCGATCATCAGAAACACGCCTGCCGCAAGAAGCGCAGTACCGATCAGCTTGACCGCCAGATGTTCTGTCTCACTGAAAAGGATGATTGCGAGAAGCACTGTCAGAACCGTGCTGGATTTATCGACGGGAACGACCTTGTTCACATCGCCGACGGACAGGGCTTTAAAATAGCAGATCCACGAGGCTCCTGTCGCAAGGCCGGACAGAATTAAGAAGAGGATAGATTTTGCCGATATTTCCGTGATCGTTCCGGCAGAGCCAACGATAAACACCATGATCCAGGCAAAAAGGAGTACAACGACCGTCCGCAGAGCAGTCGCCACGTCTGAATCAGTCTTTTTGATCCCGCATTTCGCAAGTATCGCCGTAAGTCCGGCAAAGAGCGCGGACAAAGCCGCCATGATCAGCCACATATCTTCCCCTTATTCATTGTCATATATTCTGGTAATTCTCGTCCATCAATTATCTCTAAGAGAAATCCCGAGATTTATCGATATCTCGACAAATTGCGATTTGTCGATGTCCACATAACTCAAAATATATCTTCTGAGATTCTTTTCCAGCGGGTATCCCCAATTCAGGGAATCGTCATAAAGCGCCTTTAGGGCAGTTCTTCACGCACTCCATGCATAAGATGCATTCTGTTCCATTTTCACGTTTCCTGGAATTATCAGTCACGTCTACATTCATCGGGCATACGCGTTTGCATTTACCGCATGCAATACACTTTTCCTTATCACATTTCACACGGAACAGGGAATAATAACTCATCGGCTTCAGGAATACTGTAATCGGACAGATATATTTGCAAAACGCACGGTTGTCCCGAAATACAAATGCGAGGATAATCCCTGTCGCATAATACAGGATATTGCCAATGATGAACGCCCAGAACATAATCCTCCCGATGTTCCCAACATGCGCAAGGAACAATGACGCAACAAAGATGAGTGCGGCGGCAAAGGTTATATATCTGATCCAGCCCAGCTGCTTTCGCGGATGCTTTGGTACTTTATAAGGCAGGAAATCCAGTACCATGGCTGTCCAGCAGGCGTATCCGCACCATCCGCGTCCGAAGATCAGCGGCCCGAATATCTTTGCCACGGCATAATGGATCGTTGCCGCCTCAAATACACCTGTGAAGAGATAGTACCAGAATCCCTCAATCTGCATGTTTTCATTGCAGATCAGTCCGAGATAAACAAGCATGTACAGACCGACAAGCAGCTGAACAATGCGCCGGGCATGCTTATATTTTTTGATAAACAGGAAGACACCCAGTGAAACGGATATGCCGATATAGCTGAAATTGAACAGATAGAACAGATTGCCCTTTGTCAGCCATAATGTGATTGCGACTGCTTCAAATACAGCCAGCATAACGACCGGCATTGCATATTTCTTCATCTCTGCATCCCCACAAATCCCGAATGTCCTGGCCGACAATTTCAAAAGATAGTAGTTCTACTATTCCCAATTATATTCTGCGTCATACTATTGATATTCCTGCATGCAGGAATTCTTTTCGACTCGCAAAAAAGGAGGTTCGGCCTCATGTATAACGTTTATTCTTTCCCGGATATCAAGGCGGTGATTTACCACGAGGATATCGGGCAGTGCAGCCTGCATGAATCCGGGCTGGGGAAGATCACGGTTTCCGCGGCCGGGGATCTTT
Organism: Clostridiales bacterium; assembly: GCA_017569285.1. Lineage (NCBI taxonomy): Bacteria > Bacillati > Bacillota > Clostridia > Eubacteriales > Clostridiales bacterium. Next base: position 2,409,247 of record CP069419.1, read on the forward strand.
CGTCCCACACCACCACCGCGGACGGCTATGTGATCGTGAACCGGCTGAAGAGCACCAACGGGACGATCACCCTGGAGGTGCCGCAGGGCTCCGTGGCGGACTGGTTCCTGCGGAAATGGGCGCGCTGGGCGCGTTCCCTGCAGAACCCTTCCCGCATCGCCCTGGGCGTGCTGACGATCCAGGATACCGTGGGCGGGAACACGATCTCCGCCACCGGCGTCTCCCTGCAGAAGGCGCCGGACCGCGTATTCGACCGCACCGCCGGGAACATCGCCTACACCTTCCTGGCGGCGACAATAAGTGAGTCGTAATGCGGTGAGCGTCTGCGACTGACGAGCAAAGCGAAGTCAGAGCAGGTAACGCCACCAATGCTACAGCCGTCCATTGTCACGAGTCGAAGACGAAGTGAGAATGGGTAACGGCGATCGCACGGAGGAAATGACATGAGAAATATCACAAAGAACATTCAGATCCCCATTGACGGAAACCCGACCGACTTCCGGCTGACGAAGCTCGACGCCTTCTCCGGCGCCGAGCTCCTGCGCATGCTGGCGAAAACCCCGGCGGGGAACGGGGGAGCGGAACAGGCGGTTTCCGCCGCCTTCGCCGCCCTGGACGCCGGGGACCTGCGGAGCCTGATGACCGCGTGCCTGAACCACACGGAGGTGCTGCTTCCGGCGGGATACCAGCGCGTGATGCAGGGAGAGAGCTGGGGCTGGCCGGACCTGGAGCATGACGCCATGACCTGCCTGAAGCTGGCGATGGAGGAGGTGGCCTGGACGCTGGAGGGTTTTTTCGGCGAAGGCGGCCGGAGCTCCCGGCCGCCGGCCCCGGATACACCCCCTTCCGCGCCCCGAACCTGAACGAATTCCTGTTCCTGCCGGTTTCCGCGGGACTGTGGCGTCAGCACGAAATGTGGGACGGGACCTACACCCTGGACGACCTGCTGGACGCCGCAGAGCTGATCCTCGTGCGGCGGGAAAACGAAAAGCGCGCCGCCGAAGCGGCGCGCCCGGAATAAGCACGCATCAGTCGTCCGCGAAGTGCTCGCGGGCATGGAAGGTTTTGCAGATGGTCTGGTAATCCCCGAAGACGGTGAGTTTGTCACCGGGTTCGAACACCGTGTCCGCGTGGGGCGCTTCCGGCTTCCCGCCGTTGCGCTCCACCAGCATCACGGAGATGCCGGTATCCGCGCGCAGCTTGGTTTCGGCCAGGGTGAGGCCGCGGTATTCATCCGGAATATGGCGGATGGTCACCTGGGCGATGGATTCGGAGCCGATGTAGTCCACCAGCATGACGGCGTTGAAGGTTTCCTGCCGGTCGAAGATCCGATCCGCGGTACGGCGGAGGAGATTGTCGCCCCAGGCATGGATCTTCGGCACGCGCATGAAGATGAAGATGACCGCGACGGCGGCCAGGGGGATCAGCAGGCTGAGGAATTCATACCCGACCTGGACCAGCTTCATGGACAGGAACACGTTGATGAACGCGGATACGATGGTGACATTGAACACGTAGCCGAAGAGCATCGTGATCCGGGCCAGGCGGCGGCGCCGGCGGGAGGAGAGGATCATCTCGCTCTCCCGGGTGGTGAAGCCGCAGCCCGTCAGCAGGGAAATCACCTGGAAGCGGGCCTTCTCCGCTGGAAGCCCGGTGAGGCGGAAGATGAAGGTGAATACTTCCGTAATCACCCAGTACAGCAGGATGATGAACGAGAACAGCAACAGCGCGAGGGTGATATCCATTTCTTCTGTGCTCCTTGCAGATGGCCGCCGGGCCCGGGCAGCAGCTGCCCGGGCCCGGATGGTTCATGGAATATAATCAGTCTTCAATTTCGCACCAGGCGTACGCTTCGATGGTGGTGATTTCGACGCCCTTTTCGTTGAGCATCTTCACAAAGCGGTCGTCCAGGTTCTGCTTCATGATGAGGGAGCTGCCGGAGGTGAGCTCATGGCGGTACAGGGAGGTTTCCTCCACCAGCCAGGGCGTGCCTTCCGCATCCTCAAGGCAGAAGATTACCTGGGGAGTAGCGGGGTTTTCGGTCTGATTGGTGACCGTGGTCTGCATCCAGGAAGTGGCGTAATCGCCTTCACCGAAGGTGAAATCGGAATCTGCGGCGGTGAGTGCGAAATCCTTCCGGTAGGGATTCGGGGAGACCTCCAGGGCCCGTTCGCAGGTGACTTCGATATTTTCGGGAATGTCCGCTTCCATGGAAACGAAGGTGGTTTCACCGGGCTCGAGGTAATAGGAACCGCGGTTGGAAAGGTAGGTGGCGCTTCCCACCAGGCTGCCTTCCGCATCCTTTACCTGCAGGCTGCCGCTGCGGATATACACGGGGTTCTGGTTCATGTTGATGACCTTGGCGAGCCATACGGCGCGGTAGCCGTTGTAGCTCTCGACGACGTAATGGTTTTCCGAGATGATATCCACGGTATTGCCGGCGGCGGCAGAGGCCTGCGCTTCAGCGGCGGCCTTTTCCGCCATGAGCCGCTGGTATTCCGCATAGAAGTTCTTCCCGACGGTTTCCACGTCTTCCTTGGTCATGCCTTCCGGCAGCTCGTATTCCTCCCCGCTGAAATAGGCGGAGATGATCTCGTTGGGTACCCGGCCTTCCTCCCGGATGACCGGGAACATCAGCTCAGGGCTGAAAAGCATGGTTCCGTCCCAGGCGAAGTCGAGCGCCTCCCCCTCGAGGGAGATGGTGACGGTTTCGCCTTCCGCGGACCATTCGCCGTCCACTTCGCCTGTGCCGATGAGGTTGGCATGCACGGTTCCGTCCTCATTGAGCTGGAAAGATCCCAGGTCGACTTCGGCCAGGACCACATGCCACAGGCCGCTGAAATCCTCGGCCAGGACGGGAACGACAGAGAGCAGCAGGCACAGGGCCAGCAGCAGCGCAAAAATCTTCTTCATGTTCAGTCTCCTTTCAAAACAATGAAAATCATCCAACAGATGTATCATACCATGTTTTGACAGGGAGGTCATCTTTTTTTCTGTATTAAAAAAGGAGGAAAAACATATGCCCCAGGAATTCCTGGCATCCTTTGCCGTGGACATCGACGAGGGCGGGGTCAACCGCCTGGAACGGATCCTGGAAAACAACCGGGAGCTGGCAGGAAAGCTCGCGGACGCCTTTGACGCAGCCAGGAATGCCATGGAAGGATTCATCCGCCCGATGGCGGAGGACCTGGAAGGGATCCTGCCCTTCCCGCAGCCGGAGGCGGCGGGGGAAACCCCCGGCATCGGCGGGACTTTCCCGGTGGGCCTGGACTTTGCGGAAGCCGGAAAGCAGCTGGAGACCTTCGTCACCGGCGCGAAAAAGCAGCTGCGCCTTTCCGCGGACGGATCGGGCATCGTTTCGGCGGTGTCCGCGGCCATCTCCCGGGCCCGGTCTATGCTGGCGGGGGCGGGGCTGACGCTGCCGGTGCGGGTGGAAACATATGGGGCGGGGATTCCCGCCGGCGCGGCGCCGGCGGCATATGCCCCGGCCGCAGCCCCGGAAACGCCCCCGGCCGGAACAATCCAAACAGGCGGGTCCCCGGCCGCCCCGGCGGAAAGCGCCGCGCTGTTTGCCGGCATCCCCGCGCTGCTTTCCGGCGCCGCGGACGCCGCGGCCCCGCGGGTGACGCAGAACACGACCACCCGCAACGTTTCCGCCCCGGTGAACATCCGGGTGGAAGCCACCTCCGCGGACCCGGAGGCCGTGGGCCGTTCCATCTACAACACCGCGGAGCAGCACCTGCTCCGCACCCTGCAGGAGGCGTAACATGGCCCGTTCCGGAGCATATATCATCATCAAGGGGCAGGGAACGAGCCTGCACTTTACCGGGGTGACGGAGATCTCCCACCAGATCCGCCTGAAGATTTTCGACAAGGCGGATATCACAGAGGCGGCCTCCTTTGTGAACGGCGCGAAGAACGAGCCGGACCGGGTGACCCTTTCCGTGATCGAGACGGACGCGGCGCACGAAGCGGCCGGCTGGTCCGCCCGGATGCTGGAAATCCTGTATACGGTGAAGCGGGACCGGATGCTGTGCGAGGTGGTCACCCCGCAGAAGGCATACAGCGATATGCTGCTTTCCGAAATCTCCGCGGTGCACAACGCCGAAATCCCGGACGGCTGGAGCGGGGAGCTGACCTTTACGGAATACATCCCGCTGGCAGTCCTGGGCGAAACGAAGGCGGACGACAATGCCTCCACCCCGCGGAACACCGGCTCCGCCGCCCCGCCGGAAAAGCTGGAGGCCGCTGTGGTGATGAGCGCCGTCACCGTCGGCACCGCCGCATCCGCCGGGATCATCACCGGGTATGCCGCCCTGTCCGCCGGCAGCACGCTGGAGCGGAAACTGGCTTCCGCGGGCGTGCTGGAGGCCGGGAAGGTACTGTACGTGATCTGAAAAGGAGAAGCGAAAAATGACCAAGCAGCTTTCGTATTCCGTGCTGCCGCTGACGAATGACCCGTACCAGGTGTTTACCACTGACGTGGCACCGGATGGCACCCCGCTCCACGCGCGGATCGAAATCCGGTATCTGGCGGCGGCCGGACGGTGGGTGGTTTCCATCTTTGACCACGCCGCCGCCACTTTGCTGGCAAACCAGGTTCCCATGGTGGTCAGCAGCGGATTCCCGCTGGACCTGCTGTATCCCTTCCGCTACCTGCGGGGAGGAAAGGGCATCGGAAGCATGTTCCTGCTGCGCGGCGGGGACACCGGCGCCCGGGACCCTGGGCAGGATAACCTGACCGAGTATACGCTCCTGTATGGGTCGCTTTTAGGGTGACAATGCGGACGATCACAAAAGGCCGGCGCTCGTACAGAGCGCCGGCCGGGGAAATAGGGTCATTTATTTCCCCCATGTGCGGTAATACCACCCGTCACGGCCGTCTGTGCCGGACGTTCCTCCAGTGATGGTATTGAAACCGCCGTAGTAGGTGTCAAAGGGGCTTGCGCCGCCGGAAACCGGCAGCAGGAAGGGATCGGTGAGCAGGGCGTCGGTTTCCGGGCTCATCGCCTCGCCGAAGAAGAAGGCGCGCATGTACTCCGCGGTGCGCTGCCGCTGGGCGTCGTCCGTGCCGTGGGGATCGCCGTCCTGCACGGAACGGTAGTTGAACTTCACGAGGGAATCCGCGTCCAGGCCCAGGTTCCGGTAGACGGATTTGGCAATCTCCAGGCCCAGGGCGTCAGCCTCGGCGCCGTCATTGTAGTCATTGACGGTGTTGACCAGCAGGATGGCCCGGGGCGCAAGGGTGGCCACCAGGTCGCTCTGGTCATAGGGCAGGCGGGCGCCGTAGCCCCAGGCGCCGGGCAGCCGCTTATAGAAATTGCGCGGGGTGAGGAACTTGCGGAACACTTCGGTTTCGCGCACGCGGTTGTGCCGGATGCTGTTGCCCAGGGTTTCTGTGCCCCAGGATACCTGCTGCGCGGGGGCGGCGACGCCTTCCGCCGGGGCAAAGGGCGTGCCGGTCCAGTCGTACTCATGGCCGGTGTACACATACCGCCAGGGGGAAGGGCCGGAAGCGCCGGCCGCGCCGGGGATGCACAGGTCGATCCGCTCGTCGAATACGGCGGCCACGAAGGCGTACTTTCCGTTGATCGAGAATCCCGTGACGGCGAGGTTTTCCGGGTCCGCCGCGGCGGCGATTTCATCCGCGTATTCGATTCCGCAGCCCTCCAGCAGGGACAGGCTGTCGATGACCCGGCCGGCCGCCCAGGCGGCGGCCATCTCGCTGCTGACCTCCTTCAGGGCGCCTTCGCCGTTGCGCTCATAGGGATACAGCTCGTAGAACGCGCCAGAGCGCTGGCCCCAGGCGTATTCATTGGTGCGGACGTCGCCGCCGCTGCCGGCGGGCGTCTCGATGACCACGAACCCGGCGTCGCGGTAAACTGCGCTGTCACCGTCATAGGAAAGGAGCACGGGGTTCTTCTGCCCCTGCCGCCCCGCGGCGGCGAGCTGCTCTTCCGTGGGCAGGTAAACGGTGTACTCCAGGGACGCGGTTTTTCCATTGTCCGTCACCGCGATGGCCACCACGTCGGTGGGGCAGTCCACGGTGACGTCCATGGGCCAGAAGCCCCAGAACAGGATGGTCCGGGTGTCGCCCGGGTTGAAGTGCGTAACGGACGTGATTTCCACCTTCTCCGGCGCGGCGGGCATGCAGCCGTATTCATAGAACTGCGCCAGGTCCAGGATCTCCGCGCGGCGTTCCGCCCAGTCCGCGGCGGTTTCCACCGTGCGGTCCCCGGCGAAGAAGCGGTAAGGATCCGGAAGCGTCATGAATTCCGGCAGGTCCGCGGGATCCGGATATTTCGTGTCCGCCCAGCGCAGGCCGTCCAGGGAGACGATGAGCTCATCCGCGGCGGCGTCCACGGCCACCTGGTCGGTGCTGCCTTCGTCCAGCAGCGCCTGGGCCGCGGCGCGGGCCGCGTCCAGCCGGGCCTGGGTTTCCGCTGTGTAGACATCCTTCGCGAAGGCCACGGAATCCAGGAAACGGATGGTGTTGGAAATCCGCCAGGAGCTGAAGGCGAAGGCGGCGGAGCCGTCCCACCCGGCGAGGGTGAGGGTGCCCCAGTCCAGGTTCCGGGGATCCGAATCGTTGATGGAATCATACAGGGAATCGTTGCGGTGGCTCCACCACACGCGGTTTTCCACGGTGGAGGTGATCACCGGCTGGCCCCAGGCATCCGTGCCGGGGACCTTTTCCTCCTCGGTGGGCGTCCGCGCGTCGTTGATGACCACTTCCAGGCCCAGGCGGAAGTCCGCGGGGTCCATCAGGTCCTCAATATGCAGGGCCGCCTCCACGCAGTAGCCCTTCTCTGTGAGCTTTCCGGCGGCCGCCGCCAGGCGGCCGGTGTACTCCGGCGCCTCCGGGTCCGCGATGACCGAGCTCTGGGACGCGATGTTCCCGCTGCGGAAGAAGTACAGCTGCCCGTCCGCCCCGACGGTGAACGTTCCCACGGTGTCCGTGCCGAAGTTCACCTTGTCGTTCCACAGGTCGATGCCGAAGGTGACGCTGTCCGCCTGCGGCGGGATGGCGGGGTTGCTGCCCACGGGGCCGGCCTGCGCCGGCTCCAGGGAAACGGATGCGTCCTCCACCTCCACCAGCAGGTAGAGCATGGGGCCGTCCCACGCCGCGTACAGCGTGCCGGACGCGGCGGGCGCCTCACTGCCGTTGACCGGCTTCACCTGGGCGACGGCCTGGGCCTCGCAGGCGCCGTACGCCGCGTCGCGCTCGCCGTCCACCAGGACCGCATCCTGGGTGAAGGCGGCGGAGATGGCGCCCGGCAGGTCCACGGCGGGATCAAAACCGCCGGTGTATGGAATGATGTTGCTTTCGTTCTCCGCGGCGGCCGCGCCCAGCGCGCACAGCAGGCACACCGCCAGCAAAATGGAAACCAGCCTCCTCATGGAAAACCCTCCTTTATGGGCAGAACCCACGAAAACGCCCTGCCCTGGAAGGCATGGCCCGATATTCAGTTTCCGCCCGTTTTCTGCCTTTATTCTAAGATGGCCCCAGTCAAACCGGAAGAAACGAAAATTTCGCAGACCGCAGGAAAAACCGCATCCCGGCGCCCCGCCGGGATGTGCAGATTTTTTGGATATGTGCCCAAAGCACAGAAAGGATGAAAAAGTGGCCGACCGATCTTTCAACCTCCTCGCGGACGGAACCCCCGTCCCGTTTGCCGGCAGCGCCCGCCTGGAGGGGGAGGACTCCCTCTCCCTCTTTCCGGCGCTGTTCCGCCTGGAACTCCGGAACCTGCCGGAGGAAACATACCTGCACCTGACCCGCGCAAAGACCCTCTCCGTGAACCACGAAGGCGCCTGCCTGGTCTCCGGCCGGATCACGGACGCCTTCCGCCGCCCGGCGCCGGGCGGCACAGTAACCGAGATCGCCGTATGCGCGGGGCTGGACCTTTGGAAGGCCCGGGTGTCCCTCTCCGTACCGAAGGGCACCCGGGTTTCCGAAACCGTCCGGAAAATCCTGGAGGACTCCGGCACCGGCATCCCCCTGCTGGCAGACCCAACCCCGGACCCCGCATTCCTCCGGCCGGGCTGCTACTGGGGGCGGGCGGCGGAGTGCGCGGAACGGGCGCTCTCCGCCGCCGGGTGCTGCGCCGCGCTGACGCCCGCCGGCATCATGCCGGTGCCGCAGGGCGGCCTGGAAACCGCCTGGCGCCTCACCCCAAACGACCTGCTGGAGGAGCCTGCCTTCGCCGGCGGCGCCGCCCCCGGCGAAACGAAATATATGATCCTCACCGCCCGCCTTTCCGGCTGGCGGCCGGGGGAGACCGTTGAAGTGAACTGTAGCAAAACCAGGGCCAAAGGCATCATCGTACGCCGCGCCGTCTCCGCGGACACCGCCGCCGGGGAGTGGAAGACGGAACTATTGGCTGAAACAATATAAAAAGTGAATGAGCCGAAGGAGTTCAGGGGCGAAGCTCTGCCGACCCGCAGTGCGGGAAGTCTCGTCAGAGCTGAGGTCAACCGAAAGGGAGCAAGCTCCCCGGTGGGGAGTTGCGACCTTTGAGGTTGCGGATGCGACCGGAAAGCCCCCTGAGAAAGGAAGAACATGCAGCATATTTCCCGTGAAGAGATCGAGGCGCTGAAGCTCGATCTTTTTTCTTCCCTCCGCTGCGCCCTGCCGGGCACGGTGGAAGCCTGGGACCCGGAAACCCAGACCGCGGACATCCGCCCGGCCGTGCCCGGCAGGCTCCCCGGAAGCAGCCCCCCGAAACCGCTTCCCGTCCTCAAAGACGTCCCGGTCTTCCTCCCGCGGGGGCTGGAAAGCCAGTGCGCCGTTTCCCCGGGCGACGGCTGCCTGGTAATCTTCTGCGACTACCCGCTGGACGCCTGGCTGACCGGTGACGACACCGCCCCGGCCCCCGACCGGAGGCATGACCTTTCGGACGCGGTGGCACTGATAGGCTTCAGAACACAAACCACACAAGGAGGTGAGCGTCCGTGATTGACAAGCGAAGCGAAATAACAGCAATCCGCAACCTCAATCGTCGCGACTGTCCACTGGACAGATCGCTCGTTTCGGTTGACCTCAGCCATTACGAGGTATCCGCCACTGGCGGTCGTAATGGCTTCGCCCCTGCTACAGGAACCGGCGATTGGCGAGCCAAAGGCGAAGACAGAGCCGTAGTGACGATCGCACATGGAGGTGACCCGTAATGCGCATGCGCCCCACCGACGGCACCGGCGACATCCTGCCGGTGCGAAGCACTGCTGCCCTCCTCACCGGCGCAGGAGCGGCCGCCGAGCTGGTCCGCTGCCGCCTGAACCTCCTGCCGGGGGAATGGTGGGAGAACCCGGACCACGGCTGCGCCGTATTCCGCATGCTGCGGGAGGAACGGCTGACCGCAGAAGGCAAAACCGCCCTGGCCGCCTACCTCACCGCGACCATCCGCGCCACGCCCGGCGTCCGTGCCGTGGACCGCGTCTCCGCCGCCGTCACCGGAAGGCAGTTCACGTATTCCTGTGAAATCCGCACGGATGATGGCACCGCGGATGTTTCCTTTTCCCTCTCAACCTGATGAAAGGAGAATGCTCCATCGCTTATTTCGCACCCTACATCGACGATACCGGCCTCCACATGCCCACCTACGCGGAGCGGCTGGAAGCCCTGACCGAAGCCTATTACGGCATCTTCGGCATCGACGCGGAGCTCTCCGAAGCCGTGCCGGACTACCAGCTGCTGTCCGTGATTGCCCGGGCCCTGGACGACCTGTCCCAGCTGGTGCTGGAGGCATACAACAGCCGCAATCCGCTGTACGCCTCCGGGCAGGCGCTGGACCTGCTGCTGCCCCTGTACGGCCTGCGGAGGCAGGAAGGGGAGACGGACGCCCATGCCCGCGGCCGGATCCTCCCAGCCCTGGCGGGAAACGGGAACGCCTCGGCGGAAAGCATCGCCGCGGCGATCCTTCAGGTGCCGGACGTGCTCCAGGCCCAGGTGCACGAAAACGACACCGACCAGACCGACGGGAAAGGAATCCCGCCCCACAGCATCTGCTGCGTGGTGGACGCCGGGAAGAAGGCGGACGTCGCGGACACCATCTTCCGCAAAAAGGCGCCGGGCATCGGGACGCACGGAACCACCGCCGTTTCCGTAACCGACGGAAACGGCGTTTCCCATACCGTGCGCTTTTCCCGCCCGGCGCAGTCTCCCGTGAACGTCTACATCGACATTACGGCCTATGCGGGATATGACCCTGAAACGACGGACGCCGTCGGGCGGGCGGCGGAGGACTACCTGAGAAGCCTCCGGATCGGCCAGTCCCTGGTGGTGCCCCGGCTGTACGGGGCCTGCTACGCCGCGGCGGGAGGGCAGGCGTCCGCCTTCGCCATCTCGGATATCCGGGCGGACTGCCCGCTCATACCCGAAATCACCCGGGAACTGGTGCCGGCAGGCTGGAACACCCGGCTGTATACCGCCTACCCGGACCGGGTGTTCATCACCGTGACGGACGCGTAAGGAGGGGAGAACCATCGACTACATGACCCTGTTTCCCGCGTATACCCGCCGGAAGCCCCGCTTCTGCGCCCTGGTGCAGGCCATCCTCTCCCAGGCGCAGGACCTGGAAACCGCCATCCGGGCAATCCCCGCGGCCTTCTCCCCGGAGGGGGCCGGGGGCGCCCGGCTGGACGCCCTAGGCAGCGCCTCCGGTCTGCCAAGGCCGGAAGGCATGGCGGACGAGGACTACCGGCAGTACCTCCTGGCGAAGTTCACCCTCTTCACCTGGGACGGCACCAACGGGACTGCCCAGCCGCTCCTCGAATCCGTCTTTCCCGGCTCCACCATCTCGGACAACGGGGACGGCACGGTGTCGGTCCATCCCGTCTCTGCGCTGCAGGAAGCCTTTCACCTTTACCCGGTTCCTGCCGGCATCTCTGCAGCGCAGAGATAACTCTTCACTCTTCACTCATATCTCTTCACTCATCACTCCAACCCCCACGAAAGGAGGAACCCACATGCCCGTTACCGGACGCCAGCTCGCGCAGACTGTCCTCACCGCCCTGGAAAGGCAGGGCGGGTATATCTGGGGACAGTCCGGCGCCACCTGGACCCAAAGCAAACAGAAAAACCTGGAAAAGAAGTACAGCAGCAACCCGGAAGCCTATGCCGACTACAAATACTCCGCGAAATACGGAAGCAAATGGATCGGCCATCCCGTGTGGGACTGCTCCGGCCTGTGCCGCTGGGCGATGAAGCAGCACGGGATTGCCATCGCCCACGGCTCCAATTCCATCTGGGACCGTTACCTGCAGAAGAAAGGAAAGCTCACCGATACCACAGTCCTCCCGGAAGGCGCCGCCGTGTTCACCGGCACGGACCAAAAGAAACCGCACATCGGCACCTATACCGGGGACGGCCTGGTGACGGAGGCTTCCGGCGCCATCGCCGGCGTGGTCCGGACGAAGCTCTATGGCGGCAAGTGGAAATACTGGGGCCTCTTCAAGGGTGTCCAGTATGACACCCCGGCGGAAGACCCGGCGGCCCAAAGCCCAGCCGCAGAAAGCCCGGCCGATCCAACTGCCAGCACGCCTATACCCGACGCTCCAACAGCCCCGTCCGCCCAACCTGCATCCTCAACCCCCGTCTCAACTGTCCGCCCCACCCTGCGCAAGGGCGCGAAAGGGGAGCCCGTTACCGCCATGCAGCAGGCGCTCATTCGGGCGGGCTTCCCGCTGCCGAAGTACGGCGCGGACGGAAAATTCGGCAATGAAACCCGGTCCGCCCTGAAGGCTTTCCAGAAGGCCAGCGGCCTGCAGGCGGACGGCATCTGCGGCCCGAAGACCTGGGCCGCCCTGGAACCATAAAAGGAGGTGATAATCCTGACCCTTTACAACTGGCTGACCCTGCTGGGCATTCCCGGAATGATCGCGTCCCTGTTCACCTTCATCCGCCTGCAGCACCGGCAGAACAACGCGGTCCGCGCGGGCCTTCGGGCGATCCTCCGGGACCGCCTGCTGCAGACCTACCGCCGCTGCGCGCACCGGGGATATGCCGCCCCGGACGAGCGGCAGAACTTTGAGAACATGTACGTCCAGTACCACTCCCTCGGCGGCAACGGTGTGATGGATGACGTCCGCCGCAAATTCTTCACCCTGCCCATGGAAAAAGAAAGGAATGAAGCCCATGATTAACTGGAAAATCCGCCTGATGAACAAACAGTTCTGGCTCTCCCTGATCCCCGCCCTGGCCCTGACCGCCCAGGCGGTCGCCGCGGTCTTCGGCTGGGAGATTGACCTCACCACGGCCGTGGGCAGACTGCTCACCGTCGTCAACACCGTTTTCGCCCTCCTGGTGGTCCTCGGCATCGTGGTGGACCCCACCACCGAGGGCGTGGGGGATTCCGAACGGGCGCTGGGGTATGAAAAGCCCTATTCGGAAGAAAGAGACTAACCTAAAAACTGAATAGCAGACAGACCACAGCCGCCTCCGGAAAAGCTCCGGAGGCGGCTGTGGTGCGTTTTGGGGGGACCGGGAAAAGACCAATAACATAAAATATTGCATAATAACATAAAATATGTTATTATGAAGAAAATCAATGTTACGGAGATGAGGTCATGAAGGAAAACGCAGTAAAACTGTTTGGCCTGGAATTCCGGGTGCGGGAAGTGGCAGCGAAAGAGCTTCCCCTGTATCTCTCTGCCGAAAGAACCTTCATGAAGCTGTCCGGGATCGGCATGGAATTCCTCCTGGTGCGGATTCCGGCCGACGAGAAAACCGGAATTGTCGCCCTGGAGAAGCAGGCCGCGCTGCTTGCTGAAAAGTACGGAATGCCAGCGGCATTTGGATTTGAGACCATCAGCAGGGCTCGGCGGGACAGCCTGATCGAACGAAACATTCCGTTCATTGTGGATTCGGAGCAGCTGTATCTCCCGTTCCTGGGCGTTGCGCTGAGCGAGCGCTTTGCCCGGCCGAAAACGGTGAACGCGGAGAAGATGATGCCGGTAACCCAGGCACTTTTCCTGTATATGCTCTATCACTGCAGCGGGAAGCCGATCATGAAAAAGGATGCGGCGGAGGCAATCGGTGTGACCCGGACCTCCCTCACGCGGGCCAGTGACCAGCTGCTGGCGATGAAACTCATTACGCAGGAGAACAGGGGAAAGGAATCCTACATGATCCTGCAGGGAACAGGCCCGGAACTAATTGAAAAAGCCCGGCCGTTCCTGATCAATCCCGTACAGAAAACCGTGACCGTCCGGAACAGCGGGGAATACGGAAAGCTGCCGCTGTCCGGGGAATCCGCCCTGGCGAAGAAAACCATGCTGAATGAAATATCCGTTCCGGTGCGGGCGGCCTGGAAAGCGGACATCCAAAGCGAAGGCCTTCCTGAGGTGGATATCCGCTGGGAGCCAAATGCCAATGCGGTGGAACTGCAGTTGTGGAAGTATGATCCCGCCCGGTTCATGAAGGACGGCCTTGTGGACCCGGTTTCGCTGGCCATGTCCTTTGAAGGCAATGCGGATGAACGGATTGAAGGCGCGATTGAAGAATACCTGGAGGATTATTCATGGTAAGCGGAATAGAAAACTTTGCCCGGAAGTTCCGGAATTATTCCGACTGCTATACGGTGATCGGCGGAACAGCCTGCGCAGTCCTGATGAGCGAGACGGACCTGGAATTCCGGGCAACGAAGGATATCGATATGGTCCTGATCATGGAGGCCAGGTATCGGGAATTTACGAAAGCCCTTTGGGAATATATCCGCGAGGGCGGATATCGGTGCGGCTGGAAAAACAGCGGATATGTGCATTTTTACCGGTTTACCGAACCGAAAGCCGGATACCCCTTCATGATCGAGCTGTTTTCCCGGGAACCGGATTACATCCTGGAAGCACCGACAGGCATTGTCCCGCTGCATATCGACGATGAAACATCCAGCCTTTCCGCAATCCTGCTGAATGATGACTATTATCAGTTCATGCTGGCAGGGCGCCGGATGGCTGCCGGCATCAGCGTCCTGGACGCGGAGCACCTGATTCCCTTCAAGATGTATGCGTACCTGGACCTGAAAGACCGGAAAGCCAGGGGCGAACATGTGAATGACAGGGACCTGAGGAAGCACAAGTATGATGTATTTCGCCTCCTCCGGATTGCGGACAGGAGCAAAACCATCCCCGTCACCGGACTGGTGAAGGAATACACGGAAAGGTTCCTGAGGGAGATCGGGGAAGAAGATATCCCATTTGCACAGCTGGGCCTTCCGCTTACCATGGAAGAAGCCATGGATTCCCTGGAAGCACTGTACAAAATGGAATGAGAGGAAACAACCGGACGGGGAGCGACTCCGAACGGGCGCTGGGGTACAATGAGCCCTGGACGGATGAACCGGACGAATAAACCAAACAACGGGACAGAAAAGGGCAGCACCGCGGATTCCCTCCGCGGTGCTGCCCTCGTTTTAATATACCCACTCTGCTTTGAATTACATCCCGGTACCTTCCGCCAGCGAATCAGATATCTCCTTCCGGCCCTGTTCACCGAAGCCCAGGGGCGTCTGTTCAAAGTCACAGAACACCAGTTTTTCCTTTCCGACGCCGGCTTCCGCCAGCACCTTCCCGGACCGGTCATAATACCCGGTGGGCGCGGTCTGGAAACCGGAACAGGTATTGCAGGTCAGGACCGGGCAGACGTTCTCCACCGCCCGGGTCCGGATATGTCCCCGGATCAGGTCCAGCCGGTCCGGGTATTCCCGGCTGGATACATCGTAGAACAGGATGATGTTCAGGTCCGTCTTCTGCCGGTAAAGTTCCCGGAAGTATTCCGGGAACCGCACCTCATAGCAGATCCGGATGCCGATCCGCAGGGAATCCGCCTCAAAGACGCCCGGATCATGCCCTTCGGAAAAGTTGTCCCGGTCCCAGCCCCACAAGGCCCGCTTGGTATATGATTCCCGCTTCCCGTCCGGCCGGAAAACCACCGCGCTGTTGAGGAATCGGTCTTCCTCCCGGAGGATGGTTCCAACCACCAGGTACATCCGGTGCTTTTCCGCCAGCACCCCGAGCTCCCCGTGGATCCGCTCCACCGCGGAAAAATCCACGGCGGACGGGGAGGGAATGCTGCGCGGCGGATAACCCGTGACCGCGCATTCCGGAAAAACCAGGAGCCGGACACCGGCCCCCGCGGCCTTCTCAATGCCTTCCCGGATGCGGGCAAAGTTGGTTTCCGCGTCTCCTGCCACCCTGAACTGATAAGCTCCGACTCTCATACTGCCTCCGCAGGGCAAAACCCCCGCCACTTTCCTTCTTCCAAAGCAGGTTTCTCCTCGTTTTTAGTCTTGATTCCCGATCCGGTAATACCCCCAGTAGAACTTCGCTCCCCGGGGCTTGAACAGGATCAGCACCGTGTTGATGATGTCCGATCCCGCGATGATCCCGTTGATCCACGCGATCCACTTCAGCCAGGCTGCCGCCGGCCCGGAAACAAAGAACGAAAGCAGCGCGGGAAGCACCGAGAGCATCAGCAGCGGGAGGGACATGAACAGGAAGAAATGCCCTTTGGACATCTCCATATCCGGCTGCAGCCAGAAGTACAGCCCGCGGCGCGTCATATAAATATCCCGGCAGGAACGCACTGCCAGGATGTGCAGCGACTCATGCACCAGGAACACCGCGGCAAAGGAAACCAGCCGCAGGTATACGGGGATCCCGCGCTCGCCGCGGAACACAAAGCACAGCACGGCGAGTACGGCCATCAACCCGTACGCAAACACCATATAATTCTTCCGGAACCATTCATTCCGGATAAACGGCCGGTATACCGAATGATCAATCTCCGGCGCCGGCATCGCCTTCACCCAGTGGATCATATCCATTCCTCCATACTCCGTGGTTATCTTATCACACCCCGGGGCACAGGAACATGGCAAAACCGGAAAAATAAATGCAGGAAAACAGAAACAGGAAAGACAGGAACAGCAAAAAACAGAGACAGCAAACAGAAACAGGAAAACAGAAGCAGGAGAAACAAGAAAGGAGCGGAGCGCATTCACGCGGAATGCGCTTCGCTCCCGGTATATTCCCCGTTCCGTACGATGATGGCATCCATGGTCGTGCCGAAGACGGCGGCCAGGGCCACGAGGTTGTCGAGGGAGGGCAGGGTGGCCCCGCGCTGCCATTTGTAGATGGCCTGCGGGGTGGTAAAGCCGAAGATATCCTGGAGGTCCTGGACGGACAGGCCGGTCCGCTCCCGGAGCTGCATAATCCGGATTCCCGTGGCGGTTAAATCAATGGACGGTAAACAACACATATGATCTCATTCCTTTCGTAAAGAAAATAACAAAAAACGAGGCCGCCTGCCCGGTTCGGCAAGCGGCCTCGTGAATAATCCATTCGCTTAATAAAGCAGCAGGAGTTTCATGTCCGTCTCACTCATCTTTCCGGGGCACGGCAAAGCGATGTGCAGCTTCTTTTTCGCGCACAGCAGGAATCCCAGCGGCTTATAGCATTTATTGACGGCAGTGAAGCAGCCCATACTGAAATTCCTCCTTTCGCCGGGTCCGTACCCGGATATTGCGTATATCATACTGCATAGAAAAACAAATGTAAAGAAACCAACAGTATAATTTATTACTTTTCCGCGGCCTTGAAGTTGTAAACCGGACGGATGATTTCCACGATGTCTACGGATTCCCGGACAGCGTCCAGGATATCTTCCATCCGCTTGTAAGCCATCGGGGATTCATCCAGGGTTTCCCGGGTAGCGGTGGTGGTGTAGATTCCTTCCATGGCGGCTTTGTAGTCATCCAGGGAAAGTGTCTCAAACGCCTTTTTCCGGGACATGATCCGGCCGGCCCCGTGGGGAGCGGAATAGTTCCAATCCTCATTCCCGCGGCCGATGGCGATGATACTGCCGTCCCGCATGTTGATGGGGATCAGCACCCGTTCTCCGGCGTGAGCCGCGATTGCTCCCTTCCGCAGGATCATTTCATCGGTATCGATGTAGTTATGGACGGTGTGGAAACTTTCCAGCCCGGTCATGCCAGTCTTCTTCAGGATCAGCCCGGCCATGATTTCCCGGTTCCGGACGGCAAACTCCTGGCAGATCTTTACATCGTGGAGGTAATCCTCCAGGTGCTGTCCTTCCAGGTGGCACAGGCTGTCCGGGGCGGTCTTGTGATTCAGCCGGAGCCGCAGGGCATCCAGTTCTGTCTGGATTTCCTTCTCGCGGCCTTCCGCCTTCAGCCGTTCGATCAGTTCGGGGGCTGATTCCTTGTAATCTTCTTTGCCTTCGGCGATATCCACAGCCAGTTGCTGGTAGTATTCACATACCTGCTTGCCGAGGTTCCGGCTGCCGGAATGGATGATCAGCCAGAAGGTTCCGTCTTCAGACCGGTCAATCTCAATGAAGTGGTTGCCGCCTCCCAGGGTGCCCAGGGAATTCTTCAGCCAGTTCCGCTTTTGAAGCTTCCGGTAACACCGGAGCTGTTCCAGGTCAAAAACCTCCCGGGGAGAATCCCAGACGTTCATGCCGCTGGGAATCCAGTGGCAGACTTCATCCACCCGGGCAAAGTCCACCCGCTTATCCGCAAGCTTAGTCGTATACATTCCGCAGCCGATATCCACGCCGACCACATTGGGAACCGCTTTGCCCCGGATGGTCATGGTGGTCCCGATGGTACAGCCCTTCCCGGCATGCACATCGGGCATGATCCGGACCCGGCAGCCCTCGGTGAAAGCCTGGTCGCACATGGTCCGGATCTGCTCTTCTGCCACATCTTCTATTTCCTTTGCGTAGCTGATTGCTGTCGCAAACTTACCCTTGATTTCCATTTTTCTATCCTTTCGTCAAATGGCCGGCCGACGGGGCAGGCAGACGGATTAGCTGTCCGTACCTTACTCCCCGCCGCCGGCTGCGCCTGCTTTCATCCTGCCGCGTCCGCAGGACTGATCAGGAAATTGGCTGGACCGGAGCGAACCGATACCCCAGGGCGATATGCCCTGCGTATCCGGATTCCTGGCAGCCAAATAGTGAACAAATGAGAAACTGCTTATGCGCAGACCGGCGCATACCGTTCGCTGAGCAGGACTTCCTTCATCAGCAGCACGGGATCAAACTTTCCGTTAGCCACCATGGAGAAAATCCGGGGTGTGCAGCCGCTGACCAGGATGACTCCCTGTTCATTCATGCTGACCGGCTGCTGCTGGTTCCGGCTCTGGACATTCCAGAAGACGACCTTGGGCAGATGATAACCGTGCTTTTCAAACAGCCTTTTTGCGTATTCGAAGTTGGTCAGCTCCGCACTATCAGCACAGCAGTCGAACTCCATATCGGAGATGAAGTACAGCGTTTCCGGCAGTTCCTCCTGCGGCAGCCGGTGATTGACTGCCGTGGACAGGATCAGCTCGAAGACCTTCTGGATATCGGTGTTGGCCACTTCGTTGAAGGTTTCGCAGTACTGCACCTTTTCCACCAGATCCTTTCCCTTGATTTCCACCAGCCGGGGATTCCGGGAGAAGGTGATGAAGTGGTTATGGAATTCACCCTTGCAATGCTCCGCAAAATACATGCCCAGGGACAGTGCAACCGTGATCGGATTCGGAGTTCCCCAGCCGTACATGGAGCCGGAACCGTCGATGACGCACAGGGCGTTTCCCTGCGGCGCATAGTCCTCCAGCGCGTTCCAGGTCACGTCCAACGCCTTCCGCTCTGTCTCATCCCCGCGGAAACAGATGGCCTTTTCCACGATGTCATACGGATACAGTGTGGCGGTATGAATGGTTTCCTCACCCTTGGAAACCCGCTCCAGGAAAGCACTGTAACGCTCCTCATCATTCCGGTGGAAGGCCTTGCGGTATTTCAGCATCGCTTTGGACGGCTGCGCGGAATACTCGAAGGTATAGTCCTTCTGCCGCAGGTTGTTCTCGATGATCCGGATTTTTGCCCGCAGGCGTACCAGGGTTTTCCGGTACTGCGCTTCCGTCATGCCCAGGGCTCTCGCGATGCGCTTTGCATCCTTCACAGCGTCGGCACTGGAAGTGTTTACGGACGGCAGCCACTTGGCCATCAGGGAAACATTCTCCCCGGCTTCCAGGGCAGCCAGGTCTTTCGCCAGCTGCTCCTGGATCACTGCCATGGCTTCCTTTTCGCATTTGGTCCCAAAGAGGACCGTCAGGTCATCCCAGCGTCCGTATTCACTGACCAGGTGCAGGTTCTTCCGGACAGACTCCGGCTGTGCATCCGCCAGATGCTTCAGGATCGTCCGGAATACCCGGCGCTCACCCAGGCCGCCCCGGATATCCCGGGAATAGAACAGCATTTTCATGGCCAGATCGCGGTCCTCGGCATATGCACGGGCAAAGCGGACGATGATTTCCTGCTCTTCGGCATTCCGAAGCGCCCCGATGGTTGCAAACAGGTCCAGGCATTCCGAACCGGTGGTCCGCAGGGTCGCGGCGCTGTTTTCGGTCAGGGTCCGGTTCGCTTCTTTTTTCAGTTCATTCAGCATGTTCATCGCCCTCCTTTGCGTGAATCATTCAGGTACAAGATGCCGTTTTTTCCGCGAGGGGGATTCGAACCCCGGCTGCAAGCAGCCCTGCCTTGGAATGATTGCGGTCGACATCTTTGGGAAACCAGATACCTTATCATGTTCAGGGGGAGAATCACCTTGCATGCAGTGTGTGCCCCTGTCTCCGGGCCCAAAACCCGACGTCCGCGAACATGAAACAACGGACCAACAATGTTGCTGGAGGTATCTGCAGGAAACAAGGTGCAGTTTTAAGCTCCAATTGCTTTTTACAGGATTGCTGGCTGCACCTTTCGACAAGATACTGTTTCAGGCTGCTGAATCCAGCTGCTGCCGATTACCAATCGGTTGCTGGCAGTATCTTATGCCGGCAAGATACCATTACGTTTCCGATGGCAGGAATTTCACCTGCTGATCACACGGCCCGAAACCGTGCGCTCCTTGGGCTCAGGTGTCCGTTCCCGGCGTTCCTTTCACCGTCACCTTGGAGCTAATCGAATCATCGATTTTGCTGGTGGTATCTTATCTCGCTCCGGGAAGGAATCGAACCTTCGTCAGACGGTTAACAGCCGCACGTTCTGCCATTGAACCACCGGAACACACAATGCAGAGAGGAAAAACAAGACACCCTTTTGTCGAAGGGAGGAATCACACCTCCCGCCACTCTGTCCCGAAAACAGATGCTCTGTACTGAGCTATTCGTTCAAAGAACGGATTGCTGTAGGTGTCTCTCAGAGGAAAGCGCTTCTCTCCCTTTGTGAAGCCATTTGGAGATCGCGGGTGCCAAGGTCACAGGGAAAATGTTTCCCAGGACGGAGAATCTTTCGATCCTTGCTTCACTGATCAACCGCACTGCTTACGCAGCCGCGCTTCCGGATGATCACGCGGACAGAGTTTGGTCTGGCAAATCACCAACCGCGCCCCTTCCTGCCCAAGGCGCATCTGATAGTGAGTCAGAATAATCCACTTTAAATGCTGTCTGCGCCTCAGATCATCCGGTGATCCTCTCTGCAGCATGAAGATTATCAGGTTTTTAGAATAAGATCATGGAAAAAAAGTTGCGAACTCTTCTTTTTCAGGTGAGATTGTACCGATACTGCTTCTTAATGCGTTCCCGAATGAGGGCGGCAAAACGGTCCGGCTCTACGACCCTGACCAGTGGACCGAAGGAGATGATTTTGATCACCAGTTCCGTTTCATCCTCCTGCCGGTAGTGCAGGGTCATCCGGTATGTATTTTCACCGGTCCGCTCCGTACGCTTGGCCAGGTAGGAGAACTGCAGCATGGCGCGTTCCAGCGCGTTCCGCTCGTTGGTGATTTCCAGCGTCAGGGATTCATTGGTCAGCTTCGGAACGGGATATTCATCCGGATCGAAGGTTCCCCACAGGCGGACATAGGTTATCCGTGAAAGGTTCAGCGTCCGGTTGCTCCATTTCTTGCTGTGGCAGAGCAGACGGAATTTGTCGTCCGTGGAAGAGTATTCCAGGCGGTACGGAATCACAGTCCAGTTGTTGTGAGCGCCCCGGTGGCTGTCAAAGATCACCTGGGTTTTCCGGTGCGTCTTCACCGCCTCCAGCAGAAGACGAAAACGCTCGATATATCCTTCATCCTCATAGGGATCCCCGTTGCTGTACCGGTCATACCATACGATCTTCCCGGGATCAAAGAGCGGCTGGACATCCTCCAGGCCTTCATCCGTCAGGCCGAAAAGGCGGATGCGCGGATCCAGCAGCAGGGTTTTCAGCCAGCGCTTCTGCAGCAGGGTAACCGGATGCGGCGGAATATGGCGGATCATGGTTTTGCAGTCCGGGGTGACCAGCGGCCAGTTTCCGTTCCGCAGGTTGGCCGGAATGACCAGCATGCTTTCCCCGAAGCCCTGCTTCGCTGCGATTTCGCCGATCTTCTCCCGGGTCAGGGTGCCTTCCACAGCTTCGGAAAGGATCTCAGAGACACAGGCATAATATTCGCCGTAATATTCACTGAACAACATTATGCCTCACCTCCGTACAGCCGGCGCATCTTTTCCAGGTCCTCCCGGAAAAGCCGGGTAATATAGGGATTGGAGCACTCCAGCTTTACAATCCTGCCGATAAATGTGCGGATCCAGGGGATCATCTCGGACGCATCGTAAACATCCGCGGTGAACTTCCAGGTTTCCGCATCCGCCTGTTCCACGGCCCCATGGCGCTTTTCACGGTTCAGCCGGTCCACGATAAATCCTTCATCTGGATCGGCATGGACCAGCATTTCAATATGGTCCAGCGAATGCTCCCCGGCGGAAACGCCCCACAGGTGCTGATCAAATTCTTTCCAGAATCTCTCATATTTCTCCAGATTCGGGTCCACACCCAGCGGCTTGATTTTCCGGATGCTGTCCAGACGGAAGAACATCGGCTTCCTGAACGCATAATGATAACCCAGGAGATACTGACGCCCGCTCTGGGTGGAGAAATACAGGCGCATCGGATATACCTGGTGCCGCAGTTCCTTCTTTTTCCTCCGGGAGAAGATGTTCAGCTCAGCCCCGCGGTTTTCTTCCATGCATCGGAACAGGCCGTACAGAACTTCGCTGTCCAGGGCGCCCAGCAGGTACTGGTGCTTGAATTCGAAAGGGGAGTCTCCGCCCTGCGGGAAATAGCTTCCGATGACGCCCAGCGGCGCGGTTTCAGAGAAAAAGGCAATCGCGTCCCGCCAGGCAGGCAGCTGCCGGAAGGGCTTTGCCAGGGAATACACCAGGGTCCTGCCTTTCTTTTCGGAAAGGACGATTCCCATCTGCTCGTATTCCTTCAGCTTGTTCCGTACTGTGCCCTCATCCGGGAACTCTGCCTCAAACGGTTTCAGGTATTCATCCGTGATCCGGTCCAGGCATTCCTGCACGGTAGCCGGGCCCTCCGCCAGGATGTCCAGCAGGCAGAAATGCAGCAGGATATCCCAGTCGGTAAAGCTCCGGGTTTTGAAGGCAACATACAGCGGATTGCGGGAAAGCGTCCGGCTGTCGATGGAGATAAAGACCTTCTTGCCGTTTTCGTCATAGTAGGAATCAATATATCCTTCCAGCCAGGACTTTACCCTGCGGTACTCATCATCGTAGATCCGGGCGCTCTTGGAATCAAACTCATCACGGCTCTTGAACCCATAGACATAGAAGTCCCGCATATAGGACCGGACTTTCTCGAAGTTTTTGATCAGTTCACTGTAGGCCATGACGGTTCACTTCCTTTTTTTCTCTCCCGATTCTATTCTAAATATTTCATGATGAAAAAATACAGCACCTTCCATATACCTTGAATAATAGGTGTTTTTGGCTGTTTCTGCAAGTACCGGCAGTGCTCCTCAATATTGCGAACCCAAAACCGAAATGCTAAAATATATCCAGCCAGACAACCGCATCACCGACCGGAAGGAGAACCGATATGCAGTACAAGCGTTTCAATGATACCTATATGCTCCGTATCGACAAGGGAGAAGAAGTCATCCAGTCCCTTACCGCCCTGTGCGAAAAGGAAGACATCCGCCTGGCGGAGGTCAGCGCCATCGGGGCGGCGGACTACGCCGCCGTCGGTGTATATGACCTGGGAACCGGCACCTACCACAGGGAAGAGCTGCCCTTCTTCATGGAAATTGCCTCCCTCTCCGGCAGTGTTACCCGGATGAACGGCAAACCCTACATCCACCTGCACACCACCCTGGCGGACCAGCAGAACAAAACCCATGCCGGCCATGTGATCGAACTCCGCATAGGCGCCACCTGCGAGATGTTCGTCCGCGTCCTCCCCGGCGAAGTCATCCGGAAGAAAGACGAGGCAGTCGGCCTGAACCTCTGGGACTTCTGACATACAAAACAAAGAAAAGAAGACAGACAAAGAGACAAACGAAACAAAGAAAGCAAACGAAACAACCAAATCAACAATACCGGCGGCAGCTTCGAAAGGAGCTGCCGCCGGTATGTGTTTTTATATTCACTTTATGTCTCATTCCCTGCAGGTGTTCATTGCTTTCCCCTTGCGGCTTCGTTATATCTTTTCTCCTGCAGCTGTTCTTCTTCGATTTCCTTCAACCTTCTCAGGTAATACTTTTCCCCCAGCGCTTTCAGGATTTCCAGCACCCGGGAGTGCATGACGGCCAGCCAGTCACAGTCCGGATGCTCCAGTGAGTACCGCCCGGCCTCATATGATGCAATGCTGAAGGCTTTGATGCGGTAAATATAATAAAGCAGGTCATCCACATGATCGAAGGTTTCATCCACATGCTCGGATTCCCGCCAACCATAATATATATAATGGTATCCTCTTTCATCTGCGAATATGAATTCGCCGTACGGACTTTTCCGGCGCATATCCTCCGGATTGAAGGATGTGTACTGATAACGATTATCTTTGTCGAGATCAATACCGATCCTCTTCAGATCGTTTTTCATGATTTCCCGAATATCTTCCATCTGCCGCATCCTCATCCCAGGAACTTCAGGCTCAGCGCGATCAGCAGCTGGCCGACGTAATACAGGGAGATGTTGGTGATCCGCAGGCTCTGCTTCGTTTCCTTCCCGAAGGTATTCAGGATGAGGACAATATCACTGAGCAGGAACAGCAGCGCCCCGCCGGCGAACACCGCGGTAAAGGCGGAAGGGGAGGCAATCAGGTTCGCAAAAGCCACCACATTCAGCAGCACCACCGCGCCGATATAAACCACCCCGAAGATCTTGAAGGCCGTCTTCGCGGTAATCTGCCGGAAGATCCATACCATGAGCAGCGCGGTGAGCACTACCCCGATGCCCACGCACAGCCACGGGGAAGCAGCCATGCCCATCACGGCCACCAGGTACAGCACATGCCCGGCCAGGAACACCAGGATCCCCACCAGGAAGACGGGCTGCCCCTTCGAAGGAAACACAAACCGCAGGTTCAGCAGCACATCCGCAATGCACCCGAGCAGCAGGCCCACACAGATGAGCCCGGCCTCCCGGGAAGAACCCATGAGCCGGTAACCCAGCACCACAAAGCAGAAGGAAGCAACCCCCTTCAGGATCACCGCAGGGACATAGTTCTTCCGGCTCTCCTCATACAGGAAGAGCCCGGCAAGCACCAGGCAGAGGGGAATGAAGATGTAGGACATGGGGAGGACCTCCTGTTTAACTATAATACAACTCTAAATTAGCCAAGTGCCGTCAGTTGAGAAACTGGCGGCACTTACTTGAGCGTTTATGAAATCATATACTGATGACTGCTTTTAACTGGTTTAGTGCGTCCATGCTGTGCGTCGAAAAAACAATGCCAAAATCTTTACATGTGTTCTCGATTTCAGCTAATTCTGAATGAACATCAAGATACTTAATGTCCTTTGCCGAACTGCCAATTAAGAATTCTTTATTATTTCCAGGGAGATAATTTAACTCTTTCCCGCTTAATCCCAAACGTTCAAGAATCGTATCATTAACTGCCAGACCACTTGCAACAACAGCATCGATGGAATCATGATAATCAGATATCATTCCAGTTATTTCACTTGTCGGAATAATGGAATTGGGGAAGATCGGCCTGGCTAATAGAATGGTTTTAATTCCACTCTGATGAAGCCTGAACAATAATTCACATCTGTCAGAAGGGGTTGCGATCTTATCGGTTTTCTCTGTGATTCCATAAGAAGCATTAGCAGGAATAGATACTGCAATAAATAGCGTTTGATTATTATCCGCCATCTTTTCACTTAATTCTGCTAATTGCCGGACAGTATCCTGGGCCAGGTTTTTTCTTGTGATAATGAGCATTGATTTTTGATATGTTTCATATAAAGACTCAACTAATCGAATGCCGGCCTGCTCATCGATAAAATTCTCACGATCATGTGAAACATAAATAATATCAAATGATGAATTACGTATAGAGGCAACAATTTGATCTATCTCATCCATATCTTGTTTAGTTTTAGGGCAATCGAAATCCAAAGTATAACAATGTTTGCATTCCAAAGGACATTTTCCTGAGAAAGAAACCAGAACACGATTAGTATATGAAACCATATTATCCTCCCGAAATACTTTAACGTTTGGCAAAGTATGCATTAACAATATTTGATCCCAAATCGTTCAGCGTTTGGCATATATCAATAACTTTTTCTTTTTCGCTTAGCAAAAATATGTTTTCATCATCAGGATCGGAACTAATTTTACAATCCACATCAAATGTGACACCACCCAATATTTTGGTTTTTTTCTTCTTGTTGTCTTTATTTTTATCTTGCATTAAAGGAATTGCAATCATCATGTTCCGGCCAGATTGCTTATCTGAGAGATAGTGCTTATTATCGCTATCCTGATAATAGTATTTAACAGACCCATTTACATTCAATGCTGTTACTGGATATTCGGTAAGATCTACACCATAGATCAATAGCTTGGGTTGCCGAAAATCAAAAACCACAATGCTCTGTTTTTTATATGCTAGTCCTAACACGCCCCAATAAAGAGCACGAGCGTCGCTGGTAGAATTGACATTTCCTCCTACTGTACATATTGTTTTCCTCAACCTGGAGAAACATTTTTCCCCTTTATACTTTTTCCCTCGAAAAAGGGTAAATCCTTTATTTTCTACGAGAATTGATTTCGTATTCGCAGGGATGATATCTGTCCCTAATATCTTTTTCAATCCTTGAGCCATTATTGGCCTGACATTGCTCACACTAACCGAATTATAGTATTTTATTGTTGCAAGCCTGACAGAGATAAACGTTATAACAGAAGTTATTATCCAATCAATTCCATGATTTACAAGTGAGTCTTTAATCTTTTCAAATGCTTGATTAATCCACTCGAGCATGTATTACTCCTATTCTGCCAAAGCAACTATAGATCATTATTTTGCTTTCATAATTTTCCTCAAATTAATTTGGCATAAATCCCAAGTCAAGAGAAATTACAGAAAATCTCTAAACTTATCGATCAACTCAATGATAAACCGGGCTTTTTTTCCTTGATAGGCGATCTGTGCTTTCTTTACCCAAGCCCTGACAGGAATGATCTCTAACCACGCAAGCCCCCCTACAACGCAAAGCACAATGATGACCATATGATTGCCTCCAGATTATTTAAGGCCATTATTCAACACATACAGGATATTCATTGCTTGAGTAAGGACTATCTTATCAGGCAGTTTCTCGAGATGATATTTTGCTCGCCATTCACCAATTGCTTTCATCACCCGCTCACCCAAATCTCTTGCCATATCATCTTCCGGAAGACCGGCTGTTGAGGAAACTGGCTGTAAGGAATCTGGAACTGAGTTAACAACAGGGAAATTATCTACAATATTGGAAACAGAACTGGATTCCGGAGTGGAGGGAGAGGTGGTTTTTGGTTCTTGATTTGACTCAGGTACAGGTTTGTCTTGTATCTCGGCACTTTGGCTAATTTCCGCCGTTGAATTATCATCGGATTTTATAGTGCTCTGCTCTTCAGCAGCGATGGAATCTGGAGCACCAGATTCTACAATTTTCGAGATAATTGTTGAAGTAACTTTTTTAAATAAAGATGTACTCACTTTTCGCGCCCTCTCTCATTATTGATTATAAGATAGGAAGAACCATCACACATGGTAACTGCGAATGGCATCGGAAAGTTTTTCATTGAGGAGTTCAAACTGACCCATGGCATACTTGAGGGCGGTGCCAGTAAGATTCTTTGATTCGATGTGACGGTAGGTTCTTTCAATTTCATCAACACTGGCACGAATCAATTCGCCGGAATGACGCATATACTCAGAGGTCTTAAATGCTTCGATTCGGGCTTTGAGTTCTATCGTCTCTTTCCTGCGCAACTGCCGATAAGAAGAGAACACATTGATGAGGGACGAGGCCGCGTTACAAACTCCAGTTGCAAGGCTGAGGGCGGTGGTGACTTCAGTACTCATAGACATTTCCTCCTCTTTTAACTCAATATAAGGTTACCGAAATAAGCCGAAAAGCATAATATGGACATTCATTCTGCCTGATATAGCAAAATGGATGGATGAAGGAACCACATAAATGAAACGGGAAACATCATTTTGTTAATGTTGGGAACCATAATTGGATGTTTCACATTTGATTTATGGGTATAATAAGGGAGTAATATGGAACGAACAAACACATCTGAGAGAAAGGAATCTCTCAATGATGATAGATGTATTTATTCGAGAAGGAATACAATATACCTGCGAATATGTACGTGCAATATAATGTTTTTATACTGTTTATAGTTTGATATTATCGATTTGCTATTTGGTTAAGGTTTTTGTGGTCTCTTGGCTCTTCTTTGGTTATCAAACACACGTTTTTGATGAATACAAATAGATCACAGACATGCGTACACACATACTGTACACACACCCTGCAACTTTCTTCCCCCATTTTTGTTTATATCTATGAAGGCACATTCCAACCCGCCTTCCTGCCATGAACCAATTCCCCCGAAGCCGCTTCCGGAGAAAAGCGGCGCCAGTGACTACACCACAACCTGGAGGACTCGCCATGAAGAAATTCCTGTTACTCATCACCGCCCTGTCATTCCTGTTCCTGGCTTCCGGCTGCGGCCAGAAAGCCTTCGAACCGGACCGCACCAAACCCGTCGGCATGATCCTCGTCAACGGGACCGTGAAAACGGATACCGAACCGGAACTTGGACAGGTGGTCTACGCGGAATTCACGGACAACCAGTACCGCTTCCCGCTGGATGCCGTCATGGTCTACTATTTTGACTACGACGAAGAAACCGCCTACGCCGGGGACCAGAACTGCACCTCCCTGACATTTGCGGCCAATGCCGATACCAAACAGGTCGAGGCGGAGGCCTCATGCCGGTACATCTTCCGGGAAGGTTCTGAAAATACGATCTATGCGTATTATCTCTATTATGACGGAAAAGGCCTTGGCTTTTACCCGATGGAGACCCTGATGGCCCACCGGATTACCGGGGAAGAATTCAGTATCCGGATTAACGAGCAGTACAGGTTCACGCTGGAAAACGAAAAACCGACATCGTTCTTCACGATCTGCTGCCGGAAGGGAGAAGAAGAACTGGCCTTCGGAACTGTCCGTCCGGAGGAAATGGACGACTATATGAAATATCCGCTCCCGGAGGGAACGGACAATGTGGAGATCAACGCCTTTGACGTAAACGGTGAATTCATCAGCCGGAAGGAACTGAAACCCGGGGACTACAGCTACACCGCGGGATACGACATCGGCGGCCAGTTCCAGGGCGCGAAATCCCTGCGCCTTGTCTGGCCGGAACCGGCAGAACCGTAAAACAGAAATGAATGAATATTGCCAGGGGAATGCTTCCTCTGGTAATATTTCTTTTTGGGAGAAACCAAAACGAAACCAGGAGCCGATATGGGAGAACTGCAGTTCATCTTCGTCCACGGGTTATCCGGCTGGGGCAGCTATGATACCCAGTATTCCCGCATGCCCTACTGGGGCATGCGGGGAGGGGACCTTATGCTCTTCCTGCGGGAAAAGGGATATGCGTGTTATGCAGCCTCCGTTTCCCCGACCGGCAGCGCCTGGGACCGGGTCTGCGAGCTGTATGCCCAGCTGGCCGGCACCTGGAACGTGTACCCGGTGCAGGACGGAGACCACATGTTCCTCCAGGGCGGACTGTTCCATAAACATGATATCCGTCCCTTCTACCTGGAGCTGCTGGGAACCATCCGGAAGGCGGAGGAAAGCAAATGAGTGAAATAAAGGAAAACCTGCGGAAGCACCTGGAGGCGCATCCGCAGGCCACGGAAGAAGACGTTGTAAAATTTGTTTTCCAGGCATTCCTGGGCGTTGGCCACCTGGTGAGCAGCGCCGACGCCATCCAAAGAAGATTGGAAAACGAAATGGCACAAAACCCGGCGGACGATACCGAACCACAGGCCGAAGAGCTCAGCCCCCGCTGGGTCCGGCTGAATCTCCGCCCGGCCAAAGCCAGGGGAATTGCCCCGGAAGAACTCGCAAAGCGGGTCTACCGCTCCGCGCAGCAGCCGATCCCGTACACCCGGCAGGATGTTATAGACTTCTGCAAGGCCCTGGACCTCCCGGACATGGACAAAGACAAAATAGAAGAAGAAGTCAACGAACTGCTGAAAGGATCCTTCCTTCCCAGCCACTCACAGCAGTACCGGGAAGCATACAAACCGGCATATGTAGTCCTTTTGAGGGAAGAAATTCCCTGATTCGCTGTTTATGGGGAAGACATTTCCGCATTCCCGGGATACAATAAACCCATCCCAAGGAACAGGAGAACGAATGGATGGACATGGTAAAGATGGGGAGCTTCCTGGCGGAGCTCCGGAAAGAACATGAAATGACCCAGGCGGAACTGGGCGAGAAACTCGGCGTGACGAACAAGACCGTTTCCCGGTGGGAAACGGGGAACTATATGCCGCCGGTGGAGATGCTGGAAGAACTCAGCACCCTGTACGGGCTGACCATCAACGAACTGCTGGAAGGCCGAAAGCTGACCACGGAAGAGTATAAGGAAGCCGCCGAAACCAACATTAAGGAAACCCTGAAGGCCAGCACCTTTGACCTGAAGGAAAAGCAGGAATTCTTCAAAAAGAAATGGCGGAAAGAACACCTTTCCACCTTCATCGCCTGCACTGCTGCCTGGATCGTCCTGCTGGTTGCCCTGAAGCTCCAGAACGTGGACGTCTCCCTGCTGGGCACCATCGGCGGCCTGCTGGCAGCCCTCTACTACGTCGTCCTCAATAACCGGATGATGGTCTATGTAGAAGACCACCTGTATCCGAAAAACTGAAGAGCAGAAGAAACAGGGCGCTGCGGAATGTTCCGCAGCGCCCCACTTTTATATCCTTACTTCTTCAGTTCCTTCCCGCAGTGGCTGCAGAAGGCAAAGTCCGCCTGGATGGGCTTGCCGCAGTACGGGCAGTACATGCCCTTGGCCGAAGGGGACTTTGTGCTTTCCACGTCATATCTTCCGTGGAAATGCTCGTTCAGGGGATCCGGCTCCTCATCCCCGTCGGTGATGTCCAGATGGGACGGCCGGTTCTTTGCCACCGCGCAGTAGATGCTGTAGATCCCGACAAGGATGCATGCTCCCGAAAACAGGTAGCAGAAGGTGACGCCGCCGCCGGCTCCGGGATTGCTTCCGAAAGCGCTGAAATGGGATTCCGTGGCCCGGACTTCACCGGCCATAACCAGTCCGAACACGGACATACCGAGGGCAATGATTCCGCCGATGAGGGACGGCCCGCGTCCCTGTTTGATGCTCTTCATATCCTTTTACCTCCCGTAACGGTTTTTCAGGTCCCATACGGTGCGCTCGATCCGGTCAATCATCCGGTCGATCTCCGCGCGCGCCTCGTTGATCCGGTTCTGCACGATGAAGTCGCTGAAGACATTGTCGAAGAAGATATCCAGCGTGGAAGCCAGGCTCCCGGCCTGCACATACAGCCCGTCCTCGTCCACATCCCGCAGCTCCTTCGCAAAGCGCTTCAGGTCGCGGTTGGCCTGCGCCACCCATTCGTTGGCGGAGCTCATCTTGCTGTGCTTGACCACGCTGGAGATCACCCCGCCGCCGAGGATATCATAGATGCCCCAGTTCCGGGCGGAATTCAGCTTTGCCTTCGCTTCCCGCAGGCTGTCCAGGGCCCTCTCCCCGGCCCGGATCGCCTCGTCCACTTCCCGGGTATCCGCACTGCCGGACATGGACCGAGTAAAGTCGGCCGCGGCACTCCGGCTCTCCCGGTCCTCCTCGTCCTCATATTCATCATCATCATCCCCGCTCTCCAGGCGGTTCTTTCCCAGCCGGTTCTTGACGATCCCGTATCCGATCATCGCACCAATCGCCACCAGGAACCACTCCATACCGATCCCTCCTCCAAAGGATTCATTCGATACTATAAATATAGACGCATTTCCGCAGAAAAACAGGACAGATAACGCAAAATATACGGGACTATTTTTTTCAAAGACAACCAATCAATACTCCCTGCTGTTTTACAACCCGTCCTTTTTCCCGTATAATAAGGCAAAAGAAAACCGAAATACGGAGGGAACCGATATGGCCAAGGTCCTGCTGCTGAACGGCAGCCCCCACGCGAACGGATGCACCGCCACCGCCCTGAAGGAAATGATATCTGTCTTTGAACAGGAAGGAATCGAAACCGAACTGATCCAGGTGGGCAACAAGGATATCCGGGGATGCATCTCCTGCGGCACCTGCGGAAAGAAAGGCAAATGCGTTTTCGATGACCTCGTGAACGAAACCGCCCCGAAGCTGGAAGCGGCGGACGGCCTGGTGGTCGGAAGCCCCGTCTACTACGGCTCCCCGAACGGAACCATCCTGTCCTTCCTGGACCGGTTGTTCTATTCCACTTCCTTTCCCAAGCACATGAAGGTCGGCGCAGCGGTTGTCAGCTGCCGCCGCGGCGGCAACACCGCCTCCTTTGACGTCCTGAACAAATACTTCACTATCTCCGGAATGCCGGTGGCCTCCAGCACCTACTGGAACCAGGTGCACGGCTTCACCGCCGAAGATGTCCTAAAGGACAAGGAAGGCCTCCAGACCATGCGCAACCTGGCCCGCAACATGGCCTTCATGATCCGAGCCATCCATGACGCAAAGGAAAAGTACGGCCTGCCCGAAGTGGAGCACGGCAGCTTCACCAGCTTCCCGGACGGGAAATAAGAAAGATCAATTCTGAGAAAAAACGATCTGTCCGGAAGTGTTCAGGCAGCAGCTTTCAATTCGCCGTGGATAATGAAGGCATAATATGGTACAATCTTTCACAGACGTAGTGCTGAACAGCATGAAGAATCTGTGTCCACATAAAACTGAAAATGGAGGCCGCTTATGAGGAACAACGAATTCCAGTTTGACGATTTCCCCAAACTGAAAATGTACCGGGAAAGAAGATATTTCATTGCGATCATAGCCGTAGTCGTCTGTTTTATTGTGGTTTCCTTTATGAACTGGGCGCCGCTGGATGATATTACCAAACGGATTACGACTTCCACGACATTGATCGGCGCTGTCGTCCTGTGGCTGCAGCTGAAACGCGGGGAACGGCTGAATGAATCCAACTTCATCATGAACCTGAACAACCAGTTTGTCGGCAATGCCAATATGACCCTGGTGGAGCATGAACTGGAACAGTGCTATAACCAGTATGAAGCCATGCTGAAGGAAAAAGACAACATATCCGGTGAGGAACTGAAGAAGCTCCGGCTGGACCTGAGCCAGTCCCGCACCAGTGAAGACTGCCAGAAACTGATTAACTACCTGGTATATATGGAGGCGCTGGCATCCCTGGTATGCCGCCGGGTGCTGCATCTGGATGTGATTGACAACCTTTTTGCCTACCGCTTCTTCATTGCTGTCAATAACCCGATTGTCCAGCAGAATGAAATCTTTCCCTACGCGGAATACTATCGCGGGCTGTTTGACCTCAGCAAGCGCTGGACAGACGAGAAACTGGAAAGGTACCGGAAAAAGGAAAAACTCAGCAAAGATGAAGCCGTCAATCCCAGCATCAAAAACCATATAATTCCGATGGGCCAGTTTGACCTGAATGAACGGTATCGGGAATACTGTGAATCCAAAGCCTCTGTCACGGTACAGCTTGATGTTTCCCTTGCGGAAAGCCGGGACAAGAAAACAGATATTGCGAAATGCATTTATGAAACGGATCCGATTATCTATCCGGAAGCATTCGGGGAAGACCCCGGCCAGGCAGTCAAGGCCATGAGCCGGATTATCGGAATGGACAACTGCCTTTTCGATTACCAGCACTTGCTGGTCGCGCGGTCTTTCGGACAGATCTGCGGTGTCTGTGTGTTCAACTGCGGGGATGCGCAGTGGGATCGGGAAGCCATCAAAAAACGGGTCGGGGACAAGTACCTGCCTACCAACCAGCTGGAAGGGTTCGACTATGCGTCTGAAAAGTATTTTGAAGATATCTGTAAGCGGAAAGATGGCGAGGAATGGATAGAACTGGTTGCCTGCTGTGTGGAGGAAGGCTTCCGCGGAAAAGGCATCGGGGAGGAAATGCTGCAAAAACTGATTCAGCTCAACCCGGGCAAAACGATCCGGCTGACTGCCCTGGCAGACAATGAAGCGGCAATTGCCCTCTACAAAAACAACAATTTCAAAACGATCGAAGACAACAAGGACGGTTTTGCCCCGCGCGGGCTGCATGCCCCGAAGTGCATCGTAATGGAGAGAAAGGGTAACTGAAGAAAGAAAACCACACAACGAAAGAAACCCGCGGCAGTGCCGCGGGCCTTTTCTTCTTTTTCACCGATGCTGAAAAAAATCAGCATCTTTTTTGCTCTAATAAGACAGGGGGACCGGAAATTGCAAAAGTAAATGCGACCCCCGACAGCCAACACTCAACAACCACAGGAGGTGCAGGAGAATGGAAAGCGCAGGAATGACCTGGAAGGAGACCGCCCTGGAACTGACAAAGGATTTCATGGCCTGGGGATGCCGGTTCAGCCGGAAGAAGCTTCCGGAGATCGCCATGGGATATGAATGCACCCCGCTGTTCTTCTGGAACTGGATGGACGACCCGGAAGCGGAAAAAACCGAGAACGGCTTCCTGCGCGTCCTGGGCTACGCCTGGCGGAAATACCTGGAGGAGGAAGCGGAACCCGTCCCACAGCCGAAGGCTGCCGGACGGATCCGCCCGGGAACCGCCGGAAGGCGCGCCGCGTAATCACACGAAAGGCATGGTGATGACTTTGACCACGAAAGAACTGGAAAAGATTGCCTGGGCCCCGTATGACCTCATCCGGAACCCCACCCAGGAGGACTGGAAGAAA
The DNA here is from genome assembly GCA_017569285.1 of Clostridiales bacterium. Lineage (NCBI taxonomy): Bacteria > Bacillati > Bacillota > Clostridia > Eubacteriales > Clostridiales bacterium. The sequence continues at coordinate 2,443,524 of CP069419.1, forward strand.
TCATATGACGCCCTGCGGCAGCTGGAAAAGGAAAACCCCAAGGACGGCCGCTACCCGAATACCCTCGGATACCTCTGCTATTACGGCCGCCATACCGGGCAGCGGAACTACGAGGAAGCCCGCATGTGGTTCGAGAAGGGCGAAAAGCTCGATGTGATTGAATCCATGTACAAGCTGGCGGATATGCTGACAGAGGGAATGGGCGGTCCGGCGGACCCGGACCGCGCCCTGAAGCTCCGCCTCCTGGTTTACTACATCTGCCGGGACCAGTTTGAAGACGGCATGCAGGACAGCAAATTCGCGGATGCCGCCCTGCGGATGGGAAGAATGTACCACGAGGGAAAGCTGTGCCATCGGAACGACCTGGAAGCCATGAGCTACCTGCTGGAAGCCAAGTACGCCATCGAATGCCGGAAGCAGTACCACGAGTACGGCGATGAAACCGTGGAGAAGAACATCCTGCGGGTGATGGACGAGTGCGACAAGCCGGACGACGAGGTCCGGAGATGGAAACAGTTCGGCCTGGGCCTCAGCCGCGTACCCAACCACCTGCTCGCCAATGACGATCTCCTCATGACCATTAAGATGGACGTGGATGACCGGGGCACTATCCGCCTGGAATTCCGCCGGAAGCGGAAGGACGGCAAAAAGCCCAACAAAATCCTCTGGTCCGTCGCCCCGGCCATGAAGGTATTCATGCTGGACAGCGTGGTCCTCTACGGCGCGGAAGTGAAGCAGATCTGGAGCAAAACCCCGGAGGAAACCGTCACCTGTAACCGCTATGAATACGACGAGGACTCCGACACCTACACCTTCTTCCTGGAGGACGAACCCCAGTTCCGCCTCCAGGGCGGCTGGTTCGTCCTCCCGATGGATGAGCTCCGGAAGACGGAAATCGCCAGCCACCCGGCCGGGGCACCGGGCGTGTGGCAGTAACCCCGGGGAAAGGAAGGGAAGGAAGATATGGCCAAAGTCAGACCCACCGCCCCGCCCGGAACCAGAACCAGATCCACCTTCAATATCACCCTCAAAACCACGCCCAAAACCCTGGCCGAGCTCAACACCTTACCGCCGCTCCCGTTCCGGAACCCCTACCTGATTCCCTGGGAAGACCCGCCGGATGCCCCCGGCCGGCCGTACCGGACCAATGCCGCAGATATCCACAGCCATGTCCTGCCCAACCTGGATGACGGCGCCATCTGCATGGAGGAATCCCTGGAGCTGCTCCGCCTGGACCGGGAGGAAGGCGTCCGCACCGTATTCGCCACCCCGCATTACGGAAAGGAAAACGGCTTTGCCCCGACCACCGCGGATACCTTCAATGTTTTCAACCGCCTGCAGGCAGCGGCCAGGAAAACCTACCCGGAAATAGAACTCTTTTTCGGCACGGAATGGTACTGCTCGGAAAACATTGTGGAACGGATCCGCAGCAAAGAAGCCTGGCCGATGATGCCCTCCGACTGGTATATGGTGGAATTTATGGAATGGAGAGGAAACACCGAGCCGGCGGAGGCCATTCTCCGCCGGCTGAAGAAGATGAAGGACAACCATATCAAGACCATCCTGGCCCACGCGGAACGCTACACCGCCCTCCAGGAGGACTGGAACCTGGCCAAACGCATCTGTGACATGGGCATCCTCCTCCAGGTGAACGCCTTTGACCTCCAGATGAACACGAACGAGGACACCCGGAGCCTGGCCCAGTGGATGGCGAAAGAGCACCTGATCTCCTTCCTCGGAAGCGACATGCACGGCATCCGCCCGGGCAGGCGCTTCCCCAAGATGCGCAAGGGCATCCGCTGGCTGTATGAGAACGTCGAGGAAGACTACGCCAACGACGTCGTCCGCCGCAATGCCGAGAAGTACCTGGGCATACCGAAGCTGAAGGAGGAAATCGGGGCGAGCGATGAAGCTAAAGAGAAATAGGATATTACGATCAATCAAAAAGCCGGTGGCAGGAGATCCTGCCACCGGCTTGCCTGTCAACGACTCAATGAGTTGCGTTGTAAAGGGCTTTTTTCGTCTGGTTGCCGACAACACCATCGATATCCAGGCCTTTTCTTTCCTGGAAATACCGAACGGAAAGCCTCAAAGCATCATCAAAGTAATAGGAGCTATCAAGATTCTTGAAGCAGCCTTTAGCTTCGTATACAGTCTTTTGCGGATAGGTATTATTGTATTTCGTATTTATTGCCCACCATCTTAAGTCCTGTTTAATTGTCTGGATGTAAGAAGAGGAATTGCCAATCCGAAACACATCCGTTCCATACTCTTTCTGGTAATCCGGGAGCTCGGTGGGTTCCTGAGGCTGTGAAGCCTTTTTCAGGTAATCCTCTCTGATGTATCCGGTATAGTTGGTTCCGCCGATGGTAAATGTTACTTTATACCACCCATGATAAGTATTGGTTGATTCCAGGATCTTAACATTTGTATTCTTAGACAGGGTTTTGACAAGCGTGCTGTTTTTGTTGGGCTGCTGTCTGCATCTGGCTTCTTTCTGAGAAACATATGCCCATGTATTCTTGGGGATATTGGTCTGTGCGAAAGCCGGAATAGCCAGACCCAGGACAGTAACCAGAACAAGAACAACAGCAATAATACGTGAGAATCTTGCCTTCATAATAATTCCTCCATGAGTGTTTTTTTTCAGAAAGCATGGACTATTTTAGTGGTTGAATTACTGCGATCGGCAGTCTCCTCTGCCGAAACAGTACACAAAAAAACAATCGTATTGCCTTCTATTTTTTTGTTTTAAGTATTGCAGTTGCAACTTGCAGACGAATTCTATCACACATATTTATTTCTGTCAAATATAGACGCAAGAACTGCAAGAAGTGCCATTTGCGTTGGACTACCAGCATTGTATTGTTCCTGCTGGCTGTGGAAGTACTCGCATATTTCAAATTATCACAACGAAAAAGCAATAATTGCTCTATAAAAAAAGCAATTATTGCGGTATGATAGAAGCATAAGTAATGCTTGCCATTAGTCAGGAAAAGTAATGAATGGAGGTGTAATTGATGGCAAGAACAGGGGACAGTTATACGGTGGTACTCAAGGACTCTCATATTAAGTGGGGAACGTATCGCAATACGGAAACCAGGGAACCCGTTCCGTTGGAAGGATACATTCCAATTCCAAAGGAATGTGCTGTAGAATTCAATATTCTCAATTCGAACGGTACAGATAAACGAGATATTTTTGGTCAAAACTTATTTTACTGCAGATCTGAAGACGGCTTCTTTGAAGGAGTCCTAAAAGCGCAAGGAAGCAGTGATGCTGGCGATATTTATGCAAAACAATTTGCCGAAAACGACAACTTGAAAGGATTGGGATATTGGTTTAGGGATATTGGTGCAGAAGTCGGATCAAGGGTTAGGGTTTCATGGACATCTTCTGATAGTGTTGTAATTTCAATGGTCGAATAAAATTATACTGGATATCAAGCAACCAGAATTGTAAAGAGGCTGGTTGCTTTTTTTACTTCTGGATAAACGATTGTCATTGAATCAAAGCATAAATATTTGATATAATAAATCAATCTTTTTGAAAAAGATTAAAAATGCGGCGGCATTCTCCGCTGTGAACGTTGGGAACACGTATAAGCCAAGGAGGAAACACTTAATGTCCAAGGAAGTATTTAGGCTGGGGGAACTATTCTGCGGTCCAGGAGGAATCGCTTGCGGCGCACACAAAGCAGTAAGCGATGATGGCAAACTATCAATTACTCATGCATGGGCAAATGATTTTGATCAAGACACATGTGACACATACGCAAAAAACATCTGTAATGGTGATTCTTCTACAGTCTATTGTATGGACGTTCGCAAACTTGATATTAATAAACTCGGTTCGATTGATGCTTTCGCATATGGATTTCCCTGCAATAGTTTTTCGAATGTGGGCGAACATGAAGGCCTGGGCAACGAAAAATTCGGGCAGCTTTATACATATGGGATTGAAGTGCTTAAGAAATTTCAACCCAAATGGTTCCTTGCGGAAAATGTTTCGGGGATTCGCTCAGCTGGTGATGGTGATCACTTTAAGGTGATTCTTCAGGATATGGAGAATGCTGGATATAAACTTGTGACACATATGTATAAATTCGAGCAGTACGGAATTCCCCAAACCCGTCACAGGATTATTATCGTTGGAATAAGAAACGATTTAGATGCGCAAGGCATTAAATTTAAAGTGCCTTCACCTGAACCATACAAGAATATTGATGTTACTGCGAGAACTGCACTGGCAAATATTCCGAAAGACGCTTCCAATAATGAAGTTCGACCTCTTCAAGAAAAGGTCAAACGGCGGCTTTCATATATCAAACCTGGGCAAAATATCTGGCAGGCTGAAAATCTTCCGCCTGAACTTGAAATAAAGACAAGGACGAGAATCAGTCAAATATACCGGAAACTTGATCCAGATAAACCCTCTTATACTGTAACAGCTGCTGGCGGTGGTGGTACTTTCATGTACCATTGGTCTGACGAACAGAGAGAATTGACAAATAGAGAAAGGGCTAGGATTCAAACATTCCCAGATGATTTTGAATTTGTCGGGAAATACTCTTCAGTAAGAAAACAGATTGGAATGGCTGTCCCACCCAAGGGCGCAGAGATTATTTTCAAGGCCGTATTGAATACTTTTGCCAATATTGATTATCCATACATTGAGCCGAGCTTGACATAATAAATCAAGGAGGCGGTCAAGGATGGCCTATAATCATTGGTTCGTTTCCAGACAGAAAAGAAAACTGACAACAGTATACCCTGCATTGATTGCATACAGCGATGTATGTGAAGGGCATATCTGGGAGAGGAATATTCAACTGCAGCTGGAGGATGAACTGGCCAATCGCGCCATAACAGATCATGGTTCATTACGTGCACGACGCAATGATCAGGGTGGCGGAGGCACAAGAACCCTGTTTAAGCAAATGAAAGATCTTGGCCTTGTTTTCCTTGAAGAGAATAATAAAAAGTGCAGATTGACGTTAATTGGTGAAGATATTGTCTCCGGGAATATCACCTTTGTTGAAGCAATGCGCCTTCAACTCCAGCGATATCAGTATCCGTCAGCAACGGTATGGAATGGCAGATATGGTGTAAGCCATGAATTTAAGGTACACCCTTTTCAATTCTTATTCAGACTTCTAAAAGATCCTAGGCTTGATGGATACATATCTATGGAGGAAACAGCTGGTATCATAATTTTCGAAGCAAAATCAGATGATGATGCTGTATTCCAGAATGTTGTAGAACATATCATCAGATTTAGAAATGGTGACAGAACGAGCTTTCATCCTGACACAAAGACAAAGACATATAAAGATATTGCAAATACACTGTTTAATTATATTGGAATCACTCAATACATTGATCGGGACAACTCGACTATGCACATCAGAAAGGGTAAAGAACAAGATGTTGAAGCATTTATAACTAACTGGGCTTCATTTATCCCAAATCCTGAACTGTCTGAGAATTATCAGAGAAGATATGGAAGAGGGAATCAATCAAGAGACTTAAGAAACTTTGAACGTGAGACAACAAAAACTCAAAGAGCGAGAAATGAAGCAAGAATAAGAAGAGAATATATAATTCTTTCTCTTCATACCCCGATAACGAAAATTACATCTGATGTAGTTAGGAATGTTACAGAGCGTACGGGTGTTGATGAGAGAATTGTGAGAGATTATTTGACTCAGAATTACCCGCATGGTAATTTGGATGATTTCTTTATGGCTTATCGAGAAATGGCACACATGGGACGAAGTGGTGCCGCAGAGTTCGAGATGGCGACGAAGGAAATGTTCACGAAAGTATTCAATATGAATGCTAAATGGGTTGGCCCGATTGGAAACACACCAGATGTATTCGTTGAATCAGCCACATTTGGTTTTTGCGGGATAATTGATAACAAGGCTTATAAAGATCATTACAGCATCAACGGGAATCATAAGCGGATTATGGAGGATGTATATATTCCCAGATATCAGACATACGGTGAAACAGTTCATCCGCTGGCATTCTTCTCCTATATTGCGGGCTCGTTTGGAACCAATATAGACAGTCAAATAGACGGAATACGAATTGACACCGGCATAAATGGCTCAGCGATGCCTGTAGACATACTGATTGATTTTGCACAGGACTATATCGAAAAAGGTTATAACCATAATGCAATTCAGTATATTTTCAGCGTAAACAAGGAAGCAAGTATTGCTGACTTGGAAGCATTAAATGGTTTTGTGGAGTATTCAGAATACCATACAATGGATACTATTGCCGAAGCAGCGGAAAATACTGTTCTACACGAGGAAGAAAACAATGGATGATCTGACGAAAGAGCAACGGCGAAAAAACATGCAGCATATTCGCTCAAAAGATACATCCATTGAGGTTAAACTGCGCCAAGCATTGTGGGCAGAAGGGATCAGATATCGAAAAAACTACAAAGAACTGCCTGGGAAGCCAGATATCGTCATCTCAAAACATAAAGTAGTTGTTTTTTGCGATTCATCTTTTTGGCATGGAAGAGATTTTGAAAAGAAAAAGCCTGTTGATACCAATCATGAATATTGGGACAAGAAAATCAGAAGAAATATGGAACGAGATAAAGAAGTAAACAAACAACTAGAATCTATAGGGTGGACAGTGCTGCGATTTTGGGATGTTGAAATAAACAAACAAATAGAGGAATGTGTGTATAAAGTTAAAAAAGCAATATGTGAAGGAGAATGCCTATGAGCAGTCATACCTTCAGTACCCAGCAGGGGAAAGCATACTATTATAATTCCATTCCAAGTTTCATCCAAGAAGATTCAAATTCAATAATAGGCGAATTAGTTAAGCATTCATTCGATGTCAATAAAGAGCAAACAGATGCTTGGGAAAAACAGGTCCATGAATTGCAGACACGCCTAGATAAATGTGGTGTTAAGGGCGATATAATTTTTGAATATGACATCATTCGTCTTGGAAAACGAATTGATGTTGTTTTGCTTATTCGCCATATGGTGTTTTCTCTTGAGTTTAAGAATGGGAAGAAAGGATTTGTGGCACAAGATGCGCAGCAAGCTGAAGACTATGCGCTGGATATAAAGAATTTTCATAAGGAATCAGAAGATCTTTATGTGTGCCCGATTTTGATTGCTACAGACGCTGAACCATATAATAAAATGCAGACGTTAGATGCATATTCCGACAAACAAATTCATCTGCAGCGTGAGAATTTAGAAACCCTAATTCCCAAAGTCCTTCAACTCACAGATATTTATGGTGATGACGAAAAGATCGATTTCGATAGATGGTTTAATTCTCCGTATCATCCCACTCCCACTATTATCGCTGCGGCAGTTGAAGCATATTCTACACATAATCTGAGTGCTATCGCAAAATCTGAAGCAGGTCAAGCAGAAATTGAATTTTGCGAGCAGAAGATTAACGAAGTTATTTCATACGCCCAGAAAGAAAAAAAGAAATGTGTTTGTTTTGTTACCGGCGTTCCAGGCGCAGGAAAAACGCTTGTGGGTCTAGACGTCGTTGCTAAAAACCTAGACAAAGGTGACGATAACCTCAGCGTATATATTTCTGGAAATGGGCCGCTGGTTGATGTGCTGCAAGAAGCATTAGTTCGCAGTGCAAAACAAATGAAAACATATAACCGCCAAACAACGGCTGCTGTTAAAACACTTATTCAAAGCAGTTTTGCTTTTAAACGAGATAACGCTGCCCACAATAAACCAACAGCGGAGAAAATATTAATCTTTGATGAGGCACAGCGTGTTTGGAATAAGGAAAAGATGACCCAGAAGCATAAGAACGATCCGGTCTTATCCGTCAGCGAGCCACATCTTTTATACAGCATCATGAACCGTCATAAGGATTGGGCAGTAATGATTTGCTTAGTCGGATTGGGCCAGGATATATATGATGGTGAAGTTGGTGTAAACGAATGGTTCCGGTGTGGGATCATAGACTTTCCAGAATGGGAGCTTTTCTATTCTCCCAAACTATTCTCTCAAACTGAAGATAAAAGTATTGATAGAGAACTGATTGAAAGATGTAGCCGATGCCATGCATTAAATGGGTTGCATTTGAATACAGAGATTCGGTCCTTCAGAGCAAGCAAACGGAGTCAATTTGTCGACTCCTTGTTGGATGGAAAAGCAGAAGAAGCTTGTAAGACTTATGAATTAATCAAAGATAAATATCCGCTTTACATAACACGTGATTACAATAAAGCAAAGGAATGGATAAAGAAGCAGGTGCGTGGATCACAACGCTGTGGTGTTTTGGCTTGCAGCAGTGCTCAAAGACTAAAACCTGAAGGGATTTATGTCTCGAAAGATATTGATGTAAAGAACTGGTTCCTTGCTCCGACTGATGATCTACGCTCCTCAAATATGCTGGAAATAGTGGCCAGTGAATTCAAAGTACAAGGACTTGAAATCGACTGGGCAATTGTATGCTGGGATGCCGATTTGAGAAGAACAGCAGCAGGAAAGGATTGGGATTATTATTCTTTTAGCGGAACGAAATGGAAACATCGGAATCAGCCTATTCAGCAACGATATCTGCTGAATTCCTATCGCGTACTATTGACACGAGCCCGGCAGGGGATGGTAATCTTTGTGCCGAATGGCGTTGATAGCGAAGCTGACTCTACAAGAGAAAGAAAATATTATGATGGAATATATCAATACTTGAAAAGCTGCGGAATTGAGGACCTGTAATATGCTGAATGCTGAAAAACTTTTGGAAGATCAAGTGGCTAGAAGCCTGGGCTTAGATAAATATGCAGGCATAATTGAGAAGATGTGGACAGTTAATGTATCTTCAGATGTGAGCTTCCAAAGAGCATTTAATGCATTTTATCGCATTCGCAGGAATGAGAAATGGCGGAGGAAGTATTATTGTTTATTTGAAGAAGCGAAAGAAGAGGGATATACATTTGCGGATATAATCAGGACACTCTATGCGGAAACGGGAAATGTAGAGGCATCCTTTTCATCAAAAATGATCGCATCTATAGATCCAAACAAACCAATTTGGGATCAATATGTACTGCAGAATCTGGGATTTGAACTAAAGGGAAAAACAGTCGAAGAAAGACTGGAAAATGCGGTTATAATCTATAGGCAGATTGAACAATGGTATTCAGATTATCTACTGACAGAAGAAGCAAGTCATAACATAGCGACGTTCGATAAGTGCCTTCCTTCCTATACCTGGTTAACAGAAGTGAAAAAAATAGATTATTTACTTTGGAGTAAGCGGTAAAGAAAGGCGTTTAATAGTGAATAGCCAAATGCGAATCGGGTTTATTGATTATTCGCGGGAAGAACGGAATCGAATCCTGTCTACCCTGAGGATGCTTGAGGAGAGGACTGCCCTGGATGAACTGGGTATCGGTATCATCCGGGATGGATATGCAGATAAGCTTTTTCCGGGTATATCTACATTGCAAACCCGGGCAAAGTATTTTGTACTGATCCCTTATATTTTCCAAACTGCAAAAGAGCGGGCTGAAAATGGAAGACTGCAGAATGCCAAGGCTATGCTGCAGTGGATCAATGCCCGGGAAGATTTACTGGTAGAGACACTAAAGCGAAACAGCCCCGGCCAGGACGGAATTATTGGGATTAATGCTTTACAACAGAAGCGATCAGTGAAGATTAAGCCAAGCACAATCTACTGGAATGGTTTGCGTACGCTGGGAATCCTGCGCAGGAACGACATCTCCATCTATGATGCCTGTAAATTGATTTGTGCATCTGCTGCCCAGAGGAAAGAAACAGAAATCCATTCGGATGATGAGAACTATGATGATGTTTCTGCTGGCAGGCAAGTCAATATGGTTTTCCTGCCAATTCAAGAAGATTATGATTACTTCAAAAATAGCGGAATTGATTTGACAGTGAATGAAGCTGAATTCCTGCGGGACTGTATTTTGCGTACACCGGTGACAGCCAGGAGTTTATTGGGATTCTTTATCCGGGAAGGAAAGCTGTGCGACAGTTTTGATTCTGTTCCGGTTGACCTACTGCCGGAAGGAATACGTAAGGATTATCTGCTTGCTAAGGCTTTTTCTGGATTTATATACGGTGCACATCTCCGATATAATATAATCTACTCAAACGGAACAGATATACGCATGGCGGGGGAATTCGAAGAATGGAAGGATGAATTCCTCGCTTCTTCGTTTGACCTTGAAGCGGTATTAGGGAACGTTCCTTGCCCGGCAAGCCTCAAAGGATTCTGCAGGGAATTCCTTGATACTGTATTGCGGAACGATCTGCAAGCGATGGATGATCTGATTATTGCCCGGGAGAAGAGCATCAAAACAACACGGTCCAAACTGTGTAAGCCGGAAGAGTATCAGTATGATCCCCGCTATCCGGTCCATCATTACAAGCTGGACTATCGGTTCAACCGCGGAAGAATCATTTTGCAGGACATCCTGAACGGACTGGGGGGCGAGGAGCATGTTTGATCTTGCGAATAATCGCCACAGCTACAGTGAGCTGCTCCGGCCGGATGCTGGCTACACGCTGGACTTTGCCATGGGAACTACTTACTCGCTGGACCTGGAAGCACTGCTGGGTGTTCCGGTTTCACTTGGGTTGCTGGACCAGGATGATTCTGGGTGTATGCGCAGCCCGCTGTATATACTGGAGGCAGTGAGGAGAAGCGCCGAACGGATCGCCCTGTTCTGCAATGCCGGATGTATCCAGCTTCCGAGAAGGATCGAGCCTGTATATTCGTTGCTGGAAAACAGTGTATTCCAGGTAAAATTGATTAATCGCGGCAATTTCCATCCCAAAGTATGGGTGTTGAAATACAGCCAGGAAGGCAGTGCCCCCTATATCAAAGTGCTTGTGATGAGCCGCAACCTGACTTTTGACAGCAGTATTGATATCGCTGTGGCGATGCAGGGAACTATTGGAAAAGAAGTGAATGAGAAGCATAAACCCCTGTCTGATTTCCTGTGTTTCCTGGCTGACTACGCCGGCAAGAAAAAACAGGAGATCTTATCATTGACGGAGGATGTGCTGAAAGTAACATCTTTTGAAGTATGCCATCCTTTTGAAGATGGCGGATATGATTTCTTTCCCATTGGGATTCCCGGGCACAGCGGAAAAGATGTGCCTCTCCTTGGCTCCAAGTACAACTTATTCTGTGTTTCTCCTTTCCTGAGTGATGAGACAATCCGGACAATGACACAGTTTAAGGGGAAACGCTGCCTGGTCACACGAAAGGCATCTGTTACTCCGGCTATCTGGGAGGCATTCCAGCCTGATGTGTATGTCACAAAGGATGTGCTCAATGATAACGAATACGGAGTAAAGCAGGATATTCATGCGAAGATCTATTATGTGACAACCCGGCAGGCGAATTACCTCTACCTGGGTTCTGCTAACGCTTCCGTAAATGCGTTCAACAGGAATGTGGAATTCCTCCTCCGCCTGCGTTATAAGCTGAATTACATGGGGTATAAGACCTTCTTCTCTGATTTTATTCCCGCGGAGAACTGTCCGTTTGAACCGCTGAAGGGATTGCCCAAGGATATAGAGGCTGAAGATCCGGAACAAAAAGAGGTTGAAGATGCGCTGCGGGAAGCGGTCTATGCTGTAAAGCGCGCCGCTGTTACGCGGGAAGAAAACACCTTTGGTATTCGGGTAGAAGCAAGGCCGATGAAAACAAAACAGCAGGTGACAATTGCGCCGTTGCAAACTCCTGGTATGAAGAAACCTATGACTGGGGAGATCGAGTTTACGGGGCTCCTGTTGAAACATTTAAGCGAGTTCTATGTTTTATCCGCCGGAGAAAAGAACCTGGTTGTGAAAATCCGGACAAGCGGGATCCCGAAAGAACGGGATCAGGCAATCTACAGGAGTATTATCGACACGAACCGCAAGTTTATGAATTACCTGTCATTCGCGTTAACTGATGAGCTTCCGGAAGAAACGGGAGAAACGGAAAACCCGGGGATGGGCTTGTTGAGGACTGGAGAAATAACAGCAAAGGCAAAGAGCGGATTTGCGGTGTATGAACAGATGCTTCGGGTACTGCACCGGAATCCTGCAAAACTCAAAGGAATTGCGGATATGATCCGCCGGCTGGATCCGGATGTCATAGGGGAAGAATTCCTGAAAATGTTCCAAATGTTTGAAGAGACAGCAAAGAAGGTGCGCAGATGATTGTTGATTTCCAACAGAAAACAGCGGACCGGATTTTTGAGGTCTTTCATAATGGTCAGCGCCGTGTGCTGCTTGCGGATGAGGTCGGGCTTGGCAAGACAATTGTCGCTAAAGAAGTGATCAAGCGGGTCAGTAAATGGCATAAAGAAGAGCTACATGACGATCACTTTAAAGTGGTTTATATCTGTTCAAACCTCAGCATTGCCGGCCAAAATGCCAGGAAGCTGGGAATCCAGGACCAGGTGGATATTTCTGAAAGCCGCCTGTCCATGCAGCACTTGAAGATTTATGAGAATGCCGCGAAAGGCCACGCCTATGAACAATTGATCCCCCTCACGCCGGCCACATCTTTTTCGATGACTGTCGGCGGGGGCAGCCAGGCCGAAAGGGCATTGATCTATGCCCTTATTCGCAGGCAGGAAGCATTTGCTGGTTACAAGAAAAAACTCAAGCGCTTTATGGCCTATGATGCAAGTGCGCATTGGGATGAGGTAGTTGATAAATATGAATCACGAGTTCGGGCATGCGGAAAGAACGGAAGCAATTACCTGCGGGAAATGAAAGATGCCCTGGCAGGGAAACTGGCAAACAAGCAGGAACTGGTTGACGCGATTAAGGATAACTGCGATTCAAAAGATCCGGAGCGCAGGAAGAAAAGCATGAGGTTGATTAACCAACTGCGCAGGATTTTTGCGGAAATCAGTTTACAAAAACTGGATCCGGATTTGGTGATCATGGATGAATTCCAACGCTTCCGGGACCTGATTAAAACGGACGAAAATACAGAAGAAGGCATGCTTAGCCGCCAGTTCCTGCATAACACGAAAACCAAAGTGTTATTACTGTCCGCTACGCCGTATAAGCCTTATTCTACGTTGGAAGAAATTGCTGAGGACAGGGAACAGTCAGACCACTACCATGAGTTTATCCAGGTAATGGATTTCCTTTTCCATGGGGAGAAGGAACGGAAAACGTTCCACACTGTTTGGCAGGATTACTCTTCATCCCTGTGCCAGGTGAACAGTGATAACCTGGCGTTGCTGATCGCTGCCAAAGGCAAGGCGGAGGATATCCTTTACCTCGGAATCTGCAGGACTGAACGTTTTAATACAGGCATTATTGATGACAAAGGCGTAAAGGAAGTCGAACTGACACCGGGGGACCTGTTCTCATATGATGCCATGCAATCCCTGCTGGACGCTATTGCGGAAGAAGATCCTAAAGCACTGCGGTGGCGGAATGTCCCGGTTGATTACATTAAGTCATCACCGTACCTGCTTTCCTTTATGGAATATTACCAGCTAAAGGAACAGATTTCCGCGTTCTGTTTGAACCATCCGGAATTTCTGGTTAGTAAAGCAGCCCCATTGAAATATCTTCTCCTGAAAAAAAGCCAAATCCATGACTATAAAAGGATTCCTTCCAACAACGCCAGGCTGGAAATGCTGAGGAAAGTCCTATTCCCTGTGGAAGAGAATGGCCCAGAGTTGCTGCTCTGGATTCCCGCATCCCATCCTTATTACCGCACGAACAGCGTTTTCGAAAAGAACAGTGATTTCTCGAAGGTGCTGGTTTTCTCATCCTGGGAAATGGTCCCTAGGATGGTCTCGGTCATGGTATCTTACGATGCCGAACAGCGTACAATCGGGAAACTGTACAACAAGGCATCAGAACACCGGGGCAGGGGATATTTTGCTACGGAAGAAGAAAAGCGCTTCGGCGCCAGCCGTTTGAAAAATGATTCAGAAAAAATCATCTGCCAGGTTTCAGGTCTGCTGGCGGATCTTTACCATCCGGACGAAAAACTGGGATGGAGTTTGCGGGAACTGCGGAAAGACATCCAGGCAAAACTGGTTCCAATACTGGATGAAATGAAGCAGCACTACGGAATCAAAGAACAGGCAAATGCCGGCGTGTCGGATTTATTGGAATGCATTCGGGCGCTGGACGGCGATCCATCCGCGCACCCGGCAAGCATACCGGCCAACGCGGTAAAGACATTGGCGGACATGGCAATCGGTTCCCCGGCGATATGCGCGTACCGTATGTTGTTGAGGGGAATGCAGGATAAACCAAAGGCGGCAGGATTGGCATCCGGGATAGCAAAAGAAGTATTTGTCAGTATGTTTAACAAACCGGAAGCATCCGGCATACTGGACCTCCTTTACAGCAAGTGCAGTGAGCGGGGGTATTACCGTTATGTCTTCCAATACTGCGCTGAAGGAAACCTGCAAGCGGTTCTGGATGAATACGCGCATGTCCTGGACGCTGAAGGGGAAAAACTGAAAGAAGCGATTGTTACTAGCACCGTTGATACGGTTACCCTTTCCATTGATATGCAGGAGAATTTCCCGATAAAGAAGAAAAAAGAAAAGAACAAGATGAGATGCCATTTCGGTGTGGCGTATTATAACGCAAAAGCAGATGACAAAGCAGTAGTCAGGGTAGACCGTATCCGTAAATCGTTTAATTCCCCGTTCCGGCCTTTTGTGCTTTCCACAACTTCCATCGGGCAGGAAGGACTTGACTTCCATTGCTATTGCAGGAAGGTGATGCATTGGAACTTGCCATCCAATCCGATTGATCTGGAACAAAGGGAAGGGCGCATCAACCGCTTTAAGTGCCTGGCTGTGCGGCAAAATATCGCAAGAAAGTACTGCGATGAGTTTGCTTGGAATGATATGTTTGAACATGCGACGAAAGACCTGAAAGGCGATAATCCGGACCTTGTGCCGTATTGGTGCCTGCCGGACCCGAAATTGAATGCGGTAAAGATCGAACGAATTGTTCCCATGTATCCGTTCAGCCAAGATCCAATTCGTTACGACCGGATAATCAAGATCCTGTCACTATATCGGCTAACCCTTGGACAGCCCAGGCAGGAGGAACTGATCTCAATATTGGATAAGACGATTACAGAAGACCAAAGCCATGAATTGTTTATGAATTTGAGCCCGTATTATCATTAGGGTGAGAATAGAGATAAAGAGTAATAATTCCGGTGGAAAGGGAATCACTATGCCAGAGTACTACAGCCCTGCAGGACTAGAGATTGATGCGACTTACTACAATAAGCTGGATATCCGGAGCTTCATGCTGATGCTCAAGGATCCGTCCTATTGCTATAAGTTCTATTGGTTGGAAGCAATCGTCAATCTGATTTCCTCCGGTGTTACAGAAACCACTTTCAATGATATCATTGATGAGATGATCTGCAATGCCTGGTATTCTGTGCGGGAATTCCATATCCACCTGAGCGGACTTGGTCAGAACGGTGAAGTCCGGGACGGGCTGGAGCGGGCAGTCCTGGTACTATCTTCCCTGAGCAATCTGAATGCCAATGCTTCAAAAGTGGAAATCAAAAATGCGATCCGGGAATACGATGATGCGCTGAAACATGCAAAAGAGCAATTGACCAATATGGTGCCATACCGGGCTATGGCCGGTTTCTTTGCGAATGCCGGTATTATTGTTCCATGGGATTCTGTGATTCGGATGAAGGAGACAATCTCTTCATTCAATGAACAAGTGACAGCATTGCCTTATACGCTGGGCGATGGCAGCAAACTAAGCAAGGAAGTCAAATTCCATCCGGATTGGGTCAAGATGATCCAGGACTATACAGTCTCTATCCTTGGATGGATTCAGAATGAAAAGGTAAAATGGCTGCAGAACAATAACCCGGAGGTTCCGGGACTGGTATATAAACTGCTTCCCATGGACGAAAAGATGCGGAAACTGGGTAAAGTCCGTAACTTGTGGGAAGGAATCATGTCTGTTCAAAGCATATCGGATGTATTTACCGGAGAAGTGATCCAACCAGGTAAATATGATATCGATCACTTCATCCCCTGGTCCTTCGTTATGAATGATGAACTGTGGAATTTGATGCCCATGGATTCCTCACTGAATTCATCCAAGAGCAACCGGCTTCCGCAGTGGGATCCATTTTTCCAGAGGTTTTCAGATAACCAATATACGCTTTACCAGCTGATCCATGAAATGTCGGGAATCCATAAACTGTATGAACAATGCTGGCGGGACAACCTGCATTCCATCTGGGCTGGACAGGAACTATATATCCCGGGCAATTCTAAAGAGACATTCCGGGGAATTCTGGACAGGAATATGCGGCCGGTATATGACTCCGCCATGAGGCAAGGGTATGAGGTATGGAAGATTTAAGCCTGTTTGAATAGAGTGCAAATAAACAATAGGGTTGGGAGATATATAGAACTATGGGTTTCTTGACCTCGTTTCAGGGATTGGGTTTATTGATCATTGTAGCCTCTGTAATTGTCGGTTTTGCTATGCTGATTGTGTATATAGCGAAAGAATTTATGAAATGGAGGGAACAGCAACAGCTGTCGCTGATTGAAAAATATAGCACTCGCCTAAATGCTATAAAACAGGCCGCTGAGAGTAATCATATTTTTTGCGATATTCCTAAAGTGATCAGCATAGAATACCCCTTCAATTCAAAAAGAGGATTGGACAATGCAAAAAAAGATGAAATTTTGATTTATCTTGCTGTGAATGACTTAAAACTGAGGGAATTATCTTGGAAAATACTGGCAAATCGCGCTCATAGTAAAGTGTTTAATGAAAAAGTTGATTCATGCAAGAAACTCCAAACGCCATCTTCTGTAATTGCAGAAACGAAAATCACAGAAAGCAAGTTTTATCAACTTGAAGATAAACTATGCCAAGATTTCCTGGATTTGATAAGATATGATTCAAGAATCGAGATTTTAATGGTTTATGTAACACCAAAGCGGGGAGACAGATATGAACGACTGATTGTTACTGATTATCAGGGAGTGATGAATGCCCGCACAGAAGATGGTGTGCGCAAGGCCAAAAGGGTTACGGCAGCAATGGAAAGGGCCAAGTTATCTGATAAACTGCGTTATGAAGTTCTTCAGCGTGATCATCATCATTGTGTAATCTGCGGCAGGGGAGCAGAAGACGGAGTAAAGCTGCATGTTGATCATATTATGCCTGTTTCCAAAGGCGGAAAAACAGAACTAAGCAATCTTCGAACACTTTGTGAAAGCTGTAATCTTGGAAAACGAGATGCTTTTGATCCTAATGGAATTAACTAAGGTTCTCATTTGGAACCTATAGTAAGTTCATGTTGCTATGGATAAACAAGAATGATCATTCTTCCTGTATCTTGTCACGTCACTTTTTAGTTCTCCCAAAGTAATTGATCATCCCATAGGAACAATCATTTCAAGCCCTACTATCTCGGAGGGCTTGATTGTCATTAGAGAATTCAGACATGTTATGCAGGCATGCCCAAGCTGTTCATGAATGTTCGAAACACGGAATATGTATTTCTCTTCTCCGGGTGAACACCACTCCGGCCTTAATTTCACAATACTGCCATGAACAATAACTTTTTGCGGTTTCCCGTTAATAAATGGTAGAATTCCAAGCACTGTGTTTTTTTCGGCATCCATCACACAGATATTCCGATACAATCCGGAATTGTCATCCAGGAAGAGGTTTAGGTGTTTTTCGGCATCTTCAGCATTATGATAATAATAGTCCTGTACTTCGCCTGATACAGCAGTAAACCGGGTAATAAACATTGCAATGCCTCCTCTGTACGCAAACCAATAAATCACTTATAAATGAATTATATCATTCAAAAGTGAATCACGTCAACAAAACATTTACTTTATAATGGATTTTATTACTTTAAATTGACATTTAACACTTACAAATGTAGTATTTCATATTAAGGAGGTGCCATAAATGCCTTTGACCACAAGTGAAAAAATAAAAATAATATTGAAACGCAGGGGAATGACATTAAAAGAATTATCTGCCAGGCTGGATCAGAAGAGTTCAAATCTTTCAAATAAATTATCAAGAAACAACTTTCCGGAGAAAGAAATAAAAGAAATAGCCGATGCCCTTGGCTGTGAATATGAAGCCTATTTTGTTATGCGGGATACCGGTGAAAAACTGTAAATAATCCAGAACCGGGGCTGTAATCAGCTCCGGTTCTTCTGCATTTCTGCCTGCATCCCATCACACCACAAATCCCATTTTTCGTGGTATTCCTCTTCCGACAGGATCCGGTTCACCAGATCCTGCGGTTTGGTGATATTCCTTTCTCTGCAAGCCTTTACACATTCCCGGTATAAATCCCATCCCAGGTCATCCCGGTCCCAGGTGAGCGGGACAGAGCTTTTGCCTGCCAGCAGTGCGGCCACAGCCCGGGTGTGCCCGTCCGTCATGACGGGAACACCGTCCAGCATCTTGACCGGGATTGGGTCGAAGTTTTTCATATCATCGGGATTGAACCAGGCCTGGATATCCTTCAGTTTCTTCTCGGAAATCCAGAACTGGGAGGGCTGAAGATCCTCCAGGGAGAAGGGGACTTCCTCATTCCATACCGCCAGAGCGGCCTGAATGGTGATATTGACCTTCTCCACTGTCTCTGCCACAAACCCATCCGCCTGTTCCGGCGCCAGGTAGGGATACTCCCGGTACAGTTCCCCATGCTCTCCGCGGTAGAAGCCGCAGATGTATTCCCTGCGGTTTTCAAAGGCATCTTCGCTGAAGGTGCCCATCAGGTCGTTTTTGAATCCTTCTGCATGCTCATAGATCCTGAACGCCCGGAAGTTCGGGTGCTCCAGCAGGTAGCGGAAGTCCAGGTCATACCAGTCCCGCTTCATCTCCCAGATGAAAGCGGTTCTGTCTTTCTGGGCTTTTTCCGGATGGAGGGCCAGTGAAGGATACGCGATTTTCGCGGCCCATTCGATATCGGACAGGAGATGGGTGTAATACCCCAGGAAGAAGGAGAACTCCCGGAGGGAATACGAACGGATCAATTCCGGGGTGAAGTATTCCCGGAGGAAACGATCGATATTGATGGTGGTTTTGTCTTCCAGGTTGTCCTGGTAATGGGAAACGGATTTTGAAGGAGTAAAGACCGACCAGTCGGCGTTGGGAACGCCGCTGTCCGGTGCGATGTTGCCGAATACAAAAGCGGTTTCATCGAGGCCGGGGATCCGGTCCAGAAGCAGGTCCGCGATCCGCAGGTGAATCATCCAGGAAGCCATGGGGTACCTCCGGTTTGTGAGTGTTTATATGTGATTATAACAGAATCTGTTCGATATTTATTAGTTTAGTATACATTTGAACAAAAAACTGTTAAGATACAAAAATAAGGAGGAGAAATAGAAAATGAGTGATTTTGCCATTTTGATATTTAGCATAATTATATTAGCAATGTTTTTTGGTGGGTTCTATTTATTTTTTCGAATTGTTCGGAACGCCATTAGAAGTAATAAAAAGAGAAAAGAAGATTTTGAAATCCGAAAAATCGAAGCAGAAACAAAAGCTGCGGAAGTAGCAAAGAGCCAATTAAGGGAAAAAGAATTAATCGCTGAAGTTGAAGCAAGCCAGGCTAAAGCAGAAGCAGCAGAACGTGCAATGCGGGCTGCAGCACAAGAACGAGAAGATACTGAAGCCACTCTGAAAATGTCAACTGTTACAGTTGACGGACGCACCATGTCTCTTAAGGATGCGATTGCTCAGCAAACTGTAAATATGTTTTCTCAAAAAGTCAACAATACTATAAGTTCAAATATTGCTAATGATTCTGTATCACGGATAAAGTGTTCGCAATGTGGAGCATCAATTGAAAGTGGATCTAAGTTTTGCAGGTTTTGTGGGACACAAGTTCCGGATAATACTTTTAGAGCAGAAGTTAAGTTTGAGGATGTTGCACAACTTCGTCAAGCAGAATTGGAACACGCGCGTAAGAGTAAATTGCTATATCGCCTTACTGAAGTACAGAAGGCACTTACACAGGAACATGAAGTACGTATGGAGCAATTGAAGACAAAAGTCGAGGAGAAGAAGATAAAGGCAGAGGAGAAAGCGGAACAAAGGGCGGCTGAAGAAAGAGAACGCAAAAGGCAGCAACAAATAGAAATAGAAAAAGCACGATTAGCATCTAAGAAAGCAACACAATCATTTCTTAAATTTTTGCTGATTTCCCTTGCTATTATTTTAGTTTTACTGTTTGTTCTATCCAGAATTAGTAATTAATTCGTCTGATAGCGAATAGGAAAGGCTGACCAGTTGGTATGGATTGGCTTTATCCGATTGCCCCAAAGCTAGATCATACTGCATTGCTTTTCTATATATAATGAATTCTGTGTTATTCAAATAATAAAGCTGATGGAAAAACAATAGAGATGGTTAATTACATGATGCGGAGGAACGGCCTTGTATTACTTTGAGAAGGACTACATCATGCGGCTGATTCACGGGATCGCGCAGATCCTGGCGAAACTGCTGTTCAACCGGCAGGAGGAAGTGGAAATTCCGGCAGTAATGGAAGAAAACTGCCGGAAGGACGACGACCTGCTGAAGCGCATGGTGGACGAAGGCCGGGTGAACGAGGCGGAGGAAAAGCTGTTTGACCTGATTGCCAACGCCTCCTGGGACGAAAAGCAGAAGGCGGCGCTGGTGCTTTCCTTTTACGACTACCTGAACGGGAAGGACGATGAGTTCCTGGCCGCGGCGGACTTCTCCCGGGAGGAGATCATCCGCGGGCTGGAGGACGGGATGAAAGCCGTCGGGATGGAGATTCCGGAATACTTAAGAATTTAGGAGAACGCAGGGACGGTTCTGCAGTTCAACCCCGGTTGAGCCGGATTCGGCATGAACTGTACAGCAAACAAGCGGACAGCGCGGGTTCGAACGGGCAAAACCGTCCCTGACGTTCTCCGGGAAGATTTTCATGCTTTCATTCGTCTGATAGGCAGAGAGAAAAAACAGGGGGAATGGGGAAATGGCAAAGAAGAATGTGATCCGGCCGGATGCGTCGGCGGTCATCGTGAGGATCCTGTGCTGGCTGGCGATTATCGGGGGCATCGGGATGATCGGATACGGGGTGTATACGGCGCTGGAGGAGCAGGCCGCGTGGATCGACGTGATCTCCAAACCCGGGATCATCGGGGGCATCGGGATGATCGTCGGCGCCTGCGTGGTGTACATGATTACCAACATCGCATGCGACCTCAAGACCCTGCGGGTGAACGAATACGGAATCCAGGGGAAGACCCGGGAGTTCCGGAACGAGCTGCTGGACCGGATGCACGTGGCGGAGCAGGAGAACATGCACCTGATCCGCCAGCAGGACGAGGTGATCCAGCTGCTGAAGGAAGCGGGCGGGAAGCCGGAAGGGAAGGCGGAACGCGGCGGAAGAAGGGGCGTACGGGTGGAAACCTCGAAGGAAGAGGAAACGGATTACGAGCTGGATCTGCATTAAAGACTGAACGAAAATACCCGCTCATTCCAAATGGAATGGGCGGGTATTTTTTTGGCTTTACGGTTCCGGTTCGGGGGAGGGTTCCGCCTCCGGGACAGGAGTCTCAATGATCCTGTATGTGATCAGGCTTTCCGGATCAACGTACCAGCGGTTATCTTCCTGAACCATCCGGAAGGTCACCCGGATCGGGACTTCCGGTTTATGGTCGTTATAGTTCATGGAGATTTCAGCGGTAATCGTGCGTTCGGTATCGCCGGGGGATCCGGAGACGGATTCCACAGTGAAGGAAGAGGGGGTTCTGTTCTGGAGAATCATGAACAGCAACTGTTTGGGATTTTCCTGGGCGGATATCCAGGCGGGAGAGCAGAGTTCCAGCATGTCGGTATAGCGGTTTGTATTCCATGCGTCAATGAATTCTGCGAGCCTGGTTTCGATATCCTCCTGGTCTCCGGTCCATACGGCTTCCAGGGGAACTTCAATGGTCCAGCTGCCTTCGACGTAGTCCAGGGTTTCATCGAAAACGACCTCCAGGTCGTCGATGACATCCGCTTCCGATTCGCAGGGATATACAAACTCAACGAAGTCGGCGGATCCGTCGCCGTCCGTATCCCATTCCAGCTTGGGATTGGGACTGTCAGATTCATGCGGACGCCATACATACAGAAACGAAATGGGTTTTGTCGTATACCGGCCCATGCGGACGGTCTGGTTGTCCAGGTAACGCAGCTGGACATGCAGCTGCCCGTCGACCACCCCGATGCCGCTGAGCTCCAGGTTTTTGTGCAGGCGGACCGAAAGCGGATGGGTATAATCCAGCACTTTCCAGCCCAGTTTCCGGTAATCGTCGGTTGTCCAGACACGGTCTTCGCCGTCCGGGCTGAAGGAATGCCCCGGAAGAAGATCCGGAAGATCCACCAGCGCGGCGCGGTCCCCGTATTGGCTGAGGAAGTCCCCGAGGGGGAGGGTGATGGTACGGTTCATGAGCAGGTCGGCCACCGAAAGGGGAATCTGCTGTGCGCCGTCCAGGAGGATCTCCGGGCTGTCATATTGTGCCTCGGCCGCGAAATAGGCCTTTCGGGATGAAGGGTCATATATGAGGCTGGTACGCAGGTTCCGCCCGTATCTGCCGGAATCTTCGTTGGGCATATCCACATACGGGAGCACTCCACTGCTGAGGCGGTCTCCTTCCAGGTCCTGCAGGGAGAAGATGAAGGTTGCGGCTGTTTCCTTCACGGAGGCGGAAACCACCTCCAGCCGGAAACCTTCCTGCTCGCAGCTGAGGCCGACCGGCACAACATCCGTGAGGCAGTCCGGGATGGATTGCTGCAGCCGGGTAATGAGGTTAAGTTCCGGTTCGGGTTCCGGCGACGGTTCCGGTTCCGGCGTCGGTTCGGGTTCCGGCTCCGGTGTTGTTTCCGGGCCCGGGGCTTCGGTTTTCAGGGCATCCGGATTCCCGGTCCATACGGCTGACAGGGGGACTTCAATGGTCCAGGGGCCTTCAATGCAGTCCAGGATTTCCTGGGAGAATACGGTCAGGCCTTTGGCCGCCTCTTCTTCCGCCTGGCAGGAGAACACATACTCAATGAAGTCTGCCTGTCCATCGCCGTCAGTATCCCACTGCATCGCATTCACAGGGGCCGGGAAAGGCTCGCACGGGGAGCCTACATGGGCAGCCGGTATGTGCCTGTACTGCACCGATCCGTCGGGTTTGTAAACCACGTTGTCCACATAATGCAGCTGGACGTGGAGCAGCCCGTCGATGAGCCCGATGCCGCTGAGTTCCAGGTTTTTGTGCAGGCGGACCGAGAGCGGATGGGTATAATCCAGCACTTTGATTCCCTGATCCCGGTACCAGGATGCTCCGTAATCCCGGAAGGAGCCGTCCGGGTCGGAGAAAGTGATCGGAATGAGCTGCGGAACTTCCACCAGCGAGGCACTGCCTCCGTATTTTTCGAGGAGGCCCCCGATGGAAAGCAGGCTGCTCTTCAGGATATACACCCGGGGCAGCTCGGCCGTAATCTGCTGTGTGCCGTTCAGGAGCGTATCCGGGCTGTCGTATTCGTATTCCGCCGCGAAAGCCCACTTCTGCGAAGCCGCGTCATGCAGAAGGTCGTAATAATGTACTCCCCGGTATGGATCGGTCCAGTTTTCGGGCGTTTCCACAATCGGGTCGGTTTCGGGCGTGATGCAGCCTCCCTCCAGGTCCTCCAGGGTGAAGATGAAGAACGCCGACTGTTCCTTTACGGAGGCGGAAACCAGCTCCAGCCGGAAGCCTTCCTGCTCACAGCTGAGGCCGACCGGCATAAAGGCCTCGGGGCAGTCCGGGCAAAGCGCCCGCAGGATGTCCACGAGAGCCGTTTCCGAAACGGGGATCGGTTCCGGCGTGGGAACGGGTTCCGCTTCTCCGGCGGCGGGCTCCGCAGCGCGGATGGCGGAGAGGGGAATTTCCACGGACCAGCCGCCCGCGATGTACCTGTCGGCGGTGATGATTGTTACCGGAATGCTGCGGCGTATCCCGGCGGGCTTGAAGACATATTCAACCCAGCCATCGGCAAAAAAGTCCGCGCCGGTTTCACACCACCGGAAGGGCTCGGAGGAAAGCCGGTCCCCGTCGACCCTGGTGGCGGATTTCAGGCATGTCCCGCCGCCATTCGGGGAGGGGTATGCGATATCATTGTCCACATAATGGAGCTGGACATGGAGATGGCCGTCCACATCCCCGATTCCGCCCAGCCGGATATGGTCCGTGAGGGGGATATCCAGCGGAAGGGTGTAATCCAGGATACGCGGAAGCTCCCGGAAGTATGTATCGGGGTCCATGTAAGTGTCCACCGCGAGGGAAACGGGAGTATTGACCACCTGCACACGGCTGCTGTACTGCTCGTAATAAGGCAGCAGGTCGATGGTTTCCGTGCCCAGGACCGGGATGGGATCCAGGGACAGCGGAATGGAGCCGGCCGCGGCCAGGTCGATGCCGGAAAAATGGTATTCCTCAGCAACCAGGGAGATTTTGGCCGACTCATCATAGTATGTGCGGATGGACGTATTTGTCCTGTACTGTTCCAGCCGGCCGCAGCGGACATCCGGCGGGACGCTGGCGAGGAACGGGCTGCCGCTGCTCCCTTCCGGCCCCTGCAGGGACCAGACAACCAGGAGGCGGTCTGTGCAGGCCGCGGCGGAAATCACCTCAAAGTGGATGCCTTCCTTCTCGGAAACCAGGTTCAGGGGAACCAGGCTTTCCGCAAGGTCGAAATCCAGGGATTTAGCGAAGAGATAAGGCCAGGTAATGGAACGGACAACGGTTTGCCCATCGGCATCCAGCTGGTCAAACGAATGCAGGGAGCGGAAATCCAGGAGGCGTTCGCCTTCCCGGCCGGTAAAATCAATGCGGAAACGGTACAGGCCGGAGGTGGTAAATGAATCTTTCATCCCGCAGACGGCCGTGACGGTGCGGACCAGGTCGTTTTCCGTGCCGGAGATGCTTTCAATCTTCATGGTTTCGGGCATATAAAAGTTGAGCAGGGTGCGGAACGTTTCCTCAGCCGGAGTATAGTCCGGGTTTTCAGACTGAATGCCGGTACGCGATCTCATACCAAGCAGGTTTTCCTGCTGCCAGGAGGCAAAGAAGCTGGCGGTCTGATAATCTATATCCCCGATGCGATCCAATGGCACGTCTGTAGTGAGGGATAATATGGGTACCAGCCCTTCTCCGGCAGGTTCCGGGGTCCCCGTTCCTTCCCCTGTGGGCTGGGCGAGGGCGGCCGGCACGGCGGTGACTTTGGTTTCCCGCGGGCGGATCCGATCCGGCCAGGGGAACATGCCCAGGTGGGTGCCGGTGATGAGGAGGCAGACGCAGAGGGCCAGGGCGGCGGCCGGAACTGCCAGGCGGCGGAACCGGATCCGGCGCTTTGCTTCGGGCATGGTTTCGGTCAGGTGCCGGTTGACTTCCGCCCGGTCGGAGGGAAGATCGTCCAGGCCGGAGAGGCACTGGTCCAGCGTATCACGGAGCAGCTGCTCCCTTTCTTTTTTATTCATCTTCATCTTCTCCTTCCAGGGTCAGCTTCAGCAGCGCATAGGCCTGGCTGAGCCGCTTGGATACGGCCGCCGGGGTGATGCGGAGGACTTTGGCGATTTCCCGGCTGGTGAGGTTCTGCCGGTATTTGAGCAGGATGACTTCCCGGTTTTTGACCGGCAGGCGCATGATGGCGTCCATCAGGTCCAGGCG
Source organism: Clostridiales bacterium (assembly GCA_017569285.1). Taxonomy (NCBI): domain Bacteria; kingdom Bacillati; phylum Bacillota; class Clostridia; order Eubacteriales; species Clostridiales bacterium. The sequence continues at coordinate 2,469,258 of CP069419.1, forward strand.
GGTTTCATCCGGGGGCGGGGAGGAGAGGGGAAGTGAATCGGCGGGGACGTCCAGGCGCCGGTGTCTGAACCAGGCGGACTGGAGGTGGTCCCGGCAGGTGTTGGCGGCAATGTGGGTGAGCCATGTTTTTTCGGAGGCTTCGCCGCGGAAGGTGTGCCAGCGCGTATAGGCCTTGAGGAAGGTTTCCTGCATCGCTTCCCGGGCCAGGTCCACGTTATGGAGGTAACCGAAACACAGCTTCAGTATATCCTTTTCATACAGAAGCATGAGGCGGTTGACCTGTTCCCTGCGGTTATCTTCCATATCGGTGGCTCCCTGCAATACTCCCTGCAATCCCATCATCCTCCTTCCACATATATAGACGGGACTGCGGGGGAAAAGTTAACTGACGGGGGAAATAATGGATGAAAATTACGGGGGATGTATGACCTATTTTAGCAGAAAGAGGGGGAAGGGGGAAGCAGAGCGTGACAGAGGGACAGCCCTACTGTCACACGACGCCATGTGACAGTAGGGCTGTCCCTCTGTCACATGGGAAACTGAAAAGAACAGGAAATTGAAAAAAAGTCCGTATTTACGGGCTTTTTTTTGATTTTCCGGATTGCGCAAAAGGCAGAATTCTGTATAATAGAAAACAAGGGATTGTATCGGGAATTCCCATGGTACGCAAGCTGTAGGGGGAGGATGACCGGTACGATTATTGGAGGCGCCGGGTTCCGTGATGGGGGATTATTTGCGGGAACCGGTGGGAGAAAAGGCTGGAGATAGAAATGAACATGAAAAAAGTATGCTGCCTGTTTTTGGCTGCAGTGCTGCTGACGGTGATGGCCGGATGGGTCATGCCGGTTTCGGCTGCGGCGGAGGGAACCGCGGGGAGTTCCGACATGTCATCCGCGAAGGCGGATGCGCTGGCGAGGCGGCTGTTTTCGCTGGATGAAGCGGCGCCCCTCGTGATGGCGGGCCTGCTGGTGGTGGGCGTAGGCGCCCTGTGCGGGGCGGCTGTTTTGAAATTCCGGAAATAAACGAAGAACGAAACAATATGAAAAGAGCGCCGCGTATGCGGCGCTCTTGCTTTGTGGGTTTACAGGTTATTCGGCCGGTATAGCGGCGGGTTCTGCAGCGGGTTCGCTGTCCCGGATGGTGAATGTGAGTCCGTTGGCGTAGCAGTAGGAAATCAGTTCCGCGGTGCGGGGAATCTCAAACTTGGTATCGATGTCAGCGGAACAGGGGACGAACGCATTCTGGCCGAAGGATAAGACACTGTCCGGAATGATGACTTTCCGCAGGCCGGCCCAGAAGAACGCCTGCTCGCCGATGGTCCGGAGTCCTTCCGGGAGGTCGATGGATTCAAGATTGTCGCAGCCCATGAACGCCCTGTCTCCGATGGCGGTGACAGTGTCCGGGATGACAACGGATTCCAGCCCGTACCAGTCCATGAAAGCTTCATCCGCGATCGCGGTCACGGGATAGCCGTCCAGCTCCGCCGGAATGACCATATGGCGCATGAGCTGGAAGTCTTTTTTTCCGGTACGTCCTTTGACGACGGCGGTTCCGTCCTCATTGAGGGTATATGTGAGGCGGGATTCATAGTAACCGGGAGTGTCGCTGCCGGCATAATCTTCCGGGCCGGTCCAGATGGAATCGAGGGGAGCCTCCACTTTCCAGTTTCCGTCCACGACACCGCTGCAGGAACGGATATACAACGGGATTCCGGCTCCTTCCGCCAGGGGAAAGATGAATTCCTGTTCATCCGGTTCACTGCCCGGGGCCGGGGCTTTTCTCCATTCAAAGATGCAGACATCGCTGCGTTTTTCATAATCATTCAGCCAACTTTCGGAACCGGGAGCACAAATACATACATATTCCACCGGCCGGAAAACGTAGGGACTGGATGATTCGACAAACGGTTCATTATCTACATAGCGGAGGCGGACGTGGCACTGTCCGTCAATGATGCCGATTCCATCCAGCCGGATGCTGGGGTTGAGGCTGATATCCAGCGGGCTGGAAACGTCCAGGATCCGGGAAGGCAGTGTTTCGGAAGAATGCTTAACATAATCCGCCCAGTAGACAGACTGGTTGGGTAATGATTCATCCGGGACCATTGCCTCTGCACTGTCCCCATATTCCGCCAGATACGGCGCCAGATCCAGGACGGTATGGCTGATCAGTCCGAGTTCATCGAGGAAGAAGGTGACGGGCTGATTATCTCCGGGGATGGCGGTTCCATCGGTGACAAAGTGCGACAGGCGGGCGCTCATCCGGTTGGGGGTGTAAAGAATGTGGGCGTTGGTGCTGAGCGCGGCGCTGCCGACACCGTCGCACATGACGTCGACGGCGCCCCAGACATGGGTTTCCTCATTGATCCGGTTTCCTTCCAGGTCCTCCAGGGAATAAAGCACATCGGCGCCTTCACCATCCACCCCGGCGGCTTCGACCGTGAAGCGGATGCCTTCCTTTTCACAGCTGAGCCCGACCGGGCGGAGGTTATCTGCTTCCGCACTGGAATCGGACTCCGCCAGCCATTTCCGCCAGGGTTCTTCCGGCAGGGGATCAAAGCCGGTGGGCTGCGCAAGCGCGAAAGCCGGGTTTTCCGTTGCCGTTACCGGATCCGGCCGGGAAGCGGAATTCATCCGGATTCCGAAGAAGACCACCAGCGCGCACACCAGCGCGGCGGCCGGAAGCACAAGCTGCCGGACGGGAATGCGCCTTTTCGCCGGCGCGGGGTTTTCCTCCAGCTTTTTGTCCACCACCGGGCGCAGGGACGGCGCGGTGTCGATGCCGGACATGCAGTGGTCCAGGGTTTCGGTGATCAGCTGCTCCATATCTTTTTCTGTATTCACATTGTTATTCATTGCGGGATCCTCCTTCCAGCGTCTGCTTCAGTCGGCTGCACGCCTTGCGTATCCGTTTGGAGACGGCCGTCGGGGTCACGTGAAGCACCCGGGCGATCTCCTCGTTGCTCAGGCCGTGCTGGAATTTCATCTGGATGACTTCCCGGCTTTTGACGGGCAGGTTCATAATGGCAGCCATCAGGTCCAGCTGGGTTTCATCCGGGGGCGGGAAGGATGACGGCAGGGAATCCAGGGATACGTGCAGCTGCCGGTTCCGGAACCAGGCAGAGCGGAGGATATCCTTGCATGTGTTGGCCACAATACTGGTGAGCCAGGTTTTTTCCGCGGCTTCCCCGCGGTAGGTGCCGAAACGGGTATACACCTTCAGGAAGCTTTCCTGCAGCGCTTCCTGCGCCAGGTCGTAGTCCCGCAGGTAGATGTAACACAGCTTCAGCATATCCTTTTCATACTGAAGCATGAGCCGATTCACATGTTCCCTGCGGTTATCGTCCATCTTTGCTACTCCCGGCGAGAATTCATGCGCGATTTCCTGCATGGTCTGTCCGCCTCCCTCCACTTAATTAGACGGGACGGGAACGGGAAAATGAACCACGCGGAAAAAATGCACGCTTTTTTTGCGGATTTTTTCCGGAAATGAATATACCATAAAGAAGCCGAACGGCAAAGGGAGGGGATGGGGACTGTCCCTGCTGCTTCATGTGTTTTTGCCTGACGGGAAGAGTGGACGGGGATTGGAATAAATTGTATAATAGATCAAACGTCTATATGCCGCCGGAGGAACAAATATGGGTTATTCATATTCGAATATCCAGCTGAAAAAGGGAAGCCTGCCGATTGATCCGGAGAAAATCGCGGAGAAACTGGCTGCGGAGTACAGGCTGAAGCGAACGGAGTCCCGGGATGACGCGGATGTGACCGTCGCTATTGGGCCGGAGAACGCCGATCTATGGATCACCATCGTTTCGGAGATTTTTGACGAAGATCTGGAGAAAAGCTGCTCAATCGCGAAAGCACTGTCGGAGGAATACCGGACAGAGGCGATCGCCATCTCCTGTTTTGACAGTGATTACCTGTGCCTGAACCTGCTGGACGTGCAGAACAATGTGGACGCATGGGCGGCATGCGGCTGTTTCCCGGAAGGGAAAGCCCCGCGGAGGAGCAACATTGCGGCATGGAAGGCATATATCCCCGACGTGGAAGCAATGCGGCGGGTGATGCGCGAGCATTATGACTTTGCGGAGGAATGCCTGGGCGGGCTGGAGGAGATCCTTCTGCTTCCGGAAGCCCAGGGCCAGGTCTGTGTGGACTTTGCCGGGCCGGAACAAGGATACCGCTGCTGGTATTATACCGCGGAGACGGCAGGGACGAGCGGGACGCCAACGACTATAAGACCGGCATCATATTCCAGGAACATCGGCTTTGACTGGTACAGCTATGCCGGCTTCCATAATATCGCCGCAGCTTCACGCGGAGCGGGCGTCCTGTTCAGCGGAAAGGCTGTCACATCCGGGAATGTCGACATCCGGGAAGCGTGGATCGAGATTAAAGACAAACGCGGGAAACTGACCGGGGTTCCGATCGAATGGAAGTATAAATATCAGGGACGAATTGAAAACCGGATATGTACAGGGAATCCGGTTGAGCTGAAGAAGGTAACCCTTTCGGATGGCGAACAGGGCTTTTACGGGGAAGCACCGGACGTCAGGTTCCTGGAAACAAACTGGGACGGACTGCCGATGAGTAAAGCAAGGCGGATGTACTATGACCGGGAAATTCTGATCCGTTTTTACGCAATCCGGAAATGCCCGGAAGGCGTCAGTCCGGGAAGCTTAAAGGTCACTTTGATTCCGCTGCAGAATCCGGAAGGACGGGGAACCCACGAGGCTGAATTCCGGGATTAGAGACAACAAAAACAAGGAGCGCGGAATTGATATGTACCCTCTTTACTGGACACCCAGTAAGGAGGGTATTTTTATGCGTTACAGTTATGAGTACAAGATGAAATGTATTGAGATGTACAGAGAAGGAAGGTGGCCTGAGACCCCTACAGGTATTAAAGAAGCGCGATACTTTCATAATATGATCCTGCGATGGTTTCATGTAGTAGAAGCAAATGGGCCAGATATTCTCAAACCCCGGGAAACTAATAAGGATTGGACCCCAGAAGAGAGATATGAGCTGGTTGCAAAAGTCCTAGGTGGTTCATCAATCCAGTCTGTAGCTAATGAGGCGGGTATAAATAGCGGATTACTTACTTGCTGGGTTCGCAAATATAAGAACGAGGGGTATAATGGCCTTATAAACAAGAGAAAAGGTCGACCACCAAAGGAGCCCCATATGAAGAAAATCAATTACAACAACCCTAGGAAACTTAATGAGTCCGAGTATGAAGAACTCGTAAGGCTAAGGGCTGAAAACGAGTATATCAAAGCGGAAATCGAAGTCATAAAAAAAGAGATCGCCTTGAGAGAAGAAAAGGAAGCTGCGCGTCTCAAGGCGAAAAAGCAGCGATCATCAAAGAACTCAGAGAAGAAGAATACCAACTGAAGTATCTTCTTAAAGCGATGTGCCTTTCCAGATCCACATACTATTACGAAGTTTCAAAAGAAGATGTGGTAGCCAAAAGGAGCGAAGCAGTCGCAAGTGTGATCAGGGAAATCTTTGAATATAATAAAGGTCGATACGGTGTCCGGAGAGTACACCACGAACTGATCAACAGAGGCTATAAGGTAAACCACAAAAAGGTCCAGCGATTAATGCACTGCATGGACCTTAAAGGCAAACGCCCGAAAGAAAAATACCATTCTTATCAGGGAGAAGTTGGAAAGGTGGCAGATAACCTCATTAACCGAGACTTCAGTACAACAAAGCCTTTGCAAAAATGGACAACAGATGTTTCTCAATTCAATTTATCTTGGGGAAAATGCTATCTTTCTCCAATTCTGGATATGCACACAAATGAGGTCATCTCATACGATCTCTCGTTAAGTCCAAACATGGAACAGATCCGACGGATGCTGGATAAGGGGCTGAGCAGGTTTTCCTCACTTAATGGTCTGATCTTTCATTCTGACCAGGGTTGGCAGTACCAACATGCTTATTTCAGAAATACGATTGAGAAACGTGGCATTATTCAGTCCATGTCCCGAAAAGGAAACTGTTATGACAACAGTATTATGGAGACATTCTTCGGACGACTAAAGAACGAGATGTTTTATGGATACGAGAAAGACTACAAATCATATGAGGAATTCTCCAAGGCTATGGCCAAGTATATTGACTACTACAACAATGAGCGCATCCAGGCAAAAACAAAATGGATGCCACCCGTAAAATACAGGTTGGCATCCATGGGTTGAGCCTCGAGCATAAATCAATGTGTCCAGGAAACTGGGTACATATCAAATGCGCTCCTTTTCACACTTTGGTCAATTCCCTACGATATCACGAAATGCCCCTATATATATCAACAAAAACAGGATTTATTATATATAAAAAATTACAGTAAATTATGCCGCGTCGATTAACTGCATTTCATCATAGATATGCAGGTCGCGGGGCAGGGTATCCACGGTAATATGTCCGTTGTTCTCCTCCGCCTCCCGGCGTACAAGCTCGATGATCGTAACGTTGTCGATAGGCACTTCAGCTTCGGGAACCAGCCCTTCCTTGCCCAGGAAAACACTGCCTTCCAGGGTGGCACAGTATTCGCAGGTGCAGATCTTATAGGTTACGGTATCATCCTCAATATCCACCTCCGTGCCGTCGTCAAGGAAGATGCAGATAATTTGGATTTCCGGCTCCTCGTCCGTACCGAGATTAATATAATCATAATGGATGCCGGTCACCTGGTCGCCGTAGTCCGTGTTCTCGAAGGTATTCAGAAGATGCTGTGCCAGTTCCTTGCCGGTGAGCTCATAGACCTGCCAGGTGTTATTGAAGGGGTTGATCGCGTAGATGTCACCGACAGTCAGCGGGTGCTGTGTTTCGCCGTCTTCAAGTACGACGCTCGCACGTACGCCCTTCATGTTATAGAAGGCAGCTACAGCCCCGTAAGGCTTCATGGCTTCCAGCATCCTTGCCGTCACAAAGTTACCGCCGCTGGTCGTTCTGTCGCTCAGGAAGCCCTTCTTCTCGATGTTCGTATCGATATACCCCAGGATTTCGCCCATATCATCGCTCACTGCGTCCCATGCGGCATGGGAGATAGCGAGAACGGTCACGTCGAATGAGCTGGCGTTTTCCGGCGTATCGTACAACAGGGTCTTGTCTTCCAGAATGGACGTGTACATCGGATCCTCGACGCGTACAGACCCGTCTGCGGCGATCACGAGGGTCGCCGAAGCGTAACCTTGGGCATTTGCGTCACACTGGATATACGGAATACCGGTGTTTTCAGCCACACCGTAGATACCGTCGTGCTTATGCCCGCCGCAGACCAGCGATACCGCGTTCGGTGCCATGCTTTCCGCTATTTCAGTCGGCTTTTTGTGGCACAGCAGGATCGTCGCGTCCGGATGCTCCGCCTCATTGATCTCATTAACACGGTTTGCCAGGAGATCCATGCTGTCTTCGATAGAGTAGGGGGCAATCATGCTTGCCATGATCGTCATGTTATAGTCTTCCACGTACCCAACGACAGCGATACGCTTGCCGGCTTTCTCAAGAATAACATAATCTTTCGTAAACCCGACGCGCTCGCTGGTATCTGCGTAATACAGGTTGGAAGCGAGGATCGGGATGTCCGGATCGCCTTCATACTCGCCGAGCTTATACGCTGGAAGTGTGGCGTCAGGATCCGCACAGTATTCCTCAACGCCCCAGTCGAACTCGTGATTGCCCAGTGCTACCGCGTCGTAGCCCATGGCGTCCACAGCAGCAAGAACAGCCCCGCCGTGGGTCAGGTTGGAAACCGGCGTTCCCTGGTAAAGATCTCCGCCGTCCAGCAGGATAACGTCATCGTATTCGCCGGAATTCCGTGCGTCATTGATAACCTTGGCGATATACGCCAGCCGGTACTGGAAGGTTTCCACTTTCGCACTGGAGGTGTCCAGAAGCGAGCCATGAATATCGCTCGTCTCAAATATCCGGATGCGTACCTCGGCATTATCTTCAGCCAGGGATCCAGTGCATACGGTGCAGGTGCAAAGCATCAGGACGAGCAGGAGAGCCATCATAGTCTTCTTCATTTCAGTTCCTCCGTCTTATTCACGAATGAGAACACGCCCTTGTACACGACAATGTAGATGCACAGCGTCAGTCCAACGCCGAAGCAGACATCCGTCAGGAAGTGAGCGTTCATGTGGATCCGGTTGTAGGCGATAAGCATTGACCAGATGAGACCAATGAAGAACAAAATATATTTAAGAATATTTTTCCGCTGCTTCATTGCGTCTGCAATCATAGGAAGCGCCAGCATAGGCATGATCGCCTTCGTCATGTGCCCGCTGGGCCAGCTCCGGAAGTTGCTCTCGTCCTTCAGGTAAGGAGTCCACTGCCACCAGTTACGGAATTCAGAAGCAGGGTCTTCCAAGGTTACCAGGTACCGGTACCTCGGACGGCAGGCAAGGACTTTCAGCCAGTCGTTGACTGCTTCGCCAATTTCGCCGGAGATAATGATAACCACACCTGCGGCGATAAGCGCGTTCACCTTTTTCTTATCGTAGTTCGTGTTCACGATAACCAGCGTTACAAAGGCTACCAGTGCCACAAGCGCAGCCCAGATAAGGTACGTGCATATCAGGATGAATACGTAGCTTTGCTCTCCGAAAGTGTATCCCAGATCCCGGCGGAGGTACTTGCCGAATCCATTGTTCAGTACATGCAGCGTCCAGTAACCGGTCACGAGCAGGATGCAGGTAGAGAGTTTGTAGTACCGTTCCCCCTTCTTATTCAGGCCAGCAAAAATACACGCGCCGGCTACCATATAGAAGAGGACAGGGACAACGCTCGCGTAGTCCTGCAGGATGCTTCCGGCAGGTGTGACGTTCGTCACGACTTCAGAAACCTGCAGGTCATAGAAACTGCCGTACAAAATTCCCGCGAACATCAGGAGCAGCAGGAGCCAGGTAAAAACACCGGGCATGCCAAACAATTTTTTCGTCTTCATGATAATTCTCCTTTATGCCATAGAAAACACCATACCAGGAAATATCTCCTGGATTTTATCTCACTATTATTATATCAAATAACAAATAAGTTGTATAATCCGAATGTGGTTTTGAAAAAAATATTTGGTGAAGAAAACTCCCCATAATATTGCGAAGAAACACCAAATTGGATTTGCTACAAAAAGATCGATCCCTACAATATTACGAAATGTCGATTCAGGCAGCCTTTACCGGGCTGATCGGCGCGCTGCTGTGCTTCTTCCGGATGAAGATCCGGAACTGCACCACGCTTTCCCTGATTATCGGCCATGGAATATATGACGCGATGATCACCGTATGGGCAGCGGTGATGGGGTGAGACAGAACCCCCGTCCCTCTGCCTTCACATCGGGAATTTGATTTTGCCGGTGTCCTTCCAGATGGCCCACCGCCGGCCGCTGCAATCGGTTCCGACCAGGGTGAAGCCTTTGAGATCGACTCTTTCAAAAGCCGTATATCCGTATCCGGGGAAGGCGGCATCCGGATTCCCGGCCCGCCAGAGAATGCCATCCCGGCTGACTTTATATATATTCCCCGCTTTCGGGAAGGATTGATCTTCAACCACGGCATATACGAAACGGCCCTCAGCCAGTACCTGCCGGATTTGATGCGGAAGCTCAACGGTTGTGTCGTCCAGGTAAAGCGAAGCGCCGCTGAAGGCGATGCGGCGGTAAGGGTTCCGCCAGCTGTCCAGGGCGGCCCTGTACCGGGCTTTTGCACTGTTCAGCCTGGACTGGGGGTCTTTCCAGCCCAGGCCGTTCCAGGATTCGCCTTCGCAGGAGAAATCCATGAGCCTTTCGCAGATTTCAATCATCCGGCCGGCAAGGCGGGTGTGGATGCAGAATAAATATACCCAGCCGTTATCCAGGTCACAGTTATCCCCGGCCATATTCTGAAGGATGAGGATTTTGTTTTGCTTATCCAGCGCGGCCGGCATCTTTTCCATCTCATCCAGCATGCGGCCGCCCCAGTACCCTGGATCGAGCAGGCCCCGGCGCAGGGTGACCAGGATCGAATGATGCTTTATCCAGACATGCTTCGGATCATCCCACAGGGTATCGAAACCATGCCGGATCAGTTCTTCATCCCAGTCCGGGTGGTCAAAGCCGTACTGACGGCTGAATTCCCTGTATTGATCGGGCTCTTCCCGGGCCATAAAGAAGGACTGGCCGTTGTATTTGCTATACAACTCCTGCGCTTCGGCACGGTTCATGAAAATGCCTCCTTCCTGGGACGATTATGGTATATAATATTCTATACGGATCATTCTATCCCTGCCGTGTGACAAAGGGACAGTCCCCTTGTCACATGTGACAAAAGGGCTGTCCCTTTGTCACATTTTTTTCCAGCAGTTTTTCCCGGATGAATCGTCTAATCAGGTGAAAGGAGTTGGTACTGTGTCCCAGGGGAACCAGGAGAAACCGCGCACGGCCAGCGGGCTTTCAGCACCGCAGGACGTGGGCGGAGCGGACAGCCGGACGGAACTGGAACGGCTGATGGAACAGTACGGCAGCAGCCTCCTCCGGATGAGCGCCCTTTACCTGAAAGACGCGCACCTGGCGCAGGACGCTGTGCAGGAGACATTCATCAAGGCATACCGGCATATGAAGGATTTCCGCGGGGAGAGTTCAGAGAAGACCTGGCTGACGGCGATATGCGTCAATACATGCCGGGATATCCTGAAGACCGCATGGTTCCGCCACCAGAGCCGGATTGATGTGGATTCGCTGCCCGAAAAGCCTGCCGATTTTGAGTTTCCGGACAACACGGTACTGACGGAGGTCATGCGCCTGCCTGCCCGATACCGGGAGGCGGTCCTGATCCGGTATTACGGGGGGATGAAGCTGAAGGAAGCCGCAAGCGCGCTGGGGATTTCCGAAGGCCGGCTCCGCACCCGGCTGGACAAGGCAAACGGCATCCTGCGGGACAGGCTGAAGGAGTGGTATTACGATGAAGAATGAAGAATTCCGGGAGCTCGTTGACCGGGACCTTTCCGGGCTCGAATGGGATGAGCGCAGGCGCAGGAATGTGCTGCGCGCACTGGAAGGGGAGGAACGGCCTGTGAGAAAGATTTCAACAACATTCCTGATTGCGGCAGTGGTGCTGTGCCTGAGTGTGACGGCGCTGGCGGCCGGACTGATATTCTCGCCGAAGTACGATGCGGTGCGGCTGGCAAACGACGCGGTGAAGGCGAAATACGGCCTGACGGATGAACTGATCGGCATCCTGCTCCGGCGGGCGGAGGTGCGGGAGGACGGAACCGCCACAGTGACCTATGAGGCATTTGACGAGAACGATTTCCCGGCGGACCGGATCGGCATCTACACGGTGGACGTGAAGGGAAACCACGCGGACGCTTCATGGTCCCACGACGGGGACAGCACGGAGGGAGGCCTGCTGGCGGAGGCCTACGGCGCGGAGCAGCTGACGATGCTGGCGTATCATTACGGGGAGACCCTGGATGAAATGACGCGGCTGGGCATCTGGAACGCGGAACCCCGGGAGCCCCGGCACGAGATGACGCCGGAGGAACAGGAAGAGTACAGGGAAGCCCTGGCAGAATCGGAAATGTACCGGCGGCAGGACCTGAGAGAAGCGGAAAAGGCCGGAACGGTCACTGTGGAAGGGGCGGCAGAAATTGCCCGGAAGGCGATTGCGGAAGAATATCACCTGACGGCCGACCAGGCAGGGAAGCTGAGCTGGGATCCGGAGGACGCAATGGTCCTGATGGAAGAAGGAGACACGGTGATTGAGCTGATATTCGGGCTGCGGCAGGGAGAAGCCGGCGGGCCGTTTACCGAAGGGGACGGTATGTACTATGTGGACGTGGATCTGCTGGACGGGCGGATTGAGGATATCCTGTATGATCCCGGGCTGGCAGCCAATGAGTGACCGGAACAAAAGGCAGGGAGCGCGGAATGCGCTCCCTGTTTTGGGGGTTGAGTGACAAAGGGACAGCCCTACTGTCACATGACCAATGTGACAGTAGGGCTGTCCCTTTGTCACATCTTTTGTCACATTTCGTGGGTGTCGGCGTTGCTGACGATGCGGTAGTAGACGCCGGAGGTGAGCCGGTAGACGACGGCGTAGAAGGCGGCGAAGACCACAAAGCTGATCACCGTGGTGCGGATGAAGAGACCGACGTTGTAGAGGCTGAACAGGGTCAGCATCTTGCGGATCATCGGGAAGGCGAAGACCAGGTGCAGCCCGGCGAAGACCAGGGGCAGGGCAAAGACGGTGAGGAGCTGGGAGCGGACGCTCGAGCGGATGTCTTTTTTCGTCATGCCGACCTTCTGCATGATGTCGAAACGCTTCACATCCTCATAGCCTTCGGAGATCTGCTTGTAGTAAATGATCAGGACGGCGGCGACGAGGAACACGGTGCTGAGCAGGATGCCGATAAAGAACAGGCTGCCGTACATGCCGTAGAAGTCCGCTGCGCCCCCCGCGCGGGATTCCGCCCAGGAGGAGCGGATGCCGGCGGTGGTGCCGGTGTCCCGGAGGGGCATGATCGCAATCCGCTCAACTTCATCGGCGATGCGGATGTTCTCCTCATCGGACAGGCCGGTGTCGAAGGAATAATACCAGGAGACCTGGACCTCATGCCGGTCGTTGCTGTACAGCTCGGACGCGAAGCCTTCCACGGCCTTCGCGATGTCCGGCACGAACATGGTGATGCGGGGGACGATGCTTTCGCCGCTGCCGGCTTCGTATTCGGCGGCACGGACTGCCTTCACGCGGAAGGTTCTGGAAGCACTGCCCTGGGCAATGGTGATGGTATCCCGGGTCCAGGAGGCGCCGCTGTCCGTGAGGATGACGGTTTCATCATCGGCCAGGCCGGCGAGGATGTTTTCTTCGCTGTTCCGGGCCTCCGCTGCCCAGCGGGAAGCCGGAACCAGGTCGATCTCTATGATTTCATTGAGGCCGGTGAAAGAATCCTGCATGCGGTAGTCGCACTGGACGGTGCCTTCACTGGGCTTGCCGAAGAGCATGGCCGCGCGGTTGTCCCGGATGTTGGAGACGGTTCCGCCGTTCTCCTCCACATAGGCGCGGATGGCGTCCTCCACGGGCTGCAGGTTTTCATCCGAAAGGTCTTCGGGCCGGTACAGGTGGGTGGTAAGGTTGATTTCCCGCGGGTAATTGGTTTTGAGGGAATCCTCTGCGCCGAACCACATACAGGTGGTGGTGGACAGCATGACCAGGATCATCGTGGCGATGATGCAGATGGAGGCCAGGCCGGCGCCGTTCCGCTTCATGCGGTAGGCCATGGAGGAGACGGAGACAAAGTGCTTCGCCTTGTAGTAATACTTCTTATTGCCCTGCAGGATGCGGCACATGCGCACGCTGCCGGTGACCATGAGCAGGTAGGTGGACAGGATGACCAGGATGACGGCGACGAAGAACCACTGGAGGGCGGAAACCGGGTTGGCCATGGAAACGGCCAGCCAGTAGGCAACACCCAGCAGGATGACGCCCAGCAGGGCGATAAGGAGATTGCCCTTCGGCGGTTTCTCACCGACGTTTTCGGACTTCATGAGGTTGACGGCGCTGGCGCGGGCCGTACGGATCACCGCGGACAGCGTGATGAGCACGAAGATGGCCGCAAAGCAGACGGCGGTGAGCACCACGGAATCCACATCCACGCGGATGGCGTAATTCACGGTGCCGTTGAGGAGGTTCATGAGACCCAGCTCCGCAAGCTTGGACAGGAGAATGCCGGACAGCAGGCCGCCGGCCAGCGCGGCGGCGAAGGTGATCAGGTTCTCCCAGGAAATGATCCGCATGAGGTTGCGCTTGCCCATGCCCAGCACGTTGTACAGGCCGAACTCACGGGCGCGGCGGCGGATCAGGAAGGAATAGGTGTAGTACAGGAAAATGACCGAGAAGACCAGGATGACCCATTTTCCGAGGGTGAGGATGATGGCGGCGGAAGATTTTCCGACCGGGAGCAGGGCCAGGGTGGCCGGGGAGCACAGGAAGCCCATGATGTAGAACACCGCGACCATGCAGATGCAGGTGAGCAGGTAGGGCCAGGCCAGGCGGCGGTTTTTCCGCAGGCCGTCCCACGCGAGGCGGGGATAGAAGAAACGGTTCATTCCCGGTCACCTCCCTGGGCGAGCAGGGTCAGGGTATCGGCGATCTTCTGGTAGAACAGGTCATCCGTCATATCGCCGCGGTAGAGCTGGTGGAACACTTCGCCGTCCCGGATGAACAGGACACGGCCGGCCCGGCTGGCGGCGCGGGCGGAGTGGGTGACCATGAGGATGGTCTGGCCCTGGCGGTTGACTTCCGCGAAGAGGCGGAGCAGTTCATCCGTGGAGCGGGAATCCAGGGCGCCGGTGGGCTCGTCCGCCAGGATGATGCGGGGATCGGTGATCAGGGCGCGGGCAACCGCCGCGCGCTGCTTCTGGCCGCCGGAGACCTCGTAGGGGTATTTCTTCAGCAGTTCTTTGATTCCCAGGGTTTCCGCGATGGGCGCGAGCTTGGCGCTCATTTCCTTGTAATCCTTGCCGGCCAGGACCAGGGGCAGGTAGATGTTGTCCTCCAGGGTGAAGGTGTCCAGCAGGTTGAACTCCTGGAAAACGAAGCCCAGGTTGTCCCGGCGGAAGGCGGCGACGTTGCTCTCCTTGATCTTGGAGAAGTCCATGCCGTCGAGCAGGACGACGCCCGAGGTGGCCTTGTCCAGGGCGGCCAGGATGTTCAGGAGCGTGGTTTTGCCGGATCCGCTTTCGCCCATGATTGCGACGTATTCACCTTCCTCCACGGTGAAGGTCACGTTTTTGAGCGCCTCGACGGACTGGCCGCCGAAACGGGTCTTATATACTTTCTTCAGGCTTTTGACTTCCAGCAGGCTCATAGGTAAGTTCCTCCGTTCGATTGAGATTGATTTCCGGTGCCTTTCTCCCAGGCACACCCCAATAATACCGGAGTAAGCCGGCTCATTCCATCGAACCGGCTTACAGAACGGGGGGCAAAACGAACAAAACTGTCACATTTACTCAATTTCCAGTTTCCGGGCGGAAAGATCGATGCGCACGGAAGTGCCTTCGCCGGGAGTGGATTCAATGGAAATGGTGTGGCCGAGGCGGTCGCAGACGCTTTTGCACAGGCTGAGGCCGATGCCGCTGGCGCGGGTGTCCGCGCGGCCGGCCAGACCGGTGTAGTTCCGCTCAAACACGCGGGGCAGGTCTTCCGGGGGGATGCCGATGCCGGTATCCCGGACGACCAGGGTGGCGGGATCCTCCATGGAAATGGAAACGGAGCCCGAAGGGGTGTATTTCAGCGCGTTGGAGAGCACCTGCTCCACGACGAAGGAGAGCCATTTGCCGTCCGTGAGGACCTTCCGTTCCGCCGGGGTGTAGTCCAGCTTCAGCTTCCGGGAGATGAACTCCCCGGCGAACTGGCGGAGAACCGGGCGGATGACGGAATCCAGGTCGGTTTCTTTGATGACGTAGTCCGTTGCGCCGTTTTCCAGGCGCAGGTAGGTGAGGACCATGGAGACGTAGCGCTCGATGCGGCCGAGATCGGAAAGCAGGGCGCGGGACAGCTCGCTGTCCTCATCCTGCAGGCGGAGGCGCATAGCGGCGATGGGCGTTTTGATCTGGTGCACCCAGAGGGTGTAGTAATCCACCATGGCGGCCATGTCCGTTTCCGAACGGGTGCGGGCTTCTCGGTTCGCCTCCCGCAGGAGGCGGACGATCTCCCGGTAGTCTTCGGCCTCAATATCCCGGACCTCGGGCAGCTCCGCGTCGATTTCCTTCAGGTCCCGGAGCACCATGTGGCGGCGCCGGACGCGGAAGAAATCCAGCAGGAGAACGCCGATGCCCAGCAGCACGCAGAGCACCGCCGGATACAGCACGGCTTCCGCGGGCAGGCGGTACAGCACGAACGAAAAGGCCAGGACGGCGCCGAAAGCCAGGAACAGCAGGATCACGCCGAGCTTGCTTTGCAGGTAGCGCAGGAACAGCTTCATCTTTCTCACCCCACCAGGTAGCCTTCGCCGAATTTGGTTGTGATGAAGTCCGGCAGGCCCGCGGCGTCCAGCTTGCGGCGCAGGCGGCCGACGTTGACGGTCAGGGTATTCTCATCCACGAAGCTGTCCGTCTGCCAGAGGGCTTCCATGAGCTTTTCGCGGGAGACGATTTTTCCCTTGTTCTGCATGAGGGTCAGCAGGATGCGGTACTCATTGCGGGTGAGATCCAGCTTTTCCCCGTTGATCGTAATGCTGTTGTCGCCGGTGTTCAGCACGGCGCCGCGGTGCTCGAGCACGGGGGCGGAACCGGCGAAGTCGTAGGAGCGGCGGAGCAGCGCCTGGACCTTGGCGACGAGGACGTCCGGGTCGAAGGGCTTGGCGATGAAATCGTCCGCGCCCATGTTGACGGCCATGATGATGTTCATGTTATCCGCCGCGGAGGAGACGAAGATGACCGGGACGGAGGAAGCCTTGCGAATCTCCGTGCACCAGTGGTAGCCGTTCATGAACGGCAGGGAGATATCCATGAGGACCAGGTGCGGGCGCACGCGCTCGAAGTCCGCCATGACGTTGCGGAAATCCGTTACGGTTTCCGCCGCCAGGCCCCACATGGCCAGGCGGGAGCGGACAGCCTCCGCGATGGTTTTTTCGTCCTCGACGATCAGGATGCGGTATTCTTCCATACGAGAGTCCTCCGCTTGAGTGAAAAGTTAAGAGTGAAACGTTGGGGACAGTCCCTATCGTTTCAAAAAATGAGTCAACGAGAACCGTCCCCAACGACTCACGATAACCCGGCTGAAAAATTTTTTTCCAGCTTTCGTTTCATTATAGCCGTTTTGCGGGAACTTGACTACCCGGCTGGTATGCTTGAAAAAAACCTTAATCCGTTATAAAATCCAAAACTGTCTGAGGGAAGGAGTGAGAACAGCATGTTCAATATCGGGTTTTCCGAGCTGATTATTGTGCTGCTGATCGCCTTCCTGGTGGTCGGGCCGAAGGACCTGCCGCGGGTGGCCCGGTGGCTGGGACGCTCGGTGAAGAAGCTGCGGCAGATGATCCAGGAGGTCAAGAAGGAAACCGGGTGGGCCGACCTCGAAAAAGAATATAAAGACACAAAGAACGACGTGGACAAGGCCGTGAAGGACCTGAAGAACGACCTGGACGTGACAAAAGAGCTGAAGGGCGCTGCGGAGGACGTGAACAAGAGCGTGAAGAGCGTGGCGGACGAGCTGCACGCGGCCGGGAAGGATATCGAGGCGGAAACGAAAGAGATCCGCGAAGAGACGATGAAGAAATAAAACACCTGCGGCGCAGGTGATATTGGAGGTATATATATGCATCTTGGAACGACGGAGATTATCCTGATTGTGGTACTGGCCCTGGTACTGTTCGGCGGCGGCAAGCTGGCGGGTGTCGGCAAGGCGCTGGGCAAGAGCATCAAGGACTTCAAGCACGAAGTGAAGGATGAAGAGAAGCCCGAAGAAAACAAAGAAGAAAAGAATTCGTAAGGCTGCCGGCATCGTATGAGAAAACGGAAACAGAAAGGGACGCCGGACGCGCAGGATGCTGCTGCCATGGAAGGGGAGCAGGCCCTGGCG
The DNA here is from genome assembly GCA_017569285.1 of Clostridiales bacterium. Lineage (NCBI taxonomy): Bacteria > Bacillati > Bacillota > Clostridia > Eubacteriales > Clostridiales bacterium. Next base: position 2,486,833 of record CP069419.1, read on the forward strand.
GACGGCGGCGCGCCGCTGCTGGTGCACCTGCAGGCGCTGCGGCGTGTTTTGATCGTGTCCGCGGCCGCAGTGGCGATCGCGTTTTTCCTGGTGTATTCGTTTGCCATCGATTATCTGATGGCATGGATTACCGGGCCGATCGCGGCACGCGGGATTGAGATTATCTACACCGCGATGAGCGAAGCACTGGTGACGAAGTTCAAGGTGGCGCTGATCGCCGGGCTGGTGATTGCCGCGCCGGTGATCATCTGGCAGGTGTGGGGGTTCATCAAACCGGCCTTGTACCCGAAGGAGAAGAAAACCTTCCGCACGCTGTTTGTGATCGCACTGCTGCTGTTCCTGCTGGGAGTGGCGTTCTGCTACCTGGCGGTGTACACGCTGGCGGTGGACTTCTTCCTGGTAGCGGGGGACAACCTGGCGAAGCCCATGCTGTCCATCGACAAGTATGTGAGCTTCCTGTTCGGGTTCATCGTACCGTTCGGCGTGGCGTTCCAGCTGCCGGTGGCGCTGTACCTGACCACGCGGATGGGGCTGACGAACGCGAAAATGCTCGCGTCCAAGCGCAAGTTCGTGATCCTGGGGATCTTCGTGCTGGCCGCCGTGCTGACGCCGCCGGACGTGGTGTCCCAGCTGGCGCTGGGCTTGCCGATGATCCTGCTGTATGAAATCGGGATCCTGGCATGCCGGCTGACGAAGCCGAAGGAACGGGAATAACGGGAGAAACAAAATCCCGGCTGTCCATGGGGACGGCCGGGATTTTTGCGTTTTTTGGGGTTATTCCTCATTGCCGGCGGGGCGGAAGACCTCCCGCGCCACGTTGATGAAATTGCGGAGGATGGGGGAGGACGGCTCCCGGTAAACCAGGCCGCTGGCCCAGGTGAGGCCCATCTTCAGCGGTACGGTGCGCAGGGGCAGAAACTGGCTGCCCACGTGCGGCGGAAGCAGGCCGATGTGTCCGTCCTCGAAGGTGCGGAGCATGGTGTAGAAATCCATGATGCGCGGATCCTCGCTGATGCGGATCTGCGGATAGTTCTGCTCGATGAACTCCCGCAGGCCGGGGAGGCGCTCGAACCGGTATACGATGATATGCTGTCCGGCCAGGTCATCCAGCGTGAGCGAGGCACGGGAGGCCAGGGGATGATTGGGAGACATCATGGCGTCCCGGCCTTCCCGGATGAGCGGCACAAAGGTGCGTCCGGCGGTATGCGCCCGGGGGCAGTCATAATACTCAATGACATCAAGGGCGCCACGGTCCAGGTCGTTGAGGAGCTGGTCCTCGGGTTCCATAACCGGCTTCTGGATGACATCCGGGTATTTCTGGAAGAAGGGCCCGCTGAGGCGGGGGAACAGGTCCGGCTGCAGGCCGACGATGGCCCCGATGCGGATGCAGTTGCTGAGGGAATCGGTCTCCCGGCAGCGGGTGAGCAGCAGGTCCATATCCGAACGGAGCTTGAGTACTCCGTCCAGGAAGGTCTCACCCGCGGGTGTCAGGCGGATGCCGGAAACGCTGCGTTCGAAGAGTTTGAAATCCAGGTTCCGGGTATTCATGGTGCACTCCTGAAAAAGGAATTTAGGGTAAAAGGTTTCCCTTTTCACCTTTATACAGGATTCCTTCTGTAAATGCAAGCCCGATTTGTATATAATAAAAATACAAAAAAAAGCCGGAAGGTCCGGCTATACAAAGGGAGGAATATTTGCCATGGAGAAAAACATTTCCCGCCGTTCGTTCCTGAAGGGCACAGCCATTGGCGCAGCGGGGATTGCCGTTGCTTCCACCGGTCTGAAACTGCAGGAGAGCAAAGCGGAAGACGCCATCGCGTGGGACGCGGAGTATGACGTAGTCGTTCTGGGTTACGGCGGTGCCGGCGCGAACGCGGCGGTCGCTGCGTACGAGAACGGTGCAAAGGTTCTGCTTGCTGAAAAAGCGCCCGAAGGCGCTGAAGGCGGCAACACCGCGGTGTCCGGCCAGTTCGTTATGGCCACCGACGACGCGGACGGCCTGTATGACTACCTGACCACCCTGATGGGCAAGTTCCAGAACTGGGATCCCGACGCTGTGCGCGCGTACTGCGAAGGCTGCGTTGAGAACTACGCCTGGATGACCGGCCCCATGGGCGGCGATCCCGCCATCATTTCCCCGACCGAGCATCCCTCTGCCGGCATGGAAGCCCGCAACAACGACTGGAAACTGGCCGACGGTGAGGAAGGACGCCTGGCCGACCCGTACAAGCTGGGCCGGAAAGACTACTGGTACTACAACTGGGCAGAGTTCCCGGAAATCCCCTCCAGCGTGCACTGCCTGTGCCTGACCGCGACCGGCACCCGTTTCGACCGCGGCTACTACAACCTGTGCCAGAACGCCGTGAAGGCGCGGCCCATCGACGTATGGTTCGCTGCCCCCGGCAAGAAGCTGATCACCGACGCGGAAGGCGCGGTTATCGGCGTGATCATCAACAAGGACGGAGCTGACCTGAAGGTCAAGGCCAACGGCGGCGTCGTGCTGGCCTGCGGCGGCTTCGAGCACAACCAGGAAATGATTGCCAGCTTCCTGCAGATGCCCTATGTCCATCAGCAGGGCGGCCTGTACAACGACGGCGACGGCATCAAGATGGCCCTGGGCGCCGGTGCGGACCTGTGGCATATGTCCAACTCCGCCGGCTTTACCTGGACCCACAAGCGGCCGCACCTGGACGCGGTGAGCCTCTTCGGCGGCCCCAACTCCGGCAGCGGTATCTACGTCGGCCTCGGCGGCGACCGGTTCATGAATGAATCCGCGGCGACCCGTCACGGCCGGATCTACATCGGCGGACGCTGGATCTCCACGCCCATGCCCCTGCCCGCCTACCTGGTGCAGGACAGCGACCAGCTGGCGGCCGGCAAGAAGCTGGTCAGCGCCTTCTCCGACGGATATGTGGACGAACTGAAGACCGGCGAAGTCCTGATGGGCGAAACCCTGGAAGAGCTGGCTGAAGCGATCCGCAACTCCGAAGGCGGCAAGGATGCTCCCGACTTCAGCACCGAGCGCTTTGTGAAGGCGGTCAACGACTACAACAAGCGTTATGATGCCGGTGAGGACGCCGACTACGGCCGTCCCTTCAGCACCATGGTGCCCGTGAAGAAGGGCCCCTTCTACGCCACCAAGATCGGACCGACCTACTTCAACACGCAGGGCGGCCCCCGCAAGAACAAGTACGGCCAGGTTATCAACACTGAAGGCCTGCCGATCGAAGGCCTGTTCGAAGCCGGTGAGATGGGCTCCATCTTCTGCGACATGTACAACGGCTCCGGCAACCTGGGTGAGACGATGGTCTTCGGCCGCATCTCCGGCACCAACGCCGCGAAGCGCGCCAAGGGCGAGTTCAAGAGCGAAGACAAGCCCGTGACCACGTGGGTCGGCGAGATCTACGAGCCCGGCACCACCCGTCCCGCCAGCGCGATCGCTGCGGCTTCCGCCAACGTCACCGGCACCTTCAAGGACGGCGAATATGAAGGCGAAGGCAACGGCATCAACGGCAAGATCAAGGTGAAGGTCACCATCAAGGACGGCAAGATCGAGAACGTTGAGATCCTCGAACAGGCTGAGACCGAAGGCCTCGGCGGCGCGGCACTGCCGAAGTACGCGGCGCAGACGGTTGAAAAGCAGAACCTGGAAGAGATCGACGTGATCTCCGGCGTAACCGTCACCCTCGACGGCTACAAGGAAGCGGTCAACGACGCCCTGTCCAAGGCCCTGTAATTAAATGAAAGTATTCCCAGAGCCAGGGGAATGTTTTCATGGGACCGGAAGACGGTTCCTACTCCGGTCCCGGCTCATACCCGGCACCTGTTTCCGGAAGGAAACAGGTGCTTTTTCATCGAAAAATACCACATATGCATCTATATCTACCACTTATCGGAAATCGCTGGATTTATTCTATGGGCTTCTGTATGATACACCCGTACCAGGGAGGTGGAACACTTGCAGGTTGAAATCAAAATTGACAGCACGGTCCGGGAACCGAAGGTCATCGTACTGACGGACCGGATGACGGATGAGGTGAACGAAATCGTCCGGAAGATTTCGGAAACGGAGCCGGCGATGCTGGCAGGATTCCGGGAGGATACGGTGACGGTGCTGGATCCGGAGGAGATTTACCGGATCTACGCGGCGAACGGCAAGGTGTTTGCCGTGACCGGAAAGGCGGAGTATACCCTGCGGATGCGGCTGTATGAAGTGGAGGAACGCTTCCGCAGGAGCAGCTTTGTGCGGATATCCAACTCGGAGATCGTCAACCTGAAGGCGGTGAGGAGCTTTGACCTGAGCCTCGCCGGAACGATCCGCGTTGCCCTGAAGAACGGAGAGACGGCCTACGTATCGCGCAGGTATGTGGGCAAAATAAAAGAAGCACTTGGAATGTGAGGTGGATGAATATGAAGAAAAAGATTTTGCGGCGCTGCCTGGCCGGTATGCCGGTGGGCGTCATGATCAGCGTTGTGATTACCATTATCATCTCCCTGGCCATCGGGGACGGGAAGTACTACATGGTGTACCCGGACCTGGTGACGGACTGCGGAACGGAGATCGCGGCCGTCATCATCCAGACGCTGTGCTCCATGCTGTACGGCGCGGCGTTTGCCGGCGCTTCCGTGGTGTGGGATACGGACTGGAGCCTGACGAAGATGACGGCGGTGCACTTCCTGATCTGCTCGGCCGCAACGTTCCCGACGGCGTACCTGATGCGGTGGATGAACCACAGCGTCGGCGGCGTGCTGGGTTACTTCGTCCAGTTTGTGATCATCTACGTGGTGATCTGGGTGGTATCGTATTTCGCGACGAAGAAGAAGATTGAGGCATTCAACCGGAAGATCGGCGCGAAGGCGTAAGGAAAATCATGCAGCGGGCGGGGAAGTGTCCCCGCCCGGTTTTTTACTTGAAAATTAGCTAAAATATGATACAATAATATTAGCCAATAAAGGGAGGCATGAGCATGAATGAAACGATTGCAACCGCAACATCCACGGAGATGCAGAATAATTTCGGCCGTTATCTCCAGATGGTGATGAACGGGGCTGAAGTGATTGTGACCCGGAACGGGAAAGAAGTCGGACGCCTGATTCCACGGAAGGCGGCGGTTTCCTACCTGACGGATTCCCTGACCGGAATCCTGAGCGGAAATGAAGACCCGGACCAGGCAAGGGCGGAAAGGCTGATGGAAAAGTATGAGAGTACTGATTGACGGGAATATCATCCTGGATGTCCTGCAGAACCGGATTCCCCATACGGAAATGTCCGCCAGGGTATGGAAGATGTGCGAAACCGGGCTGCTGGACGGATATGTGTCCGCACTGACTTTCGCAAACCTGGTATATGTGATGAGGAAGGAACTGACACCGGCAAAAATCCATGACGTGCTGAACAAGCTGGCAATCATCTTTCACTTCACTGACCTGAGCACTGCCGATATGATGCGGGCGGCGGAGATGGAATGGAGTGACTATGAGGACGCGGTCCAGGCTGCAACGGCGGGCCGGATCCATGCGGAAGCCATTATTACCCGGAACGTACGGGATTACAGGCAGAGCCGGATCCCGGCATTTGCACCGGACGAGTTCCTGAAGAGAATTTGAACGGGGTTGCAGGAGGACGGTCTTCCAAGGCAACCCCAAGAGGAAATGTGACAGTAGGGCTGTCCCCTTGTCACATGTGACAGTAGGGCTGTCCCTCTGTCACATAAATTCCCACTTGCCCAATTCCTTCATATTGAATATAATAGGGCATACGCACAATGACGGAGAAAGCCCCGTGCAAAGGGTATCCCAGAGAGTGCGCCCCAGGCTGGAAGGCGCATATTCCCGGGCGGAAGGCTCCCGCTTCCCGAGTGCGCGGAAGAACATCGCAGGATGGCAATTCCGCCGGCAGCCCCCGATACAGGGCAGAGAGACGGAACGGGAAGTTCCTGTTCCAAGCAAGGTGGTACCGCGAAGCAGCAGCTTCGCCCCTGCGCGGGGCGGGCTGTTTTTTTGCAAAACGACGAGGCCGGACGGCAAGGCGGAGGAAGAGTTATGAAGGTAAGGAACCTGGTATCCAAACGTTTCAAGGAAACCCCGGCGGACTGCGTGATCCCCAGCCAGACGCTGATGATGCGCGGCGGGTACATCAAGCCCGTGGGCAACGGCATTTTCTCGCTGTTCCCCGTGACCAAGCGCATTACCGCGAAGATTGAGAACATCATCCGGCAGGAGATGAACCGCATCGACGGGCAGGAAGTACTGTTCCCGGTGGCGATGCCGGCGGATATCTGGCGGAAATCGGGCCGGTATGACAGCATCGGCTCCGAGCTGCTGAGGTTCAAGGACCGCTCCGGCGGCGACATGGTGCTGGGCATGACCCATGAGGAAGCCGCCGTGCAGCTGATGACGGACGTGGCGGATTCCTACACCCAGTATCCCTTTATGATCTACCAGATCCAGACGAAGTTCCGCGATGAGCCCCGCTGCCGCGGCGGCCTGATCCGCGTACGCGAGTTCACGATGAAGGACGCTTACTCCTTCCACACCAGCCAGGAGGACCTGGAGCAGTACTATATGCGCTGCTACGAGGCCTACAACCGCATCTACGCGCGCTGCGGTGTGCCGGAGGTGGTGGCCGTGGCCAGCGACAGCGGCATGATGGGCGGCAAGGTGAGCCATGAGTACATGCTGCTGACTGACGTGGGCGAGGACACGATTGTGCTGTGCCATGACTGCGATTACCGCGCGAACATGGAAGCCGCACCCTGCCTGATCACCAACGAGCCCGGCGAGATCGCCCCGCTGGAAAAGGTGGACACGCCGGACACGAAGACGATTGAAGACCTGTGCGCGCTGCTGAAGATCAAACCGCAGCAGACCTGCAAGGCCGTGATGTACCAGCGGAACCAGGATGACAGCATCGTGATCGTGTTCATCCGCGGGGACCTGGACGTGAACGAGACCAAGCTGCGCAACTACCTGAAGGCGGAAATCCATCCCGCCGTGATTACCGAAGGCAGCGGCATCCATGCCGGCTTCACCGGACCGATCGGCCTGCCGGAGGGCGTGACCGTGGTGTATGACAAGAGCCTGGAGGGCATCGAGTGGTTCGCCACCGGCGCCTGCGAGGAGGACAAGCACTACATCGGCTTCAACATTGCCCGGGATATCGGCAAGGTGGAGTATGTGGACGTGGCGAAGGCCATTGATGGCGGCATCTGCCCCGTGTGCGGAAAGAAGAGCATCTACACCAGCCGCGGCATCGAGGTGGGCAACATCTTCCAGCTGGGCACCAAGTATACCGAGAGCATGGACATGACCTACCTGGACCAGGACGGCACGCTGAAGCACCCGATCATGGGCTGCTACGGCATCGGCGTGGGCCGGCTGGCCGCCAGCGTGTGCGAAGCGCACCGGGACGACTACGGCCCCATCTGGCCGATGAGCATTGCGCCGTGGCACGTGGAGATCTGCTCCCTGCGTGCGGACCAGCCGGAAGTGGCGGAGACCAGCCAGAAGCTGTATGACGAGCTGACGGCGAAGGGCATCGAAGTGCTGTGGGACGACCGGGCGGTTTCCGCCGGCGTGATGTTCTCCGACGCGGACCTGTTCGGCGTTCCGCTGCGGGTGGTCATCAGCCCCAAGGGACTGGGCAACGGCACGATCGAAATCGCCTCCCGCGACAAGAGCATGAAGGAAATCATCCCGGCGGGCGAGGCCGCGGACTTCGTGGTGAAGTACGTGAAGGACGCGCTGGCCGCGCTGGACTGCACGCTGTAAGACATAAACAAAAGGGAACCGGCAGCGAAGGCGAAATGCCTTCGCTGCTGTTTTTGCACAGATAAAGAAAAGCGGCGCGCAGGCTTGACAAAAGCCGGGAACGGGACTATATAAGAACCTTGGAACTATGACAAGTTGGGAAGATATAACATGGCAGCGAAAGCGGTACGTACAAAATCCATCCGGACCAAAATCACGCTGGTGACGGCATGCGCGATCATCGCGACCATCCTGATTACGACCTTCCAGGGCGCATACGCGATCCGGGGAATCGGCCGGAGCAGCGCGGAGCAGCAGCTCCGGCTGCTGTGCGAAACGGGGCAGAAGCACCTGAACTCCTATTTCACCAGCGCGGAGCAGTCCGTGGAGATGGTGGCGAGCTTCGTGGGGGAGGACCTGGAGAGCCTGGAAGAGGCGGAACTGGCGGAGCATGTGGGCCGGACACGGACGATTTTCGCGAAGACGGCGAGCAAGACCCAGGGAATCCTGACGTATTACTACCGGATTGACCCGGCGGTTTCGCAGGAGACGAAGGGCTTCTGGTATACGAACCTGGACGGGAACGGCTTTGCGGAGCACGAGGTGACGGACATCACCCATTACGACACCTCCGATACGTCCGCCCTGGTGTGGTTCACCGTGCCGAAGGCGACGGGGAAGGCCGTGTGGCTGCCGCCGTATGTGACGGACAACCTGGACGTGACGGTGCTTTCCTACAATATGCCGGTATACTGCGGGGATACGTTCGTCGGCGTGATCGGGATTGAGCTGGACTATATGGCCATCGCGGACCATGTGGAGCATATCCGGCTGTATGACGACGGGTACGCGTTCATCAACGACGACACCGGGTATATCGTGTACCATCCGGAGATGACGGACGAGGAGCTGGAGCTGGAACGGAACCGGCAGTCGCCGACCGGGATGCTGGCGGAGAATTCCCTGATCCGGTACACCTGGAAAGGCGTGGAAAAGGAGGCCGTGTGGCTGCCGCTGGCGAACGGCATGCGGCTGAACGTGACGGTGCCGGTGGCGGAAATCAACGAGGACTGGCAGCGGTGGATCATTGAGCACTGCGCCGCGTCCGCGGTGCTGCTGGTGGCCTTTGTGCTGCTGACGGTGAAGCTGTCCGGGCGGATTGTGAAGCCGCTGACGGACCTGACAAAGGCCGCCGAGGAAGTGGAGGCCGGGAACTACGACGTGGAACTGGTGCCGCACGGGGACGACGAGGTCGGGATCCTGACCGGGGCGTTCAGCCACCTGGTGGCGCACCTGAAATCCTACGTGCGCGACCTGAAGGACAAGGCCTACGGCGACGCGCTGACCGCGGTGCGGAACAAGAGCGCCTTCGACCTGTACCTGCAGCGGCTGCCGGAGCAGGCGGAGAGCCGCGGGGAAAAGCTGGAATATGCTGTCTGCTTCTTTGACTGCAACGACCTGAAGGTGATCAACGATGGGTACGGCCACGAGAAGGGCGACCTGTACCTGAAGTCCACCTGCACGACGATCTGCCAGGTGTTTGCCCACAGCCCGGTGTTCCGCATCGGCGGGGACGAGTTCGCCGCGGTGCTGCAGCACGGGGATTATGAAAAGAGGCACGAGCTGCTGGCACTGTTTGACGAACGGTGCGCGGACCTGCACGCGATGGCCGAGAATCCGTGGGAGAAGGCGAACGTCGCCCGGGGCATGGCGGAGTACGACCCGGAAAAGGACCAGTCCGCGGCGGACGTGGTGCGGCGCGCGGACCAGCTGATGTATGCGCACAAGCGCAGCCAGAAGAACGGCCGGGAATAAGGAACAGACGAACGGGCCGGGAGAAGGACCTCCCGGCCTGTTTTTTGTTGCCCCCAGGCTGCATGTGTGGTATGCTGAAGCGGAATGAAAAGCACGAAAAGTGAAGAAGGATTTCCGGCGGGAGGATTTCCTGGTTTGTATATGACCTGACGCAGGGGAGGGATCTGTGATATGAAACAAGCGGCCTCATCCGACCACAAGCTGCTGACCGGGCTGTTTTTCCGGCTGCTGCCGTTCCAGGTGCTGCTGATTGTGATCAGCGCGGTGAACGGAATTGTGGACAGCCTGTATGCCAGCAACGTGATCGGGAAATCCGCGATGAGCGCGATCGGGCTGTTCGGCCCGCTGAACCATTTCCTGTACGCGATGACGATCATGTTCGTGAGCGGGTCGCAGATGCTGTACGGCCGGTACCTGGCCAAGGACCGGGAAAAGATCAGCGGCCTGTTTACGGTGAATATCATCATCTCCGCCGGGCTGGCGCTGCTGACGTCCGCGCTGCTGGCCGTCGGCGCGGTGACGGGGGCGACCCGGATCCTGGTGGACCAGGAGCCGGACCTGACCATGCTGAACGATTACATCCTGGGGCAGGCGATCGGGATTCCGGCGCTGGTGCTGGGGCAGCAGCTGTTTGCCTTCCTCTCCCTGGAGAACCAGACGAAGCGCACCATGGCGGCCAGCATCACCTGCTTCGCGGTGAACGCCGTGCTGGACCACCTGTTTATCGCGGTGCTGAATATGGGCACGTTCGGGCTGGGGCTCAGCTCGTCGCTGGCCAGCTGGGCTTTCCTGGCGGTGCTGGCGGTATGGTACCTGAAAGGAAAATCCGAGTGGAAGTTCTCCCTGCGGGAATGCCGGTGGGGGGACGCGCTGAAGATCGCGAAGCTGGGATACCCCGGCGCGCTCTCCCGGTTTGTGGAAACATTCCGGTGCCTGATTGTGAACTTCCTGGTGCTGACGTATGTGGGCAGCGTGGGGCTTTCGGCCTTTGCCGCGTCGAACTCGCTGCTGGCGGTGATCTGGGCGGTGCCATTCGGCATGGTGGCGGTGGCCCGGATGCTGTTCAGCATCAGCATCGGCGAGGAGGACCGGCGGTCGCTGATTGACGTGATGCGGATTGTGATGACCCGGGGTATGCTGGTGATGACGGGAATCGTGATCCTGCTGATCGTGTTCGCGGAGCCGCTGACGAGGCTGTTCTACCAGGATCCGTCCGATCCGGTTTTTGAGATGACGGTGATGGGATTCCGGATCCTGCCGCTGTGCATGCTGCCGGCGATGTGGAGCCTGCATTACGCCAGCTACGCGCAGACGATGGAGAAAAAGGCGATGTCCATTATCCTGCCTGTGGTGGACGGGGTGGTGGGCGTGGTGCTGTTCAGCTTTATCCTGATTCCATCGATGAAAATGAACGGGCTGTACACCGCGAATGTGCTGAACGGATTCCTGTGCGCGGCGGTGATCGCAGCCGGCGCGTGGATCGCGGGGAAACGGTTCCCGCGGAATATTGAAGGCCAGATGGCCATTCCGGAAAGCTTCGGCGCCGGGGAGGACGAACGGATCGACATCACCGTGCGGAGCATGGACGAGGTGGTGAACGTATCCCGGCAGGTGATCGAATTCTGCGAAAAGCGCGGAGTGGACGGGCGGCGGTCGTTCCTGGCCGGCCTGTGCATGGAGGAAATGGCCGGGAATATCGTGACGCACGGATTCGGGAAGGACGAAAAGAAGCACTCCGTGGATATCCGCGTGGTCCATAAGGGAGAAGACGTGATCCTGCGGATCCGGGACAACTGCGAAGCATTCAATCCGTCGGAGTATGCACGGCTGATGGATCCGGGCGATATGGGCCGGAACGTGGGCATCCGGCTGGTATACCGCATGGCGCGGGACATCAGCTACCAGAACCTGCTGGGACTGAACGTGCTGACGATGCGGATCTGATTTTTGCGGGGAATATAAAGGCCATCCGCCGGGAAACCGGCGGATGGCTGTTTTTGTTTTGGGTATTGGCTTACCGGGTGCCTTCCAGCGCGGCGCCGCCCACATACAGGGTGTAGCCGTTGCTGATGACGTTTCCGGCACTGCCGGAGAATTCGGAGATATACGTATCCGCGGTGAGGGTCCAGGTGCTGGTTTCATCCAGGGAGACGGATACCGTGCCGACTTCCGACGAAACCTGCGTTCCCTTCGCGTTGGTGATCTCACCGCTGAAGCTTCCCTCGAAGGAAGAACCGCTGGAAAGGGAGAGGGACAGGGTGGAATTATCGCCGACCAGGATGGTTCCGGCCAGGGACTGGGCATCCGCGTTCAGCTCTGCGACGTTGGAGGCGCCGTGCCAGCCGTCATCGCAGACGGAGAGCAGGACGTCGCTGCCTTCATTGTTCAGGGTGACGCCGCTGAGCGAGATGACCGCGTGGGTGTTGGTGACGTGGAACATGTGGCCGCTGAGGCTGCTGAGGGTGCCGCCGGCCATGGTGAAGGCGGAAGTGCCGCTGTCCGCGTCACCGCTCATGGACTGGTAGATCATGATCGAATCCAGGAAGGTGGCGTTGCCGTTGCACATGGTGTTGCCGGCGGTGAGGTTGCAGTTTTCCAGGGTGATGGAGTTATTGCCCTCAATGCACACGCCTTCGGACAGGCTGGAAACCAGGGTTGCGTTCTTCACGGTGACGTCCGCGGTGGAGTAAATGACGGGGGAGCCCAGGCCGCTGGTGGTGTAGGTGCCGCCGTCCACGGAGACGGTTCCGCCGCCACGGTCGGTGCGGATGGCCGCGGAGGAGCGGCCGGAGGTCGCGACATCCAGGTTTTCCGCGATGGTGATGCCGCCGCCGGTGGTCATGATTCCGCCGGAGCCGTCGCCGGTGGTGGTGATGGAGGTATCGGAGATGACGACCGTGGTGCCGTCGCCTTCCGCGCCGTTGCGGCCGCCGTTTCCGCCGTAGGAGAAGACGCCGTTGGCGCCGTTGGCGGAGGATTTGACGGTGGCACCGGTGATCGTGGTGGTGGAACCGCCCATGGCGAGGACCGCCGCGTTCAGGCCGTAGAAGCTGCAGTTGTCACCGCCGTCGGAATCCCCGGACTTGGTGACGGTGATATCGGTGAGGGATACGGCGTCCTTTGTGTTGACGATGAGGGCACTTTGATCCGCGGTTTCCGAGGAATAGGACTGGCCGGCAGTTTCCGCGGCGGAGGTGATTTCTGCGGCCGCGGAATACTCAAAGGAAGAGGCGCGTCCTCCGGGAGGATTGCCGGGCTGGCCGCCGCCGAGGCCTCCGGGAGGGGTCCCGGGCTGGCCGCTGCCGGAGCCTTCCGGCCGTTCAGGGGGAGTGGAGCCACTGGAACCGTCTGCTGATCCGGACGGGGGTTCAGGCGGGTTGGAGCCATTGAAGCCTTCCGGGGGTTCGGGCGGAGTGGAGCCATCGAAGCCTTCCGGGGGTTCGGGCGGAGTGGAGCCGTCAAAGCCTTCCGGGGGTTCGGGTGGGGTGGAGCCGTCAAAGCCTTCCGGGGGTTCGGGCGGGGTGGAACCGTTGAAGCCTTCCGGGGGTTCGGGCGGCATGGCGCTGCCGGAGCTTTCCGGCGCATTGCCGGACGCGGTGTCCTGGGTGTCAACGTCCTCCGCAAAAGCGCTGAAGGCAAAGAGCAGCATGGACAGCGCCAGCAGGACGGATATCAGCTTTTTCATTCAAGGTCATCTCCTTATCTGAGGTTTCTGGATTTCCGGCCGGAATTCCTTCCGGCAGGGTCCATTATCCACACGAACCTTAGGTGAACTTAAAACGGTTTTTTTATTTTCAGAAAGAAACGGGCGGGAAAGGCGCGGTGGCCGGACGCGCGGTAAACAGCGTGATTGAAAGCTGCGAAACCGAAGTGACGCTAGACGGTGAAGCGCTGCAGGCACAGACCGGCGAAACGGACGTGATGTACGAAAGCGCGGACCAGGCCGAAGGAGAGGCGGAGGACGCCGCCTGAGCAAGGCCGGAAAGGAACGGGAACCAGGAGCATCCACCGGGAAAACCGGTGGATGTTTCCTTTTCCGGAAAAGACGCCGGCAGCCGCGGGCAATTTCCCCGGATGAATTCAGCCGGATTGTCCGGATCGGAATCCCGTTTCGGTATTGCATGCGGGCGCGGAAAGGATTAAACTGCACCTGGACTCTGGAAGGGAGCCGGCGCGTGTGCGCCAAAGGAGCTTTTACCGATGATTGACATTCTTACCCGAGCCGGGTGCTTTGTAGCCATCATCCTGCTGGGCGTGATCCTGCGCCGGGTTGGCTTTTTCAAACGGGAAGACTTTAACCTGCTGAGCAAGATCGTGATCCGGATTACCCTGCCGGCGGCGATTATCACCAACCTGGCCGGGCGGGAATTTGAGTATTCCCTGTTTATCCTGGTGGCGATCGGCCTGATCTACGGGATTGTCCTCATGTCCGCCGCGTACGTCATCAACCGCAAGCGGGACAGCGCGGACAAGGCCTTCGCGGTCCTCAACATGTCCGGCGTCAACGTCAGCAATTTCGTGCTTCCCTTTGCGCACGGATTCCTCGGACCCGAAGGCGTGCTGGCTGTGAGCCTGTTTGACGTGGGCAACGGCGCCATCTGCCTGGGTGGGGCATACAGCGTTGCCGGCATGATCAAGGAAAAGCAGAAGCGGTTTTCCGTGATGCCGATCCTGAAGAACCTTGTGAAATCCGTTCCGCTGGTGACCTATGTGATTATGTTCATCCTGTGCCTGCTTCACATCAATCTGCCGGGGCCGGTGGTGGACCTGGCCGGAATCGTCGGAAACGCCAACGCTTTCCTGGCGATGCTGATGCTGGGCGTCGGTTTCCGGATTGACCGGAGCCGGATTCCGGAGGTGCTGCGCATCCTGGTGCCCCGGTACGTGATCGGCCTGGTGTTCGCGGCGCTGTGCTGGTTCCTGCTGCCGGTTCCGGCCGTTTACCGGCAGACGCTGGTGATCCCGCTCCTGGGACCGGTGAGCAGCGCTGTGCCCGCCTTCACCGCCCAGCTGAAGGGCGACTATGAGCTCTCCAGCGCGATCAATTCCTTCTCGATCCTCATCAGCATTGTGATGATCATTGCCGCGCTGCTGATTATCCTCTGAGATCAATGCAAAAGCGTCACCGGAGTGTTTCCGGTGACGCTTTTATGTTTCGGAATCAGGACTCGTTGACGAGTTTCCCGGTCATATGGTCAATTGCCAGTTCCAGGCACTGGACCCGGGGAACGGCATTGGTGAGCTCCTTCTGGATATACGCCTCATCATCTGTAAACTTCCGGCAGATCTGTTCGCAGATCCGGGTGGCTTTTGCTTCGTCGGTGACGAGACTGATCCGCCCGAAGACAACCACGCTGGTGATGTTCAGCGCCCATTCGCCTTCCCGGCGGAATCCGGCGTCGTATACGCAGTAGCTGACCCGGTTGTCTTTGGCCAGCGCGTCGATCTTGTGGCCGGTTTTTGCGCCGTGGAAATAGATTTTCCCGTCTTCTTCACAGTACCAGTGGTCCATGGGGATTCCGTAGGGATAGCCGTCCTCTCCGTGCAGGGAAAGGACGCCCCGCTTCTCCTCCTTCAGGATGCGGATGCACTCTTCTTCGCTGACCTGCTGCTTAAATCTCCTCATCGGCCGGAACATGCTTTCTCTTCCTTTCCTTCACCGCCGTCATCTGCCAGCTCATGGCCAGCAGCGCGGTGATGTCTTCCTTTGGCGCGGACCCGTCCAGCAGGATCGTGATCCACTTGTCCTTGTTCATGTGGTACGCCGGGCGGAACCCGGGCTTTTCCCGCAGGGGACCCGCCACGAACGGATCGCACTTGACGTTGAGGACGTCCACGTTTCCGTTCCGGGGAATCCCCAGGGTGCGGTACGGGATGTTCATGGTGATGGCAAACCATTTGCGGTTGTCCGCGTGGCGGAACACGCAGCTTATATCGTCCATGGGGAACGGGTGGTCCGGTTCCACGCTGTACTCATCAAAAATCCAGGTGGTCAGTTCTTCCAGTGTCATAAGCGCCTCACCATTCCGCGTTCTCCGAACTGCTCCCGATGACCGTATACACCATTCCGTCCTTTCCGCGGTCGGAACGGTACAGGCTTACGTCATCCACGATCATGGAAACCCGGGGGACCTGGATTTCCGACAGGATTACCTTTTCCGGCACAAAGGGCTTCCGGGCCAGGGTGATATGCGGGCTGAAACTCTTCCGGTCGAAGGGGATTCCCGCGTCCGCCAGGCAGTGCCGCACCTGTTTAGCTAGGAGGTCCAGCTCTTCGCACGGCTCCACGCCGGCCCACAGCACATTCGCCTCCGGGAAGATCCCCAGGTGCGACAGCGTGACGCAGAAGGGCTTCTGCACCACCGGCAGGAGCTCCGTGATATCCTCCGGCCATTCGCCGATGAACGCCAGCGTCAGGTGGAGGCCGTCCGGCTCCCGGTATTTACCCGTAACCCCGGCTTCCCGCAGCCGCTGCTGCAGGTCCTCCAGGGCCGCTCGGAACCCGGGCAACGGCTGAATTGCGGTAAACAGTCTCATCTTCTGATCCTCCATACAGGAACAGTTTAAACCTTTGGGAATTCCGGCGCAATATTCAGCGCGGCTTTTTTGAGAATGCTCCTGCAGGAATCCGGTTGAACGGGCGGATTTTCTGTGGTATGCTGATGCGGAAGACCGGTGAAAATAACATATAGGAATGGAAATGAGGGAAAGAATCGATGATCCGGTTCAGTGAAATGCCTTATGAACGCCCGGATGTTGAAGGACTGAAAGCGGCGGTGGAGGAAGCCACCCGAAAGGTGCGCGAAGCGAAGAGCGCCGCGGAGGTCCGGGACGCCTATTTCGCACTGCAGGAAAAGGAAGAGGCTTCCGATACCCTGTACAGCCTGGCGTATGTGCGGAATACGATCGACACGAACGACGCCTTCTATGAAGGGGAAATCAAATGGCTGCAGGCAGCCTTTGCGGAAGCGATTCCGCAGTTCAACGCGTGGAAGAAGGCCCTGGCGGAATCCCCGTTCCGCGGGGAGCTGGAAGCGGAATTCGGAAAGCAGCTGTTCCGGAAGATCGATGCCGGCCTGATGACCAGCGACGAGCGGATTATCCAGGAGACCATCCGCGAGGGCGAGCTGCGCCAGGCGTACCAGAAGGCAACGGCGGTTGCGTCCACGGATTTCCGCGGGGAGAAGTGCAATTTCTACGGCCTGCTGAAGCATATGGAGAGCACAGACCGGGCAGAACGGAAGGAAGCCTTTGAAGCCTGGGCGGCGCTGTATGAGCAGATCAGCGGGACGCTGGAGGAACAGTACGGCGAGATGGTGCGCCTGCGGGACGCGAAGGCGAAGAAGATGGGCTTCGCGACCTATACCGACATGGCGTATATCGCCCGCAGCCGGTTTGATTACAAGCGGGAGGACGCCGCGCGGTTCCGGGAACAGGTGCGGACCATCATCACTCCGGCAGTGGCGGAAATCCGGGAAGCGCAGCGGAAACGGCTGGGCGTGGACAAGCTCCGCTATTACGATGAGGCCCTGAAATTCCCGGACGGCAACGCCGTTCCCATCGGCACGGAAAAGGAACTGGTGGAAAAGGCCCGGAAGATGTACCGGGAAATGAGCCCGGAAACCGGCGAATTCTTCGATTTCATGACGGAGTACGGGCTGTTTGACCTGGAGACGAAGCCCGGAAAGCGGATGGGCGGATACATGACCAGCTTCCCGGGATACAAGGCGCCGTTCATCTTCAGCAATTTCAACGGGACCCAGGCGGATGTGGACGTGCTGACCCATGAGGCGGGCCATGCCTTCCAGGGATATCTGGCCATGCGGTCCATCCCGGTGGCGGAGCTGACCGGCTCCACGGCGGAAATCAACGAGATCCATTCCATGAGCATGGAGCATTTCGCCTATCCCTGGATGGAACTGTTCTTCGGCGAAAACGCGGAGAAGTATATCACGGCGCACCTGGTGGGCGCGCTGTGCACGATCCCGTACCTGGTGAGCGTGGACGAATTCCAGCACGAGGTGTACGCGAACCCGGACAGCACACCCGCGGACTGGCGGAGATACTGGCGGGAGATTGAAAAGAAGTATATGCCCTGGCGGGATTATGACGGAAATGAGTTCCTGGAGGGCGGCGGCTTCTGGATGCAGAAGCAGCATATCTTCCTGTATCCGTTCTATTACATCGAATACGCACTGTCCCAGATCTGCGCGTTCCAGTACTACGGGCGCATGAAGGAAGACCGGAAGGCGGCCTGGGAGGATTACCTCCGGCTGTGCCGTGCCGGCGGGACGAAGGGATACTATGAGCTGCTGGAGACCGGGAATCTGCTGAACCCCTTCCGGGACGGCACGGTGGAAAAGAGCACAGCGCATGTGATTGAGGAAATCCGCCGGCGGTATATCCGGGGCTGAGACGGACGAAAACAGACAGAGGAGGGAATCCGAATGATTGGGAAAACGGGCTGGAAGATGCGCGCCGGGATTTTTGCCTGCATTGTGCTTTTTGCGATGCTGGTGCTCACCGGGGCGGCTTTTGCGGATGACGAGGAGCTGGAAGAGCTGATTCCCGGCATCTGGACCGCCACGGACGAGGTCCAGGACGAAGGCGGGGAACCGCGGGAAGTGACCGAAACCGTTGAGTTTTCGGAGGACGGCACGCTGACCGCACTGTTTGAGAGCAAGGACGGCAGCTTCGCGTATACCTACACGGGCACCTGGACGTTTGAACTGGTGACCGGGGGAATGGACCGGCTGACGCTGTATTTCTCCTCGACCGACAACCCGGAATATGCCGGCAGCGACTACAGCGTGGAATGCGCGTACAACGTCTACTCGGAAGCATGGCCGGAAGACAATGTGTATATCACGTACCTGATCATCGAGGATACCGGGGAGGATGACGGAGTCACATCCCCCTTTGAGAACGCCTACGGCTATGACGGCACGGCGCTGCGCCGGGAAGAGGGACCGAACATGCAGGTGGTGAACTGCAGCGAGTACGTTTCCCTGCGGAAGGCGGCGGACAAGTCATCCGCCCGGATTGAGAAGGTGCCGCTGGGGGCGCTGGTGCTGGCCTATCCCGAAGAGGAACAGAACGGATTTATCCTGTGCGTATATCACAGCGAATACGGATACATCCTGGCGGACTACCTGGCGCCGGTGGATGAAATCCTGGAAGAAGCGGAAGAAACGGGAGAAACTGCAGAAGAATAACCCTAACGAAAAAGGCCCTGCCGGAATGCCGGCAAGGCCTTTTTCTTTCTGCTTTTTTACGGTTTTTCCGCAGAAATTCCGCGGAATTCTGCCAAAACAAGCTGAACCAGTGCTGATTTGTCCATTTTTAGGTGGACATCTGTTGGACACGGTACGGTATATTGGTTTCGGAAAGAGGCAAGGAGTGTGGCAGGCCATGGAAGAGCAGCGGAAAGCAAAGAACCGGCTGATGACGATCATCGCACTGGTGGTGCTGGCGGCAGTGATCATATTCGCGGTGGTTTACTACCTGAACAGGGACCGGACCGCGCCGGCAGTGCAGCCGGTTAAACCGGCCACGGAGCTGGGCGAATACTGGACCGAGGGATCCGAAGCGGCGCAGAGCCTGCGGGACTATGTGGCGAAGGTGACCGACCCGAAGGACACAGCGAACTTCATTCCTGAAAAAGACCGGATCGCCGTGTTCGACATGGACGGGACGCTGGTGTGCGAAACCTACTACACCTACTTCGATACGATGATGTTCATCGAGTATTGCCTGAACGACCATCCGGAACGGGTGTCGGACGAGCTGAAGCAGGCGGCGGCTGAGATTAAGCCGGGATACACGGCGGGGGAAGAACTGGCACGGAACTTCGCCAAGGCCTTTGCCGGGATGACGATGGAGGAGTTCCACGACTACATCGTTGAATTCGGGCAGAAGAAAACCGCAAGCTTCAACAACATGCGGTACATCGACAACACCTACCTGCCGATGGCGGAGGTGGTGAAGTACCTGTACGACAACGGATTCACGATCTACGTGATCAGCGGAACGGAACGCACCACCACCCGGGTGGTGGTAGCCAACTCCCTGTTCAAGGATTATGTGACGCCGAACCACGTGATCGGCACCGACTTTGAAGTGAAGCAGAAGGGGCACGAAGAAGAAGCCTCCAACATGAACTTCAAGTATGAAAACGGCGACGAGCTGGTGCTGACCGGCGGGTTCATCCAGAAGAACCTGAACGGCAACAAGTCCATCTACATCGAACGGGAGATCGGGCAGCGGCCGGTGCTGGCATTCGGAAACAGCGGAAGCGACACCAGCATGATGAACTACACGATCGACAGCCGGAACCCCTATCCGGCGCAGGCGTACATGGTGGTCGCCGACGACAACGTGCGGGAATGGGGCAAACAGGACTGGGAAACCAAGTCCGAAGAATACCGGGCGAAGGGATATATCCCGATCTCCATGAAGAACGATTTCGCGCAGATCTATCCGGACGGAGTCGTTCCGGCGGAGGAGCAGTACGTGGAGCCGGAATGGACCGCGGAACCCGAAAAGGAAGAGCTGCCGAACGCGGCGTAAAGCCGGGAAATAAAGAAGGAATCACGGGGAAAAGGTCCCCTGAAATTGAAGGAGGATACAGCAATGACGGACAACATGATCAACACCAACCGGAAAGAAAGCATCAAGGCCCAGGCGAACGGAAAAACCGAGAAGCCGTTCAAGAGGCAGGAACGCATGATGGACCGGAACAAGCTGATTGTGGACGCTTACCTGCTGGAGCTTACCCGCGTGAACTTCCATTGACCGGCCTGTTCCGGCTGAAAGGGAAAAAGCATATGGAAAATGCAAAGGAAGAAATAATCGAGGAAGAAGAGGAAGACTGCAAGCCCCTCACCGATGAGGAGTTTGCGGAATTCCAGAAGGAAGAAGCGCGCAAGGAAAAGAAGATTTTCGGGATCTTCGAAGCGATCTGGGACGCGATTACCGTTTTCTTTACCTGAACAGGCAGCGCCTGTATGAAAAGCGCCGGGGGACGAACCCCGGCGCCTTTGTGATGCCTGAAAATGAAACAATGGGGACTGTCCCCAACGTTTCATTGCTTCACTGGGCAACATCCCCGGAGGCACGCTTGCGAAGGGCGGCCATATGGTCGGAGGGAAGGACACCGATTTCGGCCATGAAGGCCCGGCGGAAGGTGCGCATGTTGGCATAGCCGCAGATGCCGCAGATTTCCGTGAGCGTCAGGTTCGGGTCCCGCATGAGCAGGCGGGCGCGCTCGATGCGGATGGCGTTGATGAACTGCCGGAAATGGGTGTGCAGGCGCTCCGAGAAGAAATGGGACAGGTGGGAAACGCTGATGCCCAGGGCGCGGGAGGTGCTCTCCAGGGTGATCTCCTCCAGGGCATGCTCGGAAATATAGCTGATGATCCGGTAGCCGATTCCGCGGTCGCTGTAGTCATAGACCGGATGGTAGGTGAGGTTGGGAAGGATTCCGGCCAGGAGCACATGCAGGTGCGCGATGCACATGGCCAGGTTTTCCTCCATGTTCAGATGGTTCAGCCGGTCCGCTGAAAGGCGCAGGTCCACGCTGGTCTTCCCGGCAGGGAGGACCGCACAGTCCGGCTGCAGGCCGCGGAAGGTGCCGGCGTATTCCGGGATGATATCCGGGGGAAAGATGGCCACGAGCCCGCCGACGTCCTCGCTGAGCTCATCATAGCTGTGTGTGACCAGCGGGGAGACCACTGCCGCGTCGCCGGGACTCAGCCGGTACGGAACACCGTCGATGGTCATGACGGCGGAACCCCGGGCCAGGATGACAAGCTCCGCCTCGGAATGCACATGGGCGGGGAAGGTGGAATGGGTCATTTCCCCGATAAACAGCCGTTCCGGCCGCTGCTCGTAGAATGTTGCCAAAGGCTGCCTCCTTAACGCGGATTTGTTTTTTGTCCCTTCCGGGCCTGAACCCGGAAGGATTTTTTCGTTTGATCTATTGTGATCTGACTTATTGTAAACCATTTTGAACAAAAATCCAATATATTTGAACTGTCCGAGTGCAAATTTTGTCCCATAAAACTAAAAAAATGGTGTTGTGGCACTTTATTCCGGATGATAGACTAAACACAATTCAGAGGGAAAAATTCGATAAAACGCCGGGAACGGCAGAAACAGCAGGAGGTGAAAACAATGCAGCGGATGAGTCCCAAGAAAAGGCGCTCGCTGATTGAGTTTACCTATATCCTGCCGTTTATCCTGCTGGTGGCGCTGTTCTCCTATTTCCCGCTGTACGGCTGGGTTTACGCATTCCATGATTTCGTGCCGCCGAAGCCGATCAGCAATGAAACCTTTGTCGGCCTCAAGTGGTTTTCCAGCCTGTTCTCCAATCCGGTCAAGACCCGGGACGTGATCCGCGTAATGCGGAACACCCTGGCGATGAGCGGCATCTCACTGGCGTTCAGCTGGTTCCCGATGATCTTCGCGGTGTTCCTCAACGAAATCAAGAGCAAACCCTACCGCAAGTTCGTCCAGACGGCGACGACCCTGCCGAACTTCATTTCCTGGGTCCTGGTGTTCTCCATTGCGTTCCACGTGTTCGGATCCAACGGCGCGGTGAACAAGGTCCTGCAGGACCTGGGATGGATCAGCACGCCGATTTCCTTCCTGAAATCATCGGATCACGTCTGGTTCCGGATGTGGCTGTGGCTGACCTGGAAGAATGCCGGCTGGGCGGCGATTATGTACCTGGCCGCGATCTCCGCCATCGATGAGCAGATGATCGAGGCTGCCAAGGTGGACGGCGCGACCCGGATGAAGGTCATCTGGCATATCACGATTCCCAGCATCCTGCCGACGTACTTCGTCATCGTGATGCTGAACATCGCCAGCTTCCTGTCGAACGGCATGGAGCAGTACTACGTGTTCCAGAATGACTTCAACCGGGAATGGGTGGAAGTGCTGGACCTGTATGTTTACAACTACGCTACGGCCGGACGGGGCAACTACCCGCTGGCCACGGCGATCAGTATCCTCAAGAGTATCGTGAGCATCTTCCTGCTGACCGGCGCGAACACCGCGTCCAAGCTGATCCGCGGGGAAAGCTTTATCTGATCCCGGAAGAAGAAAAACAGAAAGGAGGGGAAACGGCATGACCGGAAAGGCTTCGGACAAGATTGAACTGCATGACAAGCATAAAGCGAAGATCCGCCGCTCGCCCGGCGACTATGTGATCAGCTTTATCACGTATGTGGTTTACGCGTTCTTTGCCTTTGTGTGCGTTTACCCCTTCTACTACATCATCATCAACTCCATCAGCGCGAACAACCTGAGCGACAGCGGCAAGGTGATCTTCTACCCGATGGAGATCCACTTTACCAACTACAAAAACCTGGCCAATATCCCCGGACTGACCACCGCCGCCTATATCTCCGTGCTGCGTACGGTGATCGGTACGGTGCTGATCGTGGTGGTGGCGGCATTCCTGGGCTATATGTTCACCCGGGAAACCCTGTGGAAGCGGAAGTTCTGGTACCGGTTCGTGGTGGCAACGATGTATTTCAACGCCGGCGTCATCCCGTGGTACCTGACCATGAAGCTGCTGGGCCTGACCAACAACTTCTGGGGATACATTTTCCCGATGGTGGTCCAGCCGTTCTATATCATCCTGTGCAAGACCTACTGCGAAAGCGTGCCCAAGGAGCTGCAGGACGCCGGTGAAATCGACGGCGCCGGCACGCTGCGCATCTTCTTTTCGATTATGCTGCCGGTTATCAAGCCGATCCTTGCGACGATTGCGATCTTCGCCGCGGTGGCGCACTGGAATTCCTTCCAGGATACGCTGCTGCTGATGACGGACGAGAAGCTGTTTACCCTGCAGTTCCAGCTGTATCAGTACATTACCCGGGCCAGCAGCCTGAAGGCCCTGGTGAATTCGAGCACCAGCGCGTCCGCCATGGCGGCGATCCTGGCGCAGTCCGCGACAGCAACTTCCATCCGCATGACCGTTACGGTTGTGGTTGTGCTGCCCGTGATGATGATTTATCCGTTCTTCCAGCGGTTCTTTACGAAAGGCATCATGATAGGAGCAGTGAAAGGTTAACCTTTCACTGTTCACATCCCATTTCTTTTGTCGATGAAGGCGGACTGCCTTACATCATATATTTAAAGGAGGGTACATTCATGAAAAAGATCCTGTCAGTCCTGCTGATGATCGCCATGCTCCTGAGCCTGGTTTCCATCAGCGCGGCGGAAGGCGCAGAACCGACCGTCCTCACGTTCTACGATGAAGCCGCGAACTACCACGGCACCCAGTCCGGCTGGTTTGCCAAGGTTGTGAAAGACCGCTTCAACATCGAACTGAACATCATTGCCCCGCAGGTTGTCGGCAATGAAGTTTATACGACCCGCGCCATGGACGGAGACCTGGGCGACATCGTGATCGTCGACAAGAGCAAGGTCAAGACCCTGGTCGCTGAAGGCCTGATCCGCCCGATCGATGAAATCGCCGGATGCGAGAACATCATGCGGTTCAAGGATCAGATCGACGTTTACAACAAGGAACTGACCGGTGAAGACGGAAAGTACTATGGCATCCCCGCTGAGATGACCGACACCGCCCCGGACACCCTGACCGATGACGTGATCTACTCCAGCCCGCAGCTGCGCTGGGACCTGTACGAAGCGGTCGGCGCTCCGGAAATCGCGGACCTGGACGGCCTGCTGGACGTGCTGGCCAAGATCCATGAAATCCATCCCACCGAAGGTGAAGACAAGGCTTACGGCCTGTCCCTGTGGCCTGACTGGGACGGCAACGACAACATGATCGGTATCGCCAACGTGGTCCAGCTGACCACCTGGTACAACGAGAAGATCAAGGGCTCCGCGATCCTGAAGGGCGACGGAACCTTCTCCGAAATCTACAACAAGGACAATGCCTACTACAAGATCGCGAAGTTCCTGTTCAAGGCTAACCAGATGGGCCTGGTCGATCCGGAATCCGGTGAGCAGGACTGGAACGCGGTTGCCGCGAAGCTGTCCGCCCGCCGTGTGGACCTCATGTGGTACAGCTGGCAGCAGGGTTTCACCAACAGCAGTGATTACGCTGCCCAGGGTGCGACCTTCATCTTCATCCCCGTCGGCGACATGACCTTCTATGCGGACGCGGACCGTTACTACGGCGCGGACCGTGTGTGGGCGATCGGCTCCAAGGTGGAAGGCGAGAAGTACGACCTGATCCTGAAGTTCCTCGACTGGTATGCCAGCCCCGAAGGCATGACCTTCCAGCATGTTGGTATCGAAGGCCTGAACTACACCAAGAACGAAGACGGCACCTTCACCAAGCTGCATGATGACGCCCTGGCCCTGAACCTGGAAGTTCCGGAAGAGTACGGCGGCGGCGGATACAGTGACGGCAACAACGCCATCAACCAGTGGATCGGCGCGTCCATCTGCGTGAACCCCGACAACGGCGAGCGCTTCCCGATGAAGTTCTGGAAGTCCTACCAGGAGTGGGAACGTGAAAACGACAAGACCAAGGCTGCATGGCAGGCGAAGTTCGACGCCCTGAACCCCGTGGACTACATGAAGAAGCATGACATGCTGAAAGCCAGCCCCTCCGTTGGCTTTGCTGCGCCGGAAGACAGCCTGGACATCCAGTCCATGCGGGCTGACGTGAACAAGCAGCTGTGCACCTACACCTGGAAGATGATCTTCGCCAAGGACGAAGCGGAATTCGACTCCCTGTGGGACGAGATGATCACCCAGATGGACGGCTTCGGCTACAAGGAACTGTATGCTTATGACTGCGGCGTCTACCAGGCTGAGGTGGACCTCAAGAACGCGGCCCTGAAGTAATTAACCTGAACTTGCCTCTTGGGGCGCCCTGTTAAAGGGCGCCCCATTTTTCGTGTCAGTTCTGTTCGCTCCAACCCGGGGAATTCCGTTCCGAGACACGGCTCGCGCCTGTATTCCGCACGCAGCAGATTCTAAGCTCTGTCTTCGGCTGCGCCTCGCCAATCGCTAAGAACTGGCGTGCTCCATAACGTCCCGTAACGAAACACCCCGGGCTTCCGCTCGCAGGGCGGGAAGGTCGCCAGAGAGTGAAAAGTGAAACGATGGGAACAGTCCTGAATGTTTCACTATAGCGACCCTCTTGCATTTTTGGGTATTATGTGCCATGATGAAAGCGCTTTCAGAGACAAATTCAAAGCAGAAACCGGAGGCAGCGGGATGGAGAAGAAGAACGTCACCATCTATGATATCGCGCGGGAAGCGCAGGTCAGCCCGGCGACTGTTTCCAGGATCCTGACCGGGACGACCGCGGTGCGGGAGGAAAAGCGCAGAAGGGTGATGGAGATCATCGAGAAGTACGATTTCCATCCGAACGCGTATGCCCGGGCCCTGACGGAAAACCGGAACAAAACGATCGCCATGGTGGTGGCACACAGCGACAACTCCTATTACAGCAGCGTGTTTGCGGCCTGCCAGGCGGAGGCCTACCGGCGGGGCTATGTGCTGCTGCTGATGGATACCTCTTCCCGGCGGGAGAACGAGATTTCCGTTATGAACCGGATCCGGGAGCTTCGGCCGGAGGCGGTGATCCTCTGCGGCGGCCGGATTGATCTGGAGGAGCAGGATCCGGACTTTACTGCCATGCTGCAGCAGACGATGCACTATACCCGCATTGTGGTGGGCTCCCGGAGCCCGCTGCCCGGGGTTCCCGGGATCTCCGTGGACCACCGGGCTTCCATGGACCTGGCGGTGCGCTACCTGGCGGAGATGGGGCACCGGGAGATCGGGTTTGTGTATACGGGGGCGCAGTACTACGGGACGGTGGAACGGCTGGACCAGTTCCGGAAGGTGATGAAGGAGCTGGGACTGCCGATGCGGAAGGAATGGCTGATCGGCGTGGATGACTACTCGGTGGATGCCGGGCAGGAGGGCGCCGGAAAGCTGCTGAAACTGAAGAAAATGCCGACCGCCCTGCTTGGAATGAACGACATGGTGAGCGCCGGCCTGCTGCAGGGCCTGCTGGCGGGGGGACTCCGGGTACCGGAGGATATCTCCCTGCTGGGCTTTGACGATACCTTTGTGACGGGGATCACGACACCAAAGCTGACATCTGTGGGGTATGATTACCAGTCCTACGGGGCCGAGCTGGTGCAGACCGCGCTGGAGCCGGAAACCGAGTGGCCGCAGGACCGGAGGATACCCGTGTTCGTTGCGGAACGGGCCTCCTGCGCGCCGCCTTCAAAGAAGTAAACATGTGACTTTCGGTAAAAAAACGAACAGATATTGCAATACAGGATCATTTCTGTTATACTGACCTTAGAAGTAATGAGATTGTTCCAGGAAGAAGCCGGTTCTCGGAATTTTATTTTTCAGGAATTTTGAAACCGGTTTCATTTAAAGCCCTGAGTTTGAAACCGGTTTCAGATTTCAGCAAAGGGCCGATTCCCGGAGCGGGACGAGACTTGAGAGGGAGTGGGAAAGTTGCAGAAGCCTGTCCAGGCGAAGGTCATCAACTACAAAAAGCCTTCCATCGGCCGCACGGTCATGCAGAACAGGACGCTGATCCTGATGTGCGTGCCCGCGATCCTGTTTTTCCTGGTGTTTGCCTACCTGCCGATGCCGGGGGCCTATATTGCTTTCACCAATTTCCAGTACAACAAGGGCATTTTCGCCAGCCCGTTTGTGGGGCTGAAGAACTTCCAGTTCCTGTTCATCTCCGGCCAGCTGGGGCTGCTGCTGAAGAACACCGTGCTGTACAACCTGGCGTTCATCATCCTGGGGAATGTGCTGCAGCTGGCGTTCGCAATCATGCTGAATGAGGTGGCCAGCAAGGGCTACAAGAAGACCGCGCAGAGCATCATGTTCCTGCCGTACTTCATCTCAGATGTCCTGGTTTCCCTGCTGGTGTATAACCTGATCAACTACGACTTCGGCTTCATCTCCCACCTGGTCCGGTCCCTGGGAGGGGACATGCCGAAGGTTTACCAGAACGCCAACGCATGGCCGTTCATCATCGTGCTGGTCCACCTGTGGAAATCCACCGGGTACGGCACCGTGGTGTACTTCGCCGCGATTACCGGCATGGATTCCTCGATGATGGAAGCCGCGCAGATTGACGGCGCCAACGCCTGGCAGCGGATCCGGTACATCACCCTGCCGACGCTGAAGCCCACGGTGATCATCCTGTTCCTGTTCGCCATCGGCGGCATCCTGAAGGGCAACTTCGGCCTGTTCTACAACCTGGTCGGCAACAATTCGATGCTCTTCAAAACCACGGACATCATTGAGACCTACGTTTACCGGTCCATGATGAACAGCTTCAACTTCTCCCAGAGCAGCGCCGTCGGCCTGTTCCAGAGCGTGGTCGGATTCTTCATCGTGCTGGGCGCCAACGCCTTCGTGAAGCACCTGGATCCGGACTACGCGCTGTTCTGATGAGCGGGGAAAGGAGCGAGAAAGATGACTGTGAAAACGCAGGGCAATCCCCACGTGATGCATACCACCCATATCCGCAAGGATAAGTCACTGATTGTGATCAACGTGATCACCTACATCCTGGTGACGATCTTCTGCGTGATGTGCATCCTGCCGTTCTGGATGATTATCGCATCCTCCTTTTCCACGGAGGACGCCATCCGCCGCACCGGCTTTACCCTGTGGCCGGTGGAAACCAGCACTTATTCCTATGAACTGCTGTTCCGGAGCCCGGACCAGATGATCGGCGCCTACGTGGTGACGATCGGCCTGACGCTGGTGGGCACGCTGGTCGGCCTGTTCCTGGTGGCCATGACCGGATACGCCCTGCAGCGCAGGGACTTCCCGTACCGGAACAAGATCATGTTCTACATCTACTTCACCTCCCTGTTCTCCGCCGGCCTGGTGCCGTTCTACCTGCTGATTGTGCAGTACCTGAACCTGCGGGACAGCTACCTGGCGATCCTGCTGCCGCTGCTGATGAGCCCGTGGCTGATCGTGCTGATGAAGAACTTCGTGAAGGCGATCCCGCATGAGATTACCGAATCCGGCAAGATCGACGGCGCCGGGGACTTCACGATCTTTGTGAAGCTGATCCTGCCGAACCTGAAGCCGGCGCTGGCAACCATCGGGCTGTTCCTGGCGCTGAGCTACTGGAACGAGTGGTACTACAGCTCCCTGTTCCTGACGACCAAGGTGGAATACCGGCCGCTGCAGTACCACCTGTACAACGTAATCAACAAGGTGGCCAGCCTGAAGAACTCCGTGGCCGGCTCCAACGTGGTGATTACGGACCTGCCCGGCGAGACGCTGAAGATGGCGACCGCCGTGATTGCGACCGGCCCCATCATCCTGCTGTATCCCTTCGTGCAGAAGTACTTCGTTGCCGGCCTGACGGTGGGCGCGGTGAAGGGATAAGGTTTCCCCAAGGGATTTATGCCCGGAAAGGGCTGAATCATATTATAAAAGGAGGGTACCCCATGAGAAAACTGATAGCGATTCTGATGACCCTGGCCATGGTATGCTGCCTGCTGCCCGTCGCGGTGGCGGAAGGCATCGACACTTCCGAGCACGTGAAGATCGTGTACCTGGTGACCGGCGACAAGCCCACCAACCGGACGGATGAAGTGCTTGCGAAGATCAACGAGCTGCTGACCGAAAAGATCAACGCGGAGCTGGAGTTCCGCTGGATCGAATGGACCGACTGGCAGACCCAGTACAACCTGGCGCTGGCGACCCAGAGCGGCGATATCGACCTGATCGGTACCGCTACCGACTGGCTCGACGCGTGGCCCAACAGCCAGAAGGGCGCTTTCCTGCCCCTGAGCGAGGACATGCTGAAGACCTACGCCCCCAAGACCTGGGAAACCGTTTCCGAAGCGCACTGGAACCTGTGCAAATACAACGGTGAAATCTACCTGATGCCCGAAGACAACTACGCGCAGTGGACCAACCACGGCTTCATGTACCGCGGTGACTGGGCGAAGGAAGCCGGACTGGAAAACGGCGTGCATTCCTGGGAAGACCTGGGCAAGTACTTTGCCTGGATCAAGGAGAACAAGCCGGATGTCGTCCCGTGGGACGCCAACGGCAACGGTTCTTCCTACAGCCCCCAGATGGCCGGCGGCTGGCAGACCTCCCATACCGGCAACATCGCCATTGAAGGATTCCCGGTAGCGATCTTCTACGGCGAGAGCAAGGAAAATCCCTACACCCTGAGCCGCTATTACGTTGAAGGCGACGAGCTGGTGAACTTTGCGAAGGAAATGAAGGCATGGGCAGACGCCGGATACTGGCGCGCGGACGTGCTGAACTACACCGGCGACGTTGTGGCGGAGATGGAAGAAGGCAAGACCGGCGCCCATCAGCACCACACCCAGACCTGGACCAGCGAGCGCACCACCATGGAACGCAAGCAGCCCGGTTCTGACCTCGGCTTCTTCTGGTTCGGCGAAGAAATGGGCAACCTGATCTCCCTGAACATCACCCACGGCGCCATGGCGGTTGCCGCGCAGAGCAAGCATCCGGAACGCGCCCTGATGGTGTATGACCTCATGCGGAATGATCCGGAAATCTACCACCTGATGCAGTACGGATTCGAAGGTGAAATGTACACCGTAGACGAGAACGGCCTGTTCTCCCGTCCCGAAGGCTTCGAAGATTCCGTGGACGGCGTGTCCTTCAACTTCTGGTGGGGCCGTAACGACAACCTGGAATACCGCAACGCGCAGCTCGACTGGGATGCCATCGGCGCGATGTACGATGCGTATGACAAGGTGAAGATCGACTATCCCTACGGCCAGTACATCTATGACAACTCCATGGTGGGTGTGTTCATGGACAACCTGAGCAATGTTTACAACACCTATATGCCGCGGATCGTATTCGGCATGAACGATGATCCGGAAGCCCTGGTTGCTGAATTCCGCCAGGCGCTGCAGGATGCGGGAATCGAAATGGTGATGCAGGAGATCCAGGGCCAGCTGGACGCTGTGTACGCCAAGTAATTCCCGGAAACAAAGGGCTGCCCGCGGTGGGTTTTCTTTCGGGGGCAGCCCCCTTTTTATGCCCGGCAGGGGTGCGCGGGAGCATCCCGGGGTATTTGCAGACGAGGAGAAACGCAGATGAGAAAGCAGATCGTTCTTGACGCCGGATGGCGGTTCCACTACGGGGACGCGGCAGACGCGGGCTTTATGGGATATGACGACCGGGGATGGCGGAAGGTGACACTGCCCCATGACTGGGCGGTGGAGCATCCCTTTGACATCTGCTGGGCGAGCGGAACGGGCTACCTGCCGGGAGGCACTGCCTGGTACCGGAAGCACTTTACGCTGACGGCGGAGGAGGCGGCCGGCCAGGTGATCCTGGGCTTCCAGGGAGTGTACAAGCATGCCAAAGTATGGGTGAACAGCAATTACCTGGGCAGCCATGCTTACGGCTATACCAGCTTCTCATTCAACATCGGCGAGTTCCTCCGGGAAGGGGAGAACGTGATCGCCGTACGCGTGGAGCACGAGGATGTGGCGGATTCCCGGTGGTATGCCGGCAGCGGTATCCAGCGGCACGTAATGCTGACGGTGACCGATACCGTATGCTTCCGGGAGCACGGGATTTACGCCGTGACGGAAGAAGACGAAAGCGGGAATGCTTCGGTGCGGATCCGGTACGGGACGGAAGGCGCGGATTCGGTGCGCTTCCGCCTGCTGGGAGCGGACGGGGAAACCGCCGCGGAAGGCATCGCAGGGGGAGCGGAAGGCACGGTGATCCTGCCGGCCGCCGGGCTGCGGCGCTGGAGCTGCGCGGATCCCTTCCTGTACATCCTGCAGGGTGAAGCCCTGAAGGACGGGAAGGTGACGGACCGCGAAGGGATTTCCTTTGGCATCCGGACATTCCGGTTTGACGCGGACAAGGGTTTCTTCCTGAACGGGGAGAGCATGAAGCTGAGGGGCGTGTGCGTCCACCACGACGCGGGCTGCCTGGGGGCCGCCGTACCGAAGAACGTGTGGAAGCACCGGCTGGAGAAGCTGAAGGAAATGGGCTGCAACGCCATCCGGACGGCGCACAATCCGCCGGATCCGGACCTGCTGGACCTTTGCGATGAGATGGGCTTCCTGGTGATGGACGAAGCCTTTGACGAGTGGGAAGGCACGAAGAACAAGTGGTGGCAGGGACACAATGTGTATCCCCCGAAGCATTTCGGCTACGCGGAGGATTTTCCGCAGTGGCATGAGGCCGACCTGCGGAGCATGGTGGAGCGGGACCGGAACCATCCCTGCGTGATCCTATGGAGCATCGGGAATGAGATCGACTATCCCAACGACCCGTACGTGACCCCGCTGTTCAAAGAGGTGCTGGGGAACAACGATGCCAACAAGCCGCTGGCGGAACGCCTGTACGACGTGCGCAAGCCGGATGCGGGACGGCTGGCGAAGGTGGCCGCGGAGCTGATGGATATCACACACCGGTATGACGATTCCCGGCCGGTGACCAGCGCCCTGAGCTTCCCGGAACTGAGCAACCGCACCGGGTACGCGGACGTGCTGGACCTGGCGGGCTACAACTACCGGGAGGGATTCTACGAGGCGGATCACGCAGCGTATCCCGGCCGGGTGATCCTGGGCAGCGAGAACAGCCATGATCCGGAAGCGTGGAAAGCGGTGACGGACCATGAATACATCGCCGGGCAGTTCCTGTGGACCGGGGTGGACTTCCTGGGCGAATGCCCCGGATGGCCGGTGCGCATCAGCCGGGCGGGCGCCCTGGACTTGCGCGGAAAGGAAAAGCCGCTGTATGCCCAGCGGAAGGCCCTGTGGACCGAAGTGCCCGTGATCCGGATCGCAGTGGGAAGCGCGGAGAAGGACGACGGCGCATGGGGTGAATGCTTCCGCTGGGAAGGCACACCCGGGGAGAAGAAACGGGTTGCCTGCTACACGAACGGGCAGGAAGCGGAGCTGTTCCTGAACGGGCGCAGCCTGGGCCGGAAGAAGCCGGACGGGGTGCGGGCCGTGTGGACCGTGAAATATGAGGACGGAATCCTGGAAGCCCGGACGGAAGGCGCCGAAGACCGACTGGCCACCCCCGGAAAAGCCGTGCGGCTGGAGCTGGTGAAAGACTGCGAAAGCCTGCAGGCCAACGGGACGGACGTGATGCAGATGGAAGCCATGCTGCTGGACGCCCAGGGGAACCCGGCGGCGGACGAAACGCTGCACTGCCAGATCCTCGGGGACCTGGAACTGCTGGGCCTGGAAAACGGAACGCCGGATGACCTGACACCGTACCGGGAGGCATACCGCGCCACCCGGGAGGGAACCCTGACCGTTTACCTGCGGGCGGGATGCACCGGAGGGAATGCCACCGTGCGGATCTGGAGCGAAAGCGGAATCGCGGCGGAAACTGAAGTAAAGATGCGGAAAGAATGAACAGGATGAGACTGAGGGGCGCCCCATTCCGGGGCGCCCCTTTTTAAGTGAAGAGTTGAGAGTGAAGAGTTGTGAAACGATGGGGATTGTCCCCATCGTTTCATTTGTGGTATACTGCAGCCATATAGAAGAAACCGATGGCAGATGAATCGTATATAGAGGCGGGAAGGAGAACCCGCCATGATATAAAGGCAATGTGGAGGATGGAACGATGAAGAGAAAACTGATGATCCTGCTGGCGGTGGTCCTGATGTGCGTGCTGGGTGCTGCAACAGCCGATGAGTCGCCGATCCTGGGGAAACCGCTGCCGGATTTCCATTTCCTGGATACGGCCCAGAAGATCCAGACCCTGTCCGGGCTCATGGAGGGCAAGGACGCGGCGCTGATCAACCTGTGGACATCCTGGTGCCGCCCCTGCAAGCTGGAATATCCATTCCTGAACCAGGCGTACGAAAAGTACGGGGACCGGGTAGCGTTTATCGGGCTGAGCGTTGATCCGGAGGATACGCTGTTTGACATCAAGGAAATCAAAAAGGACTATAAGCTGGCGTATCCGGTGGGCCGGGAAGAACATTCCGGGCTCCTGGATTACCTCGGCGGAAGCCATGGGACCCCGACCACCATCATCGTGGACCGTTTTGGGAATGCCGTGTATTTACAGGTAGGCGCGTTCTTCAGCTATGACCAGATTGAGCGGCTGATGGAAGAGTTCCTGGCGGAGGATTATACCGAATCCAGACCGCTCGTCCGGCTCCCGCTGCCGACCGCAACCCAGGCGCTTCCGGTTGCTTCGTCCCGGCACATCTGGGTGGAGGAAGAAGATGCCCGGCATGTCTGCGTTACGACCCATTTCGGCAATGAGGAAATGGCAGCCTGGTACGGGGATCAGGTGTGCGATGGCTGGGTGTTCAGCGGCGATTCCATACGGTTGGCCATGACCCTGGGACCCGGGGATGACCCGCAGAATATTGAGTTCAGGGATCTGAACAACTTTATCAATTTTGAGATGGGCTCCCTGCTGGATCCGGAGCGAAACCTTTATACCTATGAGATGCCGATGATACCGGATCCGGAACTGGACACCTGGTACAACATAACGCTGGGAATCAAGGAAGGATATATTGATGATGACCCGGCCTATACCGAAGTGATCATTTTCCCTGACGAGGATGCGATCCGGGCTTTTGTGGCATACTGCGCGGAGGATGGGGACACGGTTACCTGGGAGTATACGGATGAGGTGAAGACCGGGCCGGAAAACGGCACAGAAGGAGCGTATATCCTGCGCGCGATCGACCAGTACGGGCAACCAGTGACGGGAGTAACCGCCAGCTTCTGCACGGACGAGACATGCTATCCGGCCAAAGCGGATGAAAACGGCGTGATCACCTTTACCGGGGAAAAACAGAACTACCATGTCCAGGTGGTGAAAACGCCGGAGAGGACCCGCGCGGACAAGGATTTTGAGCTGCAGACCGGGGAAGAGTACGGGGAATGGATTCTGGTGCTGCATCGGGAATAAGCATTTCATACGAAACTCGATAAAGCTGGACGAAAAAAGGAACGTTGTTCAGAAACGCTCCAGCCCGGGGTATATCGTTTCGGGACACGCTCTCGCTGTGTTTCGCACGCAGCGGATGCTAAGCTCTGCCGTCGCTTAACAGCTCGGCAATCGCCAAGCACCGGCGTGCTCAAAACGTCCCGAGAACGAAACACCCCGGGCTTTCGCTTGCAAGCAGCATGGAACGAAAAAGACCGTCCCTCCGTTCCGTGGAACGAAAAAGACCGTCCCTCCGTTCCGGTCCCTCCGTTCCGAAAACGGCTGTGAAAACGGCCGTTTTCTGTTGCCCGGAAGGGCAGGATGTGGTATGCTGAACCCCGGAAAAACCGGAAAACAGAAAGATAAACGGAGGCAATGAATGCCATGCGCCATGAAGTGATTCAACTTCCCGAAACGGGAGTGGAACTGGAAACCTACCTGACGGACAACCGGGCGGTGGAAGCGGGGAGAAGGAAACCGCTGATGCTGGTATTTCCCGGCGGCGCATACGCGTACCGCAGCGACCGGGAAGCGGAGCCGGTGGCCCTGCGGCTGACGTCGCTGGGAATCCAGGCGGTGATTGTGCGCTATTCCGTGGCGCCGGCACGGTATCCGAAGGCACTGGAGGAGGCTGCGGAGGCGGTGGCATATGCCCATGCGCACGCGGAGGAGTGGCTGTGCGATCCGAAGATGGTGGCGGTGATGGGCTTTTCCGCCGGCGGACACGCTGCGGCGCACATCGGCCTGAAGTGGCATCAGATGCCGCAGGGAGCAGCCTGCCGACCGGACGCCATGATCCTGGGTTACCCGGTAATTACCTCCGGGGTGCATGCCCACCGGGGTTCCTTTGAGAACCTGCTGGGAGAAGACTATGAGAAGCTGAAAGACGAAATGTCCCTGGAGAACTTTGTGACGGATGATACGCCGCCCACTTTCCTGTGGCACACGCGGGAGGACGGAGCCGTTCCCGTGGAGAACAGCCTGCTGCTGGCCAATGAGCTGTGCCGGCACGGAATTGATTTTGAACTGCATATCTGGCAGCGCGGCAGGCACGGGATGAGCCTGGCCAACGACCAGGTGTACGCGCCGGACGACGCGAACATCCGCCCGGAATGCCAGGAATGGATTGAAATGGCCGCGCGGTGGCTGCGCGCGCTGAAATAAAAAAACGCCGGGAAGGAGAACCCGGCGCGGTGGAGGAGAAGAAACATGAAAATCCTTGTACTGAACGGAAGCCCCAAAGAAAAGAGCGATACGTTCCGGATGACCGAGGCGTTCCTGAAAGGCCTGAACCGGAACGGAGAGCATGAAGTGAACGTGATCCGCGTGATCGACAAGGACATCGCGCCCTGCCGGGGCTGCTTCGGCTGCTGGGAGCGGATGGACGGACACTGCGTGATTGAGGATGACCAGAACGCGATCCTGGACATCTACCGGGAGGCGGACATCATCATCTGGAGCTTCCCGCTCTACTGCTACGGGATGCCCAGCCACCTGAAGGCGCTCCTGGACCGGACGATCCCGCTGGTAAAGATGAAGATGGTGCAGGAAGCGGACGGAACGGTCCGCCACGCGGCGCTGGCGGATTTCTCAAAGATCCATACGCTGGTGATCTGCGGATGCGGATTCCCGGACTGGGACGGGAACTTTGACGGCCTGAAGATTATGTGCCGGAACGGCTTCGGGAACCTGGACATGGTATGCGTGCCGGAAACGCCGATGCTGAACGTGCCGGCAGCGGCCCCGCTGGCGGATCCGAAGCTGGCGCGCTTTGAGGCGGCGGGCGAGGAATATGCCGCCGCGCTGACGCTTTCCCCGGAGACGGTGGCGGAGCTGGAAAGCCCTATGATCCCGAAGGAAATGTATATCCGGATCGTGAACGGGGAACAGTAAGACTGTGCTGAAAATGTTTATCGCTGGCGGGACCGCGCGGATTATGGTATATTGAATAAGGCGCGGGACCTGCGGGAGAACAGGGCAGGCGCACGGAGGAGGAACGGGAATGGAAATCCGGTACCAGAAGATGGCAAAGGCATTCAAGGCCCTGTCGGATCCCAAACGGGTGAAGATTGTGGATATGCTGGGCTGCGGGGAAATGTGCGCGTGCGTGCTCCTGAAGGCGTTTGAGATCACCCAGCCGACGCTGGCCCACGACATGAAGGTGCTGACGGACGCGGAGCTCGTGGTGAGCCGGCGGGAAGGGAAGCGGACGATGTATTCGCTGAACTGGACCACGCAGAAGCGGATGAACAAGATTATGGAAAACCTGGTTGCGCAGTGTGATTCCCAGTGCTGCAAATGAGAAAACCAGGCGGCACAGACTGTCACACGCCGGATTTCCGGCGTGTTTTTCCATGGGACAAAATTTAATTGAAATATAGAAATATTTCTATTAATTTTCCAACCGGCGGCGAGTATGATAGGGGCACGGGCCTGAGCCCGGGAAAGAGAGGTCCACCCCATGAAAAAACTGATTGGTATGCTCGTTGCCCTTGTACTGATGATGACCATGACAGCCGCGCTCGCGGAAGGAGATATTGTCCTGGGCCAGGTGGAATACCCGGCACATGGAACGTCCAGCTTTGCCGTGATTACTGTGGCGCTGCAGGATGACGTGATCGTCGCAGCAAAAATTGATGAATTCCAGTTCATGAAAGACCGGGAAGACCTGCCGGCCATCGGCGTTCCGAACAGCCTGGATAAGCTGGGCGAAAGCTTCCCGGAAGGACAGGTGCTGGGTTCCAAGCGCGTGAACAACGACCTGTACAGCCTGAACATGCAGCGCGGCGGCTCCACGACGCAGATTTCCGCGAACTTCAACGCGATTGAAGCGTTTGTGAAGGGCAAGACCGTTGCGCAGCTGGAAACGTTTGTTTCCGCCTACACCGATGAGAACAAGGCGGAATTTGTGGACGCCGTTTCCGGCGCGACGACCGCGGACACCCTGGGCTATGTGCGGGGGATCCTGACGGCTGCCAAGGCGGCCCAGCGCGTGACGGGCACCTACACCTTCTGGAACAAGACCGGTGAGACGGTGACCGAGCTGTACCTGGTGGATAACGAGACCGGCGAAAAGGGTCCCAACTACGCCGTGAACGGCTTTGCCGCCGACGCGAAGTACGTGGTGACCCGCAGCTTTACCCCGGAACAGAAGGAAGCCGGCTACAGCATGACGATCTCCTTCAAGACCGAAAGCGGATATGAAGCGCCGTCGTTCCCGACGCTCCACATTGAGGAAGCGCCTGTGACCCTGCTGGCGGCCGACGCCATGACCGGCGCGACGCCCATCAGCTTCTTTGCCCCGAAGGACTAAGCGAAGGCTGATCATCCGAAACATAAACAGCGGCACCCTGTCCGGAAAGACGGGGTGCCGTTTTTTATGTTCAATTCAGTGCCTGTTCTTTTACTTGAGGGATCCGTACTGGCTGACCGCTTCATCCACCGTGAGGGTACCGGTGCCGACCTGGTAAGCCGCGTTCCGCACCTGGCCAGCCAGGGGATCCGTGATCCCGATCACTTCCGGGGACAGGATCCGTTCAGCGGGGACCCAGCCGAACGGCTCGTATACGGAGTCGAAGGAGAGGTCGGTAGTCGGCGTTACCAGGCGCTTTACCGAGGCCATCCTGTTCAG
The DNA here is from genome assembly GCA_017569285.1 of Clostridiales bacterium. Taxonomy (NCBI): domain Bacteria; kingdom Bacillati; phylum Bacillota; class Clostridia; order Eubacteriales; species Clostridiales bacterium. The sequence goes on from CP069419.1 coordinate 2,524,955, forward strand.
CTCCTGCCGGCTGACCAGGAAACGCATGAACTCGTTGGTCATATCCAGGTTGTCACAGGTTTTGTTGACGGAGAATTCCACAGACGGACTGTCGACAAAATACCCGCCGGCATCGGACAGGGGAACGGGGGTGAAGGAATAGGTGAAAGGCGCTTTGGAGAACGCCTCGGACTGGCTTTCCCGCTTGCCGGTTCCGGACACGGTGTCGCCTGTGCAGATCATCATGGGGACGTCTCCCTCGAAGAAGCGGAGAATGACCTGGGTGTAGTTATCGGTGATCTCATTGCATTTTTCCAGGTTGATATATCCGCTTTCGATGAGCTGCATCATCCGCTCCAGTCCCGGACGCAAGCATTCGCCCGCGGCGGGATCCATCTCATTGGCGGCTTTCAGCATCTCCGGACTGGCGGCGAGGGCGGCCACGACTTCCGGATAGACCAGGGAGTTCATCAGGGAGCTGGAAGAGCCCGCACTGTAGCCCATCAGCGGACTTGCATATCCTTTGGCACGGAATGCTTCGCATACCGCCAGCAGCTCTTCCCAGGTGGAGGGGACCTGCAGCCCTTCCTTTCTGAACAGGTCATTGTTGACCAGCATGCCGTAGTTCCGGGCGAAAACCGGCACCATCAGCAGCTGGCCATCGGCGTCCCGGCCCAGCAGGCTGGGGCGGATGCATTCCAGGTCCAGGCCCAGGGCGGGATCGGAAAGATCCTCCATATGGGCCAGGACGGTCGCGTAGCTTTCGTTCCCGTACATCCCTGTAAAGGAGAAGAAGATGTTCGGGGCGCTGCTGCTTTCCAGGATGGTTCCCAGCAGGTTATTGTAGTCATCCGGTTTTACGTAGCTGAGCTCCACATCGGGATAAAACTCATTGAAGCTGTCGAATTCCGCCTCGAGCGCCTCGAAGTTGGAATAGCTGCCGATGACGGTGATTTCGCAGCTGGTGTCCGGGTCCAGCCTCGGCTGGAACGCCCCGCCGGGTTCCGCGTGAACCCCGGAGAAGCAGGCCATCGGCACCATTGCAAGCAGGGCGGCCAGGACGGTACAAAGCAGTTTTTTCATTTTTTCTTTTCCTCCTTGATCCTGCGGATTTCCTTGATCACCAGTTTCAGGTCAATCGGTTTGGCAATATGCCCGTTCATACCGGCTTTGAGGCATTCCGTTACGTTTTCGGAAAAAGCGTCGGCGGTCATGGCAATGATGGGAATGGAGGCGGCCCACTGGTTTTCCAGCTTCCGGATGGCCCGTGTCGCATCCAGGCCGTTCATCTCCGGCATCTGGATATCCATGAAGATCAGGTCATAGGCGCCTTCTTCAGCCGCGGCCATTTTTTCCGTGCAGATCCGTCCATTCTCCGCCCGCTCGGACATGATGCCGAACATGCCCAGCATGGTGGAGATGATTTCCCAGTTGATATCGTTGTCTTCCGCAATCAGGATGCGCATTCCGGCCAGGTCAGAATAGTCATCCTCCGGCTCCCGGGCTTTGGCTTCCGTTCCGAGCAGTCCGTTGATTTTCTCATACAGCATGGACCGGAACAGCGGCTTGCCGATGAAGCCGTTTGCCCCGGCATCTTTCGCGCTGTCTTCGATATCGGACCAGTCATAGGCGGAGGTAAGCAGGATGGGGATTCCGGCACCGATTTCCGCGCGGATGCGCCGGATCGTCTCGACACCGTCCATATCCGGCATCTTCCAGTCCAGGATGACGACGCTGTAATCCTTCCCGTCTTCATGACGCCGGCGGATCATTTCCAGCGCTTCCGCCCCGCTCTTCGCCTGTTCGGCATGGATGCCCAGGGACTCCAGCGTATCCAGCGCGGTTTCCAGCGTGACCGGGTCATCATCGGCAATCAGGACCTCCACACCGTCCATCCGCATCTCATCCAGCTGCTTTTCGGCAATGGGAAGATCCAGCGTAATGGTGAAGGTGGTGCCTTTGTCCACTTCGCTCTCGCATTCAATTGTCCCGTTCATCAGGTCGACCATCTGCTTGGTGATCGCGAGGCCGAGGCCGGTGCCCTGGATGCTGTTGATCCGGCTGTCCGTCTGCCGGGAGAAGGGCTGGTACATCTTCGCCAGGAATTCGGGCGTCATGCCCATGCCGGTATCCGCGACACAGTAGACCAGCCGGACGCAGCCGGCCTTTTCGCTTTCTTCCTCCCGCAGGTCCACGGACACGCTGCCGCCCGGCGGGGTATATTTGATGGCGTTGGAAAGGATGTTGATGTAAATCTGGTTCAGGCGCAGCTGGTCCGCGTAAAGATACTCATGGCGGATATGGTTGGTGCGGAAGCTGAAATCAATGTTCTTCTCCTTGACCATGGGCTGGGACATGTTCACCAGGTTCTGCACGGTTTCCACGAGGGAGAAGGTGAGCGGGCTCAGGGTGATCTTTCCGCTTTCCACCTTGGAGATATCCAGGATATCATTGATCAGCGTCAGGAGGTGGTTGCCGGCCAGGCCGATCTTCCGCAGGTTGTCGGCCACAGCTTCCTGATCCCCCAGGTTCTTTTCGGCAATGGTGGTCAGGCCGAGGATCGCGTTCATCGGGGTGCGGATATCGTGGGACATGGTGGAGAGAAAATCGGTTTTGGCCTTGCTGGCCGCTTCCGCTTCCTGCGCCATGACCCGGAGCCTTTTGTTGACGGAATGCAGGTACAGGAAGTCCATGACCAGCAGGAGCAGCAGCCCGAAGGTGATGACCCCGATCAGCAGCCAGTCCTCGGTGACCGCGTTCAGGTCGGTGACCGGCGCGGAGCTCAGCAGCACCCAGCCCTTGGTGGAGGTGATGGGGGTGTGGGCGACGATGCATTCCCGGCCCTTTGAATCCAGCATGGTGAAAGAACCGGTATCGGACAGGATTTCTTCAAACAGCTGCTGCTGCACCGGGATTCCCGGCTGGTTATAGGATTTGTAAAACTCGAAGAAGCTGGCGTTTTTGAAGGAGCGTCCCTTGATGACGTAGTTGCTTTCCGTATCGATGATGGAGAAATCCTCATCCTCATACTCTTCCTGGGGGAAGACCCACTTCTCCTTCAGGCTGGAGGTGGGGATGATGCGCAGCAGGTAAGCCTGCCGCTTTTCGCCGGTTTCCGCGTCCCGCACGGTGATGCGGTTGCAGAAGGCCAGGGACTGCTCTCCGTTGAGGGGATTCGTATAGGTCCGGGTGATGTTGATGGCTGTGCCCAGGTCCGCGATCCAGGATCCGTCCCCGAAGAGCTCCAGCCGCCTGTAGGAAACCGCGTAATCATCCGCACTGCCCGGCTTCGGCCGGGTGGAGTATCCATCCAGGGTTTCCGTGTCGATCAGGTGGGCGGACGCGGCGGTCCTGGCATGGGTGGCCCGGACATACGCGGCTGCTTCCTCCAGCGTCAGGTCCCCGCTGTTGATATACTGCGCCCAGTTGTCGCAGATTCCCTGTTCCCCTTCCAGGTAGTTACCGGTGACGCGTTCCATGGCAATGGTCGCGTTGACAAAATGTTCCACCTGGGACCGGTAGTTTTCCTTTTTCTGATAACTGGAATACAGCGCGACAAAGACCAGCATGGCGATCATCAGGGCGACGTTCGCCAGCACGATCCATAACGTTTTGCGACGGTTCATATCAGCAGCTCCTTCAGGGGAGAAAGAATCACAGGATAACCGGCCGGGAACGCCGGAAACAACGGATATGCATATAGCTCCATAGATTTGTCTTTATTATATGTAACAAACATGTCTGTGTCAATCTGGGACGGTTTCCGGTTTGAATTTCCAGATCTGCTGACAATGCTGTCACACGATTGAAATAGGCAATATAATAGGTTGATTTATACATATAATGGGGCTATTATATGGTCGGAGGTGTGCTTTGATGATTATCGATACCAGCGCTATTGTCACGGCCACAGAAGCGAACCAGAACTTTTCCAGGGTTTCAAAACTGGCTGAGAAGAAAGGACATGTTGTCGTATTCAAGAACAACCGGCCAAAGTACCTGGTTATTGACCTGGATACTGAACCGCAGATTGAAATGACTGAAGATGAGAAGATCGATTTCGTTGCGGCGAGGATTCTTCGTGAACATAAAGCCGCTTTTGAGGAGCTTGCAAAATGATTAAGCTTTCCCCAAAGTACAACTTCTGCATCAGCCGCTTGCGGAAGCGTCAGTATACGGGATAAAGAACTGCCAATCAGAAGTATTCAGGGGGAAACATGAAGCACGATCACCAGATGAACCTGCAGGATTGTTATGTGGAGGAGGATCTGTTTCCGAAGATTTTCACAGGGTATGAGGAACGGGATTACGGTATCCTGTTTTTCAATACGGAAAACAAGGACTCTTTCGACTCCAATCATGCTGTGATATACAGGGACAGGATCCATGACCTTCCCCGGGTTCTTGCGGATATTACCGGATTCTACCAGGCAAAAGGCAGCCGGCCGATTATCTACCAGTCGATGCTGGATGACAACTGGTTTGATGAAATCAAAGGCGAACTGGCCGCAGCCGGATATGAGAGCTGGGTGGAAGACCAGGAATATATGCTTCCATCCGGCAATAACCGTATCATTCCCAATCCGGCAATAACCGTGACTAAGGTTTCGGAATGGAATGATGAGATCGAAAACGTGTTTGCCGAAGCAGAAGAACCATGGGAAATCATGGTGGCGAAGAGGACACTGGCTTATCCAAAGGGATGGATGTTCGCAGCTTCCATCAACAACAAAACAGTCGGCCTGCTGTACGGCCACAGGTCCGAAAAAGCCTGCCGTGTCGATTATCTCCTCGTATCCAAGCAGCACCGGAAAACAGGCGCCGGCCGGGCATTGTTCTACCATTATGTGGAATGGTGCAAACAGAATGGAATTGAGAACACCTATATCTGGCCCGATGGAGATACCCCGAAGAGAATATACGAAGAAGGCGGGTACCGGATTGTTGAAGTCCGCAAAGCGGGGCGTGCGGTGTTAAATGAACGGGTAACAACAAATACCGGTTTGCCGGGAACAGGGAAATCGAAGACTTATTTTTGAAACGCGGAGGAGAGCAATGAATAACGGACAGGGAGAAATGATCATCCGGCAGGCGACGAAGGATGACGCCATGCAGATTGCGGAGATCCTGGTGGAGGACTGGAAGACCGCCTACCGGGGAATCATTGACGATGAATTTCTGGATTCCATGAACGCGGAGCAGCGTTACCAGGTGGAAGTGAAGCGGTGTGAGAAATTCATGGTAGCCGCGGACGGGGACGAGATCCTGGGCTACACTTGGAACGAGATGGCGGACGACGGGGAATCGGACTGTGAGATTATTGCCCTGTATGTACGGAACGCGAAAAGGAAAAGCGGAATCGGCAGGGCGCTGTTCCGGAATTCGGTGGAGATTTTCCGGGCGGCCGGACGGAAGAACATGATCATCTGGTGCCTGAAGGAAAACGGGGAAGCCCGGAAGTTCTACGAGAGAATGGGCGGGAAGGTGTACAAAACCGGTACGCACCGGTGGGGGAACCGGGAGTATGACATGATTTCCTACCTCTATCCGCTGGATGAGCTGGATGTTTAATCGGTGAAACGGGTTCCGGCGGAACGAAAAAGACCGTCCCTTCGTTCCGCTGAAGGCACTGTGAGGAAAAAGGGATTGACAGGCCCGGTTTTCTGTCGTAGAATGCTATCGACCGACAGACTGTCAGTTAACGAAAGGAAGCAGCCATGCGGATTGTGAAGGACGCCAACGAGCGGAAAAACGAGATCCTGGACGCGGCGGAGGAGCTGTTTGCCGCCAAGGGGTATGAGGCAACCAGCACCGGCGATATCCTGGACCGCGTGGGGATTGCCCGGGGGACGCTGTATTACCACTTCCAGTCCAAGGAGGACATCCTGGACGCACTGATCGACCGGATCAACGAAAACCTGATCGCGAAGGCAGGGCGGATTGCCGGGGACAAAAGCATGCCGGTAGTGGAGCGGATTATCCGGGCCATCGCGGGCATGAACCTGGAAAACGGGGATTCCGCAATCGGGCACGAAGTGCTGGAGCAGATGCACCGGCCGCAGAACGCCCTGATGCACCAGAAGATGCAGCAGCGGATGATGGACGGCGTGATCCCGGTGATCAGCACCCTGGTGGAGGAGGGTAACGCGCAGGGCGTCTTCCATGCCGGATACCCGCGGGAAACCACGGAGATGCTGATCCTGTATGCCGGAATCGCCTTTGACAGCCGCCTGGGGCTGACGCCCGAACAGACGGCACACCGGGCGCAGGCGCTGATCCATAACACCGAGAAGCTGCTGGGCGTGGAGGAAGGCAGCCTGGCCGGCCCGATGGCCGCGCTGTTCCGGCAGGCATGATGACGGAATGAAAATGAAAAGGGTTTCTGCCCTTTTTATTTTCCGGATATACCGACAGACAGTCGGTCGATAAAAAAGAAAACGGAGGAGAGAACCATGACAAAACCCAACGGAACGAACGGATACCGGTACCGGCCGGTGCTGTTTTTTGTGCTGACGTACCTGTTTACCTGGATCTTCTGGATTCCGGCAGCCTTTGTGCCGGGGAATACCGGGGTGCTGCTGATGGCGGCCGGGCTGATCGCCCCGGCGGCGGTCTCCACGGCATTCGTGCTGCTGAGCGGTTCGGATGCGCTGAAGAAGGACCTGAAGGTGAAGCTGGTGGGGATGTACAAGGTGAAATGGGCGAACGTGCTCCTGGCGATCGGCGTTTTCGCGGTGATTGTGGCGGCTTCCATCCTGCTGAGCCTCGCGTTTGGCCAGAAGATGAGCCAGTTTGCCCTGGCGGAGGATTTCTCCTTTACCGGGGTGGGCATCGGCAGCGCACTGGTGACCATCCTGCTGGCCTCCATCATCGAGGAGGTTGGCTGGAAGGGCTACTGCGAGGATTCCATCGGGAATTATATGAACTGGTTTTGGGAATCCCTGGTGTTCGGGGTGATCTGGTCCCTGTGGCATTTTCCGCTGCTGTTTATCCCGGGGACGTACCAGGCGGGGCTGACGGTGAATCCCCTGTATGTGGTGAACTTCTTTGTGAGCGGGATCCCGCTGGGATACATCATCACATGGGTTTACCTGGCCAGCGACCGGTCCGTGCTGGCGTGCATGATCTTCCACCTGTTTGTGAACTTCATGCAGGAGAAGATCGCCATGACGCCGGAGACCAAGTGCGTGGAGACGATTGTGGTGTTCATCGCAGCGGCGGTGATCGTGATGAAAAACCGGGATATGTTCTTTGAAACCCGGCATGTGGGACGGCTGCTGGAGTACGTGGGCGGAACGGAGGAGGGAGCGGAATGAAACAGAATTCCAACTGGTCCCGGTTTATGCTGCTGTGGACCGGAAGCATGATCTCCTCGATCGGAAGCGGACTGACCAGCTTCGGCCTGGGCGTATATATCTTCAATCGCACGGGAAGCGCCGGTCAGATGGCGCTGGTGACCCTGCTGGGTTTCCTGCCGACGCTGCTGCTGTCCGTTCCGGCGGGTGTGCTGGCGGACAGGACGGACCGGCGGAAGCTGATGATGATCGGCGACGGGTGCTCCGCCATCGGGATTATTTACATTCTCATCTGCATGAATACGGGCGGGGCGGAGCTGTGGCAGATCTGCGCCGGGGTGTTTGTGAGCGCCTTCTTCTCCGCCCTGCTGGAGCCGGCCTTCAAGGCGACGATCACCGACCTGCTGACGAAGGAGGAGTACACGAAGGCGAACGGGCTGACTTCCCTGAGCGGGAGCGCCCGGTACCTGGTATCCCCGCTGATTGCCGGGCTGCTGCTGGCACATTATGACATCCGCCTGCTGCTGGTGATTGATATCTGCACGTTCTTTGTGACAGTGGCGGCCACGGCGGTGGTGAGGAAGGGACTGGAAACGAAGAAGAACGAAAACCGGGAGAGTTTTGCCGGCAGCCTGCGGGAGGGCTGGCAGGCGATCCGTGCCCGGAAGGGAGTGCTCCGGCTGATCCTGGTTTCCTCGGTGATCAGCATGTTCATCGGCGTGATCCAGGTGCTGAGCGAGCCCCTGGTGCTGTCCTTCGCGGACTCCGGAACGCTGGGGATGACCGAAACGGTGTGCTCGCTGGGCATGCTGGCAACAGCGCTGGTGACCGGAATCACCGGGATCCGAAAGGGGCACGCGCGGATGCTGGGGATCTCCCTGACGCTGGCAGGACTGTTCATGGCGGGCTTTGCGCTGAAGGAAAACATCGTGATGATCTGCGTTTCCGGGTTCCTGTTTTTTTCAATGCTGCCCCTGGCCAATTCCAGCCTGGACTACCTGGCCCGGACAAACATCCCGGACGGGCTGCAGGGACGGGCATGGGGCTTTATCGGCCTGCTGTCCCAGATGGGATACATTCCGGCCTTTGCCCTGGCGGGCGTGCTGGCAGACCGGGCGGCCGGCGCGATGCAGGTATCCGTGGGGCGGGGAGCCGCGCTGGTGATCGGGATTTCCGGTATCCTGCTGATCGCGGTTTCGGTGCTGCTGCTGTTTTCCCGGAGGATCCGGAACCTGGAGCGCGGCGCCGAGCTGGAAGCGGGCGCCTGACGCCGGGAACAGGGAATGTTTGTTTATGATATAACATGGAAAAGCGCTCCGGCTGGACTGGGCCGGGGCGCTTCCTGTGTGCCGGGAACCGGGAGAAACCGGGCGATGTGAATTTCTGCATATTTTTTGTTATATTTTCCCTTGCGGGAGAGGCGCCGGCGCGGTATGATGACCACAGAGACAGAAAGACAATGCAGCCGCCCGTCCGGACCGGGACGGGAAGGATGGAGGAATTCCATGAACAACCCTGCCGGATGTCCCCGCTTTTCCTGCGGAAACGATATCCTGGAGCAGGCTTTTATCCTTGCGGCGGCAACGCTTTCATCCAACATGAAGCCGGTGCGGGCCGGACTGCTGCGGGAAAGCCGCCCGTGCCTGATGGCCGGGGCGGACTACCCGACCCAGTGGACAAGGGACGCCGCGATCAACGTATGGTTCGCGGAGGCCCTGCTGGACCCGGAAACAGCACGGAACACCCTGCTGGGCGTGCTGGAGGAACGGGAAGACGGACCGGTGGTCGGCGGGCAGTACTGGGACCGGATTATCTGGGCCATCGGGGCCGAGCGTCTCTGGGATGTGACCGGGGACGCTGATTTCGCATGCCTGGCGTACGATGTGCTGAAACGGACCGCGGAGGACTGCATCCGGGAGGAGTTTGACCCGGAGGACGGGCTGCTCCGGGGTCCGGCGGTCTACGGGGACGGCGTATCCGCCTATCCCCCGAAATACCGGAATCCGTCCATGAGCCCCTCCATTCTCCGCTGGCCGGAAGAACATCCCGAAGAACGGGCAGCGACCGGCGGGGGAATCCCGATGAAGGCGCTGTCCACCAACTGCATCTATGAGCACGCGTTCCGCGTGATTGCCCGGCTTGCCAGTTTCAATCATGAGGACGGCAGCGAATGGACCCGCCGGGCGGACGAACTGAAGGGAGCCATCCGGCATACGTTCTGGAACCCAGGGATCGGACTGTTCGATTACCTGGCGAAGGAATGCAACGCCCAGGAGGGCCTGGGGCTGGCCTTCGCAATCCTGTTTGGGATCGCGGACGGGGAGGAAACCCGATCCATCCTGGAACACGCGTACGTGACCGGGCAGGGAATCCCCTGTGTGTGGCCGGCATTCCCGCCCTACCGCGAAATGGGATTCGGGCGCCACTGCGGCACGGTGTGGCCGCACATCCAGGGCTTCTGGGCACTGGCCGCGCTGAAGGGCGGGCGGGGAGACCTGTTCGCGAACGAGCTGTACACGTTGGCCCGGAACGCGGTGCGGGACGGGCAGTTCGCCGAGATCTACCATCCGGAGGACGGGCGGATCTACGGCGGGATCCAGGAGGGCGGCGGGAAATACCTGGAATGGCGCTCCTGCGAAAAGCAGACCTGGAGCGCGGCCGCGTACCTGGCCATGATCCTCTGGGGAATCTTCGGACTGGAGGCCGACGGAACCCCCGGGAAACCCTTCCTGCCGGAGGGAATCGCGCACGCAGGGCTGGACGGCCTGGCTGTGAGGGGAAAAGAAATCCACATTGAGATATAAGGAACAACCGGAAGGAGAGAAACCATGAAGATTTTTGCTTTCTCGGATGAAGCGGCTTCCGAACTCAGCGGCCAGATTGCCGCGATGAAGCGGAACGGCCTGGACGGTACGGAGATCCGCGGCGTGAACGGGCGGAGCATTGTGAAGCACACTGTGGCGGAGGCCAGAGAGATCCTGCGGCAGCTGAAGGACAACGGGCTGTCCGTATGGTCCGTCGGCTCCCCGATCGGGAAGATCCCGCTGGACGGCGGCGGATTCCCGGAACACCTGGACCTGCTGCGCCACACGCTGGAGCTGGCCGGGGCGCTGGAGTGCCGGAACCTGCGGATGTTCTCCTTCTACCTGCCGGAAGGCGCGGACCCGGCGGACTGCCGGAACGAGGTGATCGACCGGCTGGGACAGATGGCGGAAATCGCGGAAGGCTCCGGGGTTGCCCTGTGCCATGAGAACGAGAAGGGGATCTACGGCGACATCGCGGTGCGGTGTGAAGACATCCTGGACGCCGTGCCTTCCCTGAAATGCGTGTTCGACCCGGCCAACTTCATTCAGTGCGGGCAGGATATCCCGGAAGCGTGGAAGCTGCTGGGGCAGCGGGTTTATTACATGCACATCAAGGACGCCCTGGCGGACGGTACGGTGGTGCCGGCGGGAAAGGGCATCGGGCACCTGCCGGAAATCCTGAAGGACTATACCGGACGGGGCGGCGAAGTGATGACCGTGGAGCCGCACCTGCGCGTGTTTGACGGGCTGCAGGGGCTGGAACAGGGCTCGAACAGCGCGAAGCGGACGATGCCGGAGGGTGTTTATCCCACGGCGGACGCGGCGTTTGACGCGGCATGCGGCGCGCTGCGGAACCTGATCTGAACGACGGAAAACAGGAGGACAATCCGATGAAACAGGTACGACTGGGTATTATCGGGGTGGGCAATATCGGAACGGGCCATGTGGAGAATATCCTGGCCGGAATGTGCCCGGAGGTGGTGATCACCGCGGCGGCGGACCGCCGGGAATCCCGCCGGGCATGGATCAAAGAGCACCTTCCGGACGTGGAGATTTTCAACGAGGGCGAGGACCTGATCGCTTCCGGCAAATGCGAAGCGGTGATGGTCTGCGTGCCCCATTACCAGCATCCCGGGCTGGCGATTTCCGCCATGCGGCACGGGCTGCATACCCTGGTGGAGAAGCCTGCCGGTGTGTATACCCTGCAGGTGCGGGAAATGAACGAGGAGGCGGACCGCCATCCGGAGCTCGCCTTCGCGCTGATGTACAACCAGCGGACAAACTGCGTGTACCGGAAGCTGAAGGAAATGATCGACAGCGGCGAGATCGGCACGCTGAAGCGGGTTTCCTGGCTGATTACCGACTGGTACCGCACGCAGAACTACTATGACTCTGGCGCGTGGCGCGCGACCTGGGCCGGGGAAGGCGGCGGCGTGCTGCTGAACCAGTGCCCGCACCAGCTGGACCTGCTGCAGTGGCTGTGCGGACTGCCGGTGCGCGTGTGCGCGTTCTGCCACGAGGGGAAATGGCACGACATCGAGGTGGAGGACGACGTGACCGCGTACCTCGAGTTTGAAAACGGCGCGACGGGCGTGTTTGTGACCACCACGGGCGATGCGCCCGGAACCAACCGCCTGGAGATTACCGGAACGAAGGGCAAGGTGGTTTGCGAATACAACAAGCTGACCTTTACCCGCCTGGAAACGGACGAGCGCGAATGGTGCGCGAACTGCAAGGAAGGCTTCAAAAAGCCGGCATCGGAAACTATTGAGGTGGAAACCGACGGGAAGAACCCGCAGCACCCGGGCGTGATCAACGCCTTTGCCGGACGGATCCTGCGCGGCGAACCGCTGACCGCCGACGGGCGGGAAGGTATCCGCGGGCTGACGCTTTCCAACGCGATGCACCTGTCCTCCTGGCTGGGGAAGCCGGTGGACATCCCGTTTGACGAACAGCTTTTCAAAGACCTGCTGATGGAGCGGTGCAAACACTCCCGCCACAAGGAAGCATCGGACGTTACATTCGATACCAAGGGCAGCTACTGATATTCTGCCGGAGGGGAAGGAGAACCTGAATGATCAACGAAATCCGCGAACAGCTTGCGCATGTGATTGAGGCGCTGGAGGCGGACCTGTACCACCCGATCGGGGAGATTGAACTGGAAGGCTTCCTGGCGCCCGGGGCGCTGACCCTGGCGGAGGCGGAAACCTATGCCCGGACGCCCTGGCCGGCCGGAAAGGTATGGGGCAAGGCCTGGGACTATGCCTGGATGTTCGGAAGCTTTACGGTGCCGGAGGAAGCCCGCGGCGAGCGGATTGTGATGGACCTGAATCCCGGCGGGGAATCCGTGCTGTTTGTGAATGGCAAGGTTTTCGGCGCGCGGCGGGCGGACCGGATGGACCATCCGCACCAGTATATCTCCGACCAGGTGGTGTGCCGGAAGGCGGAGGGCGGCGAGCAGTTCTCCATCGCGATGGAGGTGTACGGTGGAACGCCGCTGCCGGACCATCCCAGCCGGCCGGTTTTCCCGGAAGAGGGAGTGACCTTTACGCGGAGCGGCCGCGTATCCACCGGGAAGAGCACCTTCGGGTGGTGGAACGAGGAGGCCTACCAGCTGTGGCTGGACCTGACGGTGCTGCGGGACGTGCATGACTACCTGGACCCGCACGACGGATTCCGGGAAGCGCTGGCGGAGGGCTTCAGCCGGATGCTGGATACCCTGGACGCGGAGCTGCCCCTGCCGGAGCGCCGGCAGGCATATGCCGAAGCGCGGAAGCAGATCGCGCCGCTGGTGAACGCCCACAACGGAACCTTTGCCGCGTCCATGGGCGTGATCGCCAACTCCCACCTGGACCTGGCGTGGCTGTGGCCGATGGCGGAAACCCGCCGGAAAACCGCGCGGACTTTCGGCGCGGTGCTGCGCCTGATGAAGGAATACCCGGAGATGATGTTCCTGCAGAGCCAGTGCGCGGAATACGAGCTGTGCCGGCAGAACTATCCGGAGCTGTTTGAGGAAGTGAAGGCCGCGATCGCCGAAGGCCGCTGGATTGCCGACGGCGGCATGTGGGTGGAACCGGATACCAACCTGGCGGGCGGGGAGGCGCTGGTGCGCCAGTTCCTGTACGGAAGGCGGTATTTCCGGGAGGTGCTGGGCGTGGAAAGCCGCGTGGCCTGGCTGCCGGATACCTTCGGCTACAGCGCCGCGCTGCCGCAGATCATCAAGGGCTTCGGGATGACCGGCCTGACCACCCAGAAGATTTTCTGGTCCTACAACGATTCGGAACCCTTCCCGCACCACGCGTTCCTGTGGCGCGGGCTGGACGGGACGACGATCCCGACGTTCCTGCATATGTTCTATGAAACCCCGGTGGACGCGAAGACCGTGCATACCCGCTGGGCCAGCCGCCTGGAACAGGACGGCAGCTGCGACTTCTACCTGCCCTTCGGCCAGGGAGACGGCGGCGGCGGACCGTCCCGGGACGATATGGAGCAGGTGCGCCGCCAGAAGGACCTGCAGGGCGCGCCGAAGCTGTACTGGATGACCCCGGAAGCCTACCTGAAAAAACGGGACAACGGGTCCCTGCCGATATTCCGGGGCGAGCTGTATGTGCCCTGCCACCGCGGAACGTACACCACCCAGGCGATGATCAAGAAGGGCAACCGCCGGGCGGAGCACGTGCTGCGCGCGTGGGAGATGCTGGCGGCCATGGCGGCCTTTGCCGGAAAGGCGAAATACCCGGCGGAGGAGCTGGAGAAGAACTGGAAGCTGCTGCTGACGAACCAGTTCCACGATATCCTGCCCGGATCCTCGATCGCGCGGGTGTATGAAGAGGCGAAGGTGGACATCGCCCGGATCCGCGACGCGTCGGTCCGCGGCGCCCGGGAGGCGCTGCTGGCCTTCTGCCGGAACGGGCTGGGCGTGACGGTATTCAATCCGTCCCCCCACGGGGTGACCCGGATTATCCGGACGGACGACCGGTTTGTGAACGGCGCGGTGACCCGGGAGGGCATGCGCTTCCAGGCGGCGGCTTACCGCGGGGAGGCGCTGGTGCTGGCCCACCTGGAGCCGATGTCCGCGCTGACGATGTACCCGGCCGAGGTGCCGGTGCGCAGCAGCGCCACGGTGACCCGGCAGGGCGGCAGCTACATCATGCAGAACACCTGCCTGCGGTGCGAAATTTCGCAGAAGGGCGAGCTGCTGTCCATGATCACGCTGCATGACGGGCGGGAACGGGTCCGCTCCGCCTCCAACGTGTTCCACCTGTACCGCGACCTGCCCCGGCGGTTTGACGCCTGGGACATCGACAGCCAGACGGAACGGCGCGAGGTGCCGATGGACGCGGAGTACGAGGCGGAAATCGTATGCGCGAGCGGGCTGTTTGCCGAGCTGAAGATTACCGCGAAGTTCTCCGGTTCCGTGATTACGCAGCAGATCCGGCTGACGGCCGAGGAGTCGCAGCTTGAGTTTATTACCGAGGCGGAGTGGCAGGAACGCCACCGCCTGCTGAAGGTTTCCTTTGACACAGGCATTGACGCGGACAACGCGGACCACCAGATCCAGTTCGGCTATATTTCCCGGCCGGCCCACCGGTCCCGGAAGTATGACGAAGACCGGTTTGAGGTGGCCGCGCACGCCTGGACCGCCCTGCGGGATAGCACCCACGGCGCGGCGGTACTGAACGACTGCAAGTACGGCGTATCCGCCGAGGACGGCGTGATCGGCCTGAGCCTGCTGCGCTCGCCGACCTATCCGGACGCGGCGGCGGACCGCGGATTCCACCGCTTCATCTACGCCTACCGCGTATGGGACGGCCCGATGGAACGGAGCGGCCTGGCGGAGGCGGCGGAAGCCCTGAACGATCCGCTGATCACCGTGCCCGGTTCCTCCGTGCCGCTGAAGCTGATGAGCTGCAGCGATCCGGCCGTGACCGTGGAAAGCGTGAAGCTGGCCGAGGACGGAAGCGGCGACATGGTGATCCGGATGTACGAGAGCATGGGCGGGGCGCGTTCCGCCCTGATCCATCCCTTCCTGCCGTTCAGCAAGGCCTGCATCTGCTCGCTGGCGGAGGATCCGGGAGAGATCCTGCAGGTGCGGGACGGCACGTTCACCGTGTTCTTCCGCCCGTTTGAAATTGTGACTGTGCGCCTGGCCCGCCCGGCGGCCGGCGATGAAAGCGACCTGCATATCTGAGAGGAGAATGACCGTGCTGTATCCCCGCTCCAAAGAACAAAGGCCGGATCCCGAACTGTTCCGGAATCCGGGGTCTGAATACCGCTGCACGCCTTTCTGGGCCTGGAACTGCGGCCTGGACGAGGACCTGCTGAAGCGGGAAATCGGGTACATGAAAGAAATGGGAATGGGCGGCTTCCACATGCACGTCCGCAGCGGGATGTCCGTTCCGTACCTGAGCGACGAATTCATGGGGCGCATCCGCACCTGCGTGGAGGAGGCGCGGAAGCAGGGCATGCTGGCCTGGCTGTATGACGAGGACCGGTGGCCCTCCGGATTTGCCGGGGGCTTTGTGACGGAGAATCCGGAGTACCGCCAGAAGTTCCTGCTGGTGACGCCGAAAGCGCCGGAGGACGGCAAGGGGAAGCTGCTGGCCCGGTACAGCGTGAAGCTGGACGGGAACGGATCGCTGGAAAGCTACCGCCGCCTGGCGGACGGCGAGGAAGCGGGCGGAACGGTATGGCACGCGGTGCTGAAGCAGACGGAGCCCAGCGCGTGGTTCCATTTCAACGGGTATGTGGACACCATGAAACCCGCTGCCATCAAGGAATTTATCCGCATCACCCATGAACGGTACAAGGAAGTGCTGGGCGATGACCTGGGCGGGATCTGCCCGGCAATCTTTACCGACGAGCCCCAGATGCCGCGGAAGGCGGTGCTCTCCCGTTCCACCGGGCTGCAGGATATGCTGCTGTCCTGGACGGACGACCTGGACGAAACCTACCGCGCGGCGTGGGGTGAAAGCCTGCTGGACCGCCTGCCGGAGGTGATCTGGGAGCAGCCGGAGGGAATCTCCCCGGTGCGCTGGCGCTATTTTGACCATTCAACCGAGCGGTTTGTATCCGCCTTCTGCGACCAGATCGGTAACTGGTGCCGGGAGAACGGCATCCTGATGACCGGCCATATGATGGAAGAGGGATCCCTGGAAGCTCAGTCCCGTTCCGTGGGCGAGTGTATGCGCGCCTACCGCGCCTTCACGCTTCCCGGGGTGGACATGCTGTGCGACGGGCGTGAGTTCCTGACCGTGAAGCAGGCGGCTTCCGCCGCGCACCAGCAGGGATGCCCCGGCGTGACCAGCGAGCTGTACGGGGTGACGAACTGGGACTTCGACTTCAAGGGACACAAGCTGCAGGGCGACTGGCAGGCCGCCCTGGGCGTGACAGTGCGCGTGCCGCACCTGTACTGGTGCTCCATGCACGGGGAATCCAAACGCGACTATCCCGCCTCCATCGGGCACCAGAGCGCCTGGTGGCGGGAGTACCCGTTCATCGAGAACCACTTTGCCCGGGTGAACACCCTGATGACCCGCGGGAAACCGCGGATCCGCATCGGCGTAATCCACCCGGTGGAATCCTGCTGGATCGCCTACGGCCCGGACGACCGGACCGGCCTGAAGCGGGCAGAGCTGGACCGCCGCTTCAATGAGATTACGCGCTGGCTGCTGGAGGATACACTGGACTTTGATTATATCTGCGAATCCACGTTGCCGAGGCTGATCCGGGAAGGGGAAAAGGAAAAGTTCACCGTCGGCGAAATGGCCTATGACGTGGTGATTGTGCCCGGATGCGAGACGATGCGCCGCACGACGCTGGAAGCGCTGGAAGCCTTCCGGGACCGCGGCGGGCGGGTGATCTTCCTCGGCAGCGCGCCAAAGTATGTGGACGCCCTGCCCAGCGGGGACGCGGAACGATTCAGCGAGCGCTGCGAGCGCCTGCCCTGGGACCGTGTGCGGCTGAACGAAAGCCTGGAAGACCTGCGGGACATCCGGATCCGGACGCTGCGCGGACGCCCCGCCAACTGCATGCTGTGCGCCATGCGGGATGACGGCGAAGGCCGCAGCGTGCTGATTGTCCGCGGACAGCCGGCGAAGCACGGCACGCCGGACAAGATGGAAACCTACTTTATTTCCCTGACCGGCCGGTGGAAAGTGGAGGTGTGGGATACCCTGACCGGGGAAATCCGCCCGCTGGAAACGACCTGCGGGGAGAACACCACCGACTTTACCTGGAACTGCTTCACCCAGGACAGCCTGCTGCTGCGGCTGGAACCGGCGGGAACGCGGACCGGGACGGCATCCGGGACGCAGGAAGCCGCGCTGTACGGCAGCTACGGCATCAGCATGGCGGAGGAACTGGCCAAAGACAGCGGAGACCGCGCCGAACGCCTGCTGCCGCCGCCGGAGGAAATCATCCCTGGCGAGGACAACGTGCTGCTGCTGGATACCGCTGAATGGCGGACGGACGACGGTCCCTGGGAGCCGCGGGAGGAGATGCTCCGCATTGGCCTGCAGGCCAAGCGGAAGAACGGGATCTCCGTCGCCGCCGCATCCGGCGCGCAGCCGTGGATCCTGCAGCAGGAGAAGGCGGAGCATACCCTGTCCCTGCGGATTACGTTCCGCACGGAGATTCCCCTGCCTTCCGCGCGCCTGGCGCTGGAGGACGCCGATGAATGCCGCGTGCTGTTCAACGGCGCGCCGCTGGAAAGCAAACCGGACGGATACTTTACGGATGAAGCCATCCGGTGCTTCCCGACAGGACCGGTTCCGGAAGGTGTGAACACCATTGAGGTTACCCGGCCGCTGGCTGCCGCCACCAGTGTGGAAAACATGTTCCTGCTGGGTGACTTCGGCGTGCGTGTGACTGGCACGGAGACCGTGGTGATTCCCGCGCCGCGGAAGCTGGCGTTCGGCGACTGGACGACGCAGGGACTGCCGTTCTACTCCGGCGCCCTGACGTACCGCTGGCACCTGGAGGGCGGCGAACACCTGCGGCTGCGGCTGGGGCTGTTCTCTGCACCGTGTGTGACGGCGGAGCTGGACGGGAAACGGGTCGCGAACCTGTCCCTTTCCCCGTCGGAGGCGGATCTCGGAAAGCTGAGCGAAGGCAGGCACACCCTGGACATCACGGTGTATCCCAGCCGGATCAACTCCTTCGGGACGTTCCACCTGAACGATTACGCGGTGACCTGGTTCGGCCCGCAGGCATGGCGGAGCACCGGAATGAGCTGGACGTACAATTACCGCCTGGCCGCTTCCGGCCTGCTGAGCGAACCGCACCTGATTACGGTTGAATAAACAGAAAGACGGATGCCCGGCAGGGCATCCGTCTTTTATGACTGTTTCCCGGCTTACAGCTCCAGCACCGGCAGGCCCGCGGCCAGCGCGGCACTGCGGCGGAGCTGGGTTTCCGGCGGGGCTGGCGGCTCCAGCGTGACGATCCAGCGGAATTCGTGCCAGCCGCCCAGGTCCGCCGCGAAATTGGTTTCCCAGTAATTGTTCATGACCCGGGAGCGGATCTCCGCCCGGTTCAGTTCAATGCTCTGCCCGTCGCACAGTGTGACGGGTCCTTTTTCGTTTTCCCCGAAGGAAACCAGCGGCACATCCGGGCTGGTAACGAGCAGGTCGGAGGTATTCCCCCGGCGGAGGATGCCGTTCTGCAGGCACCAGAAAGCCTGGCAGGTGCCCGGCAGCTGGTCGATGCCGGGACGGATGACGCAGCCGGTTTTGTCGATCCAGGTTTCATTGCTGCCGGCGGTGCGGAAGGGGAGCACCAGCTGGATTTCCTCCGCGTCCGGGCAGCTCTTTTTGCGGAGGCGCAGGCGGGCGTCCATCCGCGGGATGGACCGGTAGACCTTCAGGTCCAGGATGCAGGCGTCCGTTCCCTCCAGGTCGTACTCCACGCGCAGTGTGACGGAGACCGGCCCCTGGGCGGCAACGGAGAAGCGCTTCGGCCGGGCGGTATATTCCCGTGTATTTACGGTGACCCGCCGGCGGCCCATCTGCCGCCGGGAAGAGGTGACCGGCCCGTCGGACGGCGTGATGAAATACTGCGGGGTAAAAGCTCCGAAGAGGCTGGCCGGGTCCAGGAGCTCCTGCCCGGTGCGGCGGTCGGTGATGGAGGCGATGCCCTTCGCCGGGTCGGTGCGGACGGTGAAGCAGTCGGTTTCGATATATTCCGGAAGGGCGAGGCCGGGGATTCCGGCCTGGTCGGTCATGGCGTCCGCACACATGGACGCGGTATGCGGCGGCATACTTTCATCCGCCGGGGCGTATTCCAGCTGCAGTTCCCGGCTTTCCCCGGGGGCAAGCGTAAGCACGGTTTCCGTCAGGCGGCCGCGGGGACCGGGCCCGGTCTGGGAGGGCAGGAGTTCGCCCGAGGCGGTATCCCGCAGCGCCAGCGGGCGGTTTTCCGGCTGGCAGCCGCCGGGATACTCCCAGCCCAGCAGCGGAACGGAAACCGGCACGGTGACCGGGAAGGGATACGGATTCAGCACCCGCGCGCGGCCGGGACGCTCCGGGTAAATGTCCCGGTTCCCGAGGCCCGCGAGCACACCGTCCAACAGCGCGTTCGCCGCGGTATGCGCGTTGGCCGCAAAGGCGGTTTTCTTCATGAGCATGGAATGGACGAGCGGACTGTACGGATCGGACACGGAGGCGGAATGGCCCCAGGTGTGCTCGGCGTAGAGCATCATGTTTTCCCCGGCTTCCTGCCGAAGGGCGGGGTCGGTATACTTTCCGTCCGGATCCAGCAGGGCGGCGGTGTTCCGGCAGCGCTGGGACTCGCGGTACAGTTTGACCGACTGCGGCGTGGAGCCGATGCCGTCCGCCCACCAGTCGGTCCAGTCGCCGGCATATTCCGGGATCTCCGTGCCGGAGGATTCCAGTTTGCCGAAGAAGGCGTCCAGGGTGGTCATCTCCAGGATGACCCGGCCGCCGAAGCACTCATTGAGCCGGCGGATCCGCTCCGCCACGCGGGCGTTGGGCGGGGAGTTGTCGGACAGGATGCCGCTGACGAATACGGGCACGAAGTCCAGCGGCCAGCCGGATTCCTCCAGGCCGGCAAGGTACCGGGTGATACGGGCGACCGCCAGGGACAGTTCCTCCGCGTCCGTGGTTTCCGCGTCGGTGGTGAAGAGCTTTCCGCTTTCGATATCCCGCAGGAAATCGTCATTGAGCATAAAGGAAGAGGTGCCCCGGGGGCAGAGACCCAGGACGTGGCCCCAGTGGTAGTGCTCCCCGCAGAAGGCGAGCACGCTGTTTCCCGCCGGTCCGCGCCAGCGGAAGAAGGCGGGATTGTGACGCAGGGGATACATGCCGTGGTGGGTGTGCAGCGCGCTGTAGAAATACCGGACGCCGGCTTCTGAGAGCTGGTCCGGCAGGGCGGCGGAATAACCGTTGACGTCCGCCGTCATGGCGCTGGAAAGGGTGAGGCCGTTTTCTTCCGCCCAGGCGCAAGCCTTTTCCAGGTGCTCCCGGAGGACGGAATCGTCGATGAGGTCGGTGAGGTTGAGGTACGACGCGCTGAGGCCGATGCGGCCTTCCCGGGCATAGCGGACCAGGTCCGCCTTTTCGCTTTCATCCGCGGAAGCCAGGAACTGCTCCACCTGCCAGAAGTTCTCACACTGCCAGCGGAAGCCGGACTGCCCTTCGGCGTCCTCCCGGCGCAGGATTTCCACTGCGCCGCGCAGGAAACCCGCATGCTGGCGGGCAGCCAGCTCCTGCCGGACCGTATATCCGACATCCGTGTGGGAATGGTGCAGCACGTCGATATGCCAGACCCGTTTCAGTTCCTTCACGGCTGATTCCTCCATATTCGTGTCCGTTTACTGTTCCAGCAGGGACGCCGCACGGCGCGGATCCACCGCCACCGTCAGCATCTCAAAGGGCTTGTATTCCAGCACGTCCGTTTCGCGTTCCCCGTCCTCGAGCAGGTTTGTGACCGTGACCGGCCAGGGGAAGCGGAGCGTGCCCCGGGAACCGTCCTGTTCGGTGAAGCGGAGGATCAGCTTCTGCCCGTCCTCCGACTGCTTCATGCCCTGCAGGAAGAGGGTGCCCGTATCCGGCAGGCGGAAGGCCGGCAGGCCTGCCTGCAGCAGGGGCGTGTTGTATTCCAGCGCCAGGCGGTTGATGCCCGCAGCCTGGGCGCTGCCGGGATGGGGAACGATGAGGTATCCGAAATCGTGGGTTCCGCGGTCGGACACCAGGTCCGGCCGGCAGGTAGCCCGGAGCAGGCTGACGGAGATGACATTTTCATGGATGCCGACGCCGTACTTGCCGTCGTTGATGACCGCGACGCCGCCGCCGGTTTCGCTCAGGTCGGTCCACTTATGCTGGCAGACCTCGAAGCGGGCCTGCTGCCAGGTGGTGTTGCGGTTGGTCTCCCGGGTGATGAACCCGGCGCCCGTATCGCACTGGGCGTACGGCGCGCGCACCGCGCAGCCGAACTCCGCCCGGGCAAGGACGTGGTCCTCGTGCCAGTCGGCATGGTGCTCTGTTTCGACGGCGCAGACGCCCCGGAAGAAGCGCAGGGTCCGGGTGAAGCGGCTCTTTTCCGTAGAGAGCGCGCAGGTGAACGCCGCGGTTCCGCCGTCCCGGAAGGAAAGCGACACGGCCCGGTCCAGCCGCAACGGCAGCTCGATTTCCGGATATGTGGCGAGGATGTCCCACGCGTCGTAATTGCCGGGGACGTCTCTGAACAGGCGCAGCTTGTTGAAAGCGCCCTGGGTGTATTCCCGTCCGGACGCGTCCCGCAGGGAGGAGATGCTGCCGTCCGGTTCCACGACCGCGGCGAGCGTATCCGTGATCACGCGCAGTGCGCCGCCGGGCAGCTCTTCTGTCCGGATCCAGGACAGGTCTTCCGCCGGCGAGGCCTCCCGCACGGGACTGAGCGCCGGCATGGCGCCGCGGACAAACCGGCCCGGGACGCCCAGGCGGGATTCCTTCCCGGCGGGATCCGGCACGAAGGCGGGCAGGGAACGGTCAAAGCTCAGGGTATTGTACAGCGCGCCCGGTTCCGGGGCGGCCAGGGATTCACAGGTTTTGCGGATATCGGCATAGTCCGCCATGGCGTCCTCGAATACCGGGCGGATATGGCTGCCCGGGAGGATATCGTGGAACTGGTTGACGAGGAGCTTTTTCCAGGCTTCCCGCAGGGTTTCCGCGGGATAGGCGCCGCCCGCGAGCCAGCGCAGGGAGGCGGCCAGTTCCATGTCGCGCAGGAGGATTTCCAGCTGCCGGTTCTGCCGCTTCAGGTCGGACTTGGTGGTGAAGGTGCCGCGGTGCATTTCCAGGTACAGCTCCCCGTCCCAGACGGCCAGGTCCTTCGTTTCGTTGAGGTTTTCCTCCAGGTACTGCTGGCCGCCGGTGAGGGTGACCTGCGGCATGGCGGAGACTTTGCCGAGGCGCTCCACGGTGTGGAGCATCTCCTCGGTAACGCCGCTGCCGCCGTCGCCGTAGCCGTACATGCACAGCGTGGCCGCGCCGGAGTTCTTATCCTGGTAGGCGTTCCAGTTCTGCATGATCTCCGTAGGCGCGGCGGCGGTGATGAAATGGGTGGGCGGAACGCAGGCATAGACTTCGCTGCCGTCCAGCCCGCGCCAGATAAAGCTGTTGTGCGGGAAGCGGTTCGTGTCGTTCCAGGTGGACATCTTGTTGGAAACGTAATACCGGATACCGCTCTTCCGGAGGATCTGCGGCAGGACCGCGCTGGTGCCGAACACATCGGGCAGCCAGCAGTTGCCGCAGGCTTTGCCGAACTTCTCGCGGAAATACCGCTGGCCGTAGAGGAACTGCCGTGTGAGGCTTTCCGCCGCGGGGATATTGCAGTCCGACTCCACGTACATGCCGCCGGCCGGCTCAAACTGCCCGGTGCGCACCTTTTCGGCGACGCGGGCGAACAGGTCCGGATAGTATTTCTCCAGGGACTCAAACAGGAATGCCTGGGTATGGGTGTAGGTGAGGAAAGGGAAGCGGTCCATGAGCTCCAGCTGGATGAGGCAGGTGCGCGCGTTTTTCTGCACGGCGTGGATGCGCCGCCAGTAATAGGCGATATCCAGGTGGCTGTGGGCCACCAGCGCCACCGCGCCGCTGCCCCGGTAGAGCGTATTGCCGTAGAGCTCCTTCGCGATGTATTCCCGGGCCTCCCTGATGCCGCCCTCCGGATCCCGGTCCACGATGGACAGCGCGTGGTACAGGCGGTCCGACACGAGGGCGGTGTAATCCTCGTCAAACTCGCCGCCGCGGAGGATATCCAGGAACAGGGAAACATCCCGGTACAGCTCCGCGGCGTCCCCGTCTTCCACGACGAACCAGCCGCCCTGGAAGACCTGGCGGCAGCCCTTGTAGCGCATGGTATCCTCGTTCCGGTCGTCATCCGGCTTGGAACGGTTGTAGCCCTCGATATCGAAGACGTAGCGGCCGTCCGCGGAGGGCGGGAGCAGCAGCGTTTCCCGGTTCGGGTCGATGCCGCCCTGCAGGCGGCCGTTGACGCGCACGAGCATCTCGCCCGCGGTGGTGAGCATGAGCCGCAGGTTTTCCGCCCCGCGCAGTTCCGGGGGAACTTCCGTCTCTGCATGGAGGAAGGCGGTTCCGTCCGGGGTGAAGTATTCATCACCCCGGTTCAGCGGACGGGGCGTATCGTCGTACATTTTATAGGCGTTTTCGCCGGTCTGGCGCCCTTCCCGGACGGTCCAGCCGGTGATTTCCGATTTCTTCGCGATGAGCCGCTTCTTCAGCCAGCCGATGCGGATCCGCGTCCATTCATCGGGCAGGAGGGACCGGCGGATTACCTTGACATGTGCCATCTGCTTACCTCCTCCACAGGAACGGATCGGGAACGGCGGTGAAGCGGATTTCCCGCCCCAGCTCCTGTTTTACGCGGGATTCCGCCCAGCGCAGGCAGCGGTCCAGGGAAATGCACCGCGTGCATTCGCCTTTGGCCTTCAGCACGGCCGTGCCGCCTTCCTCGCACTCCAGTTCCAGCCACCCTCCGTCCGCCCGGACGCAGGGGGCAATCTCCGAATCAAAAAACGCTTTCAGTTCCACGCTGAATTCTCCTCCCGGGAACGCTTCTCACGCAAAGCAGTTCCCGACGTTCAGGCCGGGACGAACCGGCAGGGGATCTGAGAAACAGGGGCTGCCGCGGAAACCCGCGGCAGCCCCCTGCATGAACGCAGTCACTTAATTCTGGGACGCGTACCATTCGTTGGCTTCGGTCGTCAGCTGTTCGCCGCCGGCGGCCATCCAGTCGGCTACGAAGTCATCCCAGGTGTCCAGGGAACGATCGCCGCGGATGAAGTCGACATACGCTTCATCACGGATGGTGTTCACTTCCGCGAACAGTTCACCGGCGCTCGGGAGCGTCTCGGTGACGACATCCTGGATGTAGCTGTTGTACTGATCCTTCTTGAACCAGTTGAGGCGGTTCGCAATGGTCTTGTCATTGTAGAAGGCCAGGTTGTAGGCCAGCTCGGAGAAGGCACGGTCGCTGCCGTACAGGCTGCGGCATCCCCAGACGCCCACGGCGTTCAGGTCTTCATTACCCATGGTGCGGGTGATGGTGCCGTCTTCATTCTTGGTATAGTGTTCTCCTTCGATACCGGCGAAGGCGAGCATGTACAGTTCATCATCCGTCGCGAAGGCGTTCAGGATTTTGAAGATGACTGCCAGCTTCTCGTCGTCCATCTTGGCGTTGTAGACCGCGCTTTCGCTGACGGCCACAGGCGTTCCGACTTCCCAGCCGTAATCGCCGTTGGGGCCTGCCGGCCACGGGCCGTACACGAAGGTGGAGTCTTCACCGTTGACAGACCAGTATTCGGTCGCGCAGCGTCCGCCCGCATCTTCCGGACCGGCGATGCCCTTGAGGCGGTAGTGGTCGATGGACGCGTTGGCGCTCACGCCGTACAGGCCGTTGACCATGCCGTGGGAGATGGCCCAGTAGCTGCCTTCCACGGATTCCTTGCCGGCGACGAATTCCTTGTCGATGAGGCCCTTGGCATACATGTCAGCCAGGATGCCGATGACAGCCTTCGCATCGTCGGTGACGTCGCTGCTGGCAACCTTGCCGTCCCGCAGGACCCAGTAGGAATTGCTGCCGGAGAAGCCGGTGCCCAGGCCGTAGGAGCCGAACAGCGCTTTCATCGCGGTGATGGAGCAGCCGTAGGTGTCATCCTGGCCGTTGCCGTCCGGGTCTTCCTTGGCGAAGCGTTCCATGAGGGCTACGAAATCATCGACGGTCTTCGGAAGGGTTTCCTCCGTCACGCCCAGCTTGTCCAGCCAGTCGCCGCGGTAGATCAGGGTCTTGTAGGGCATGGAGCCGTCGGGCTTGAAGGACGGGAGGACGATCATTTTGCCGTCCCGGACAGAGGCCTTCTTCCATGCTTCCACATCACCGGCCAGGTCGCCGTAGGCGGCGCCGTTCATGACGAAGTTGTAAACGTCCGGGGCATTCTCCTTGAAGAATTCCTCATCCCAGGACTTGATGACGCCCTGGTCGTAGTATTCATTCAGGGTGGTGGTGCTCTGCGCGAGGAACACGTCGGGAGCGGTGCCGCCGGAAAGCCGGGTGTTCAGGATTTCGGCGTAGTTGCCCTGCTCAATGTAGACGACTTCGATGTCCACATTGATGCCGTGCTTCTCCTTCAGCATCTTTTCCACTGCCGGGGTGATCACGTCTTTCTCGTTGTCGATCGGTCCGAACATGTAACCGGCCACAGAGATCTTGATCGGTTCATCCTCGGCCATGGCGGTCGGGACCAGCGCGAGGACCATTACCAGGGCCAGCGCCAGCGCAAGAATACGGGTTCCTTTCATTTTTGCTACCTCCTTTTTATTTCCGGAAAGGATCTCATCCTTTCAGGGATCCGATCATGATGCCCTTCACAAAGAACTTCTGCACAAAGGGATAGGCGCAGAGGATGGGAAGGGTGGTGACATAGATGCAGGCGGCCTTGAGGCCCTCGGAGGAAACGATGGATTCCATCTCCGCCGCGTTGGCCGCGGCGCTGGTATCCAGGATTTCCTTGGAGCCGGTGAGGATAATCCGCCGCAGGACAATCTGCAGGGTGAACTTGGTGTCGTCCGAAATATAGATGAGGACGTCGAACCAGCTGTTCCAGTGGCCCACGGCCAGCCACAGGGCGACGGTGGCAAGGATGGGCTTGGACAGGGGGAGAATGAACTGCAGGAAGATGCGGAACCGGCCGGCACCGTCGATGAGGCAGCTTTCCTCAATATCCTCCGGGATTGACTGGAAATAGTTGCGGATGATGACCATGTTGTAGG
This sequence comes from Clostridiales bacterium, assembly GCA_017569285.1. NCBI lineage: Bacteria > Bacillati > Bacillota > Clostridia > Eubacteriales > Clostridiales bacterium. The sequence goes on from CP069419.1 coordinate 2,551,322, forward strand.
CGCTGATGAGCCCCGGCAGGATCATGGACGTGTAGGTATTCAGCAGGCCGAGCTCCTTGACGAGCAGGTAATTGGGAATGAGACCGCCGGAGAAGAACATCGTGAAGACGATGAACAGCGTCCAGAAGGTGCGGTGCGGGAAAAACTTCTTGCTCAGCACATAGGCGCCCATGGAGGTGAAGAACAGCTGCAGCACCGTACCGATGACCGTGCGGATGATGGTGTTCTTATAGCCCAGCCAGATGTACCGATTGCCGATGACCTTGGCGTAGTTATCCAGGGTCGCGTCCTTCGGGTAGAGGAGCAGGCCGCCTTTGGTGGCGATGTAGCTGGGACTCAGGCTCAGGTTGAGCAGGTGCCAGAAGCAGATGACGATGGAACCGCAGAGCAGGACCAGGATCAGGTAAATCAGGGCTTTGCCGACGGTGAATTTATTCTGCATCATATCCGGCCGCCCCCTTACCAGATTCCCTCACCGCTGATGCGGCGGGCAACCAGGTTGGTGCCCAGCACCAGGACGAAGGCAATCACATTTTTGAAGAGGCCGACCGCGGTGGCGAAGGAGTATTTCATTTCGCCCAGGCCGTAGCGGTATACATAGGTATCGATGATATCGCCGGTTTTGTATACGGCGCTGTTGTAGAGGTTGAACACCTGGTCGAAGCCCGCGTCCATGATGGAGCCGACGCTGAGGATCAGCATGATGACGATGGTGCTGACCAGGGAGGGCAGGGTGATGTAGCGGGTACACTGCCACCGGGTGGCGCCGTCGACCGTGGCGGCTTCATAGAGCGTCGGGTCGATACCGGAAATCGTTGCCAGGTAGAGGATGGAGGACCAGCCGACGTTCTTCCACAGGTCGGTCCCGATCAGCGTTCCGCGGAAATACGTGTTGCTGCCGAGGAAATAGATGGATTCCTTTACGCCGAAAACATCCCGCAGAACGGCGTTGACAGCGCCGTTATTCGGCGAAAGCAGCTGCTGGAACATACCGGCCAGGACGACCCAGCTGAGGAAGTGGGGAAGGTATGAGATCGTCTGGACGGTTTTCTTGAAGCGGAGGTGGGTCACCTCGTTCATCAGGAGCGCCAGGATGATCGGCGCCGGGAAACAAATGAGGAGCTTCAGCCCGCTGATTGCGAGGGTGTTGGTGACCGAACGGCTGAAGGTGGGCGTGCGGAACAGCTTCTGGAACTGGTCGAACCCGCACCATTCGCTGCCGAAGATGCCCTGGCTGATTTTGAAGTTTTTGAAAGCGATGACAATCCCGCCCATGGGGATATATTTGAAGACGAAGAAATAGAGCACAACGGGAATGAACATCAGGGTGAGGGCCCCGTACTTCCTGTACCCGGCGAATCCGCGAAGCCAGCGGCTGAATGCGCTTTCATGCTTCGGAATACGTGTGCCGATAACGGACAAGGCTCATTCCTCCCCTGACGGTATTTATTGATTTACGACTGTCGCTGATGCTATAGAAATTGTATCAATATCAGCTGCCGCCGAAAAGTGCCGCAGGTAAGCTAAAATGTGCAAAAGTTAAGAATCGGAATGAGCCAATCGCTTCAGGGCTTGCGGAAACCCTTGCGGTATTTCTGGGGCGCGACCCCGTAATATTTGCGGAAGGCGCGGGTGAAGGTGGAGGAATCCGTATACCCGCAGGAATAGCAGACCTCCTCATTCGGCAGCCCCTGGTTGAGCTGGGTGACCGCGTACTGCATGCGCTGCTGCACAATATACTGGTAGGGTGTGTAGCCGGTCTCCCGCCGGAAGAGGCGGATGAAGTAGTTGGGATGGTAATTGAACAGCTCGCTGAGCCGCTCGATGGTCAGGTCTTCGGAAATATGGTGGACGATATGGCGCTGCACACGGGTGAGCATCTGGGAATTCCGGATAAAGCCCTCCTGGTTTTTGAGGAAGGAGGAGAAGGCTTCCGCCAGCTGCTCGAGCAGTTCGATCCGTTCCTCCCGGATGGCCGCGGAAACCGTGACGATGAAATCATCCAGGCAGCTTCCTTTTTCCACGGGCAGCTCGATGAGGCTGCTGACCCGGTATTTGCTGAAATCCACATGCAGGTAGGTGCAGGCAAAATCCTTCGACTTGTTCCGCCAGACATGGTAGGGTTCCGTGGAGGGAAGGGCATAGAGGTATCCGGGCTTCAGGGTCTGCCGGCCGTCCGCCGCCTCATAGGTGACATCGCCCTCCAGGACATAATAGATGCGGGAATAACCCGTGGGTGTTTCCTCATTCAGTTCCCATGTATCGCAGACAACCGTGTTGCCATATTCAATCAGCATATTGATGTTTCCTCCGTTGATATCCTTATTATACAAAGCATGGGATCAAATGTAAACGCACTTCCGGTATCATTCATCTTACTTTTTGCATATTTTCTGCTCATTCATGCACTTCGGTTTTGGATGCCTGTTTTTTACAATATGATTGAACCGAACCATACAACCGAACGATTTTTTGGAGGTCGGCTATGAGAGGATACCTGGCCTGGGATGACGCGCACCTGGAAGACAGCCTGGACATGGAGTTCAGGTATACGCAGGTGTATCAGGAAAACAGCGGGCGCGGCCTGGCTGCGCGGGAACTGAAATGCCTGGAGGTTTCCCTGCCCGCGGCCATCGCTCCCGCCCGGGAAGGGGACCTGCTGGCCGGGAGGCGCATGTTCCGCCCCCTCGGCGTGGCGCCCAGCTACTGGGACGACGATACGGACGGGCTGGACAACGTGTCATACTACGCGGATATCGGCCGGATGGAGCGGGTGATGAACCGTTCTTCCCAGACGGCGGAAAGCCGCGCGAAGATTGCCGGGCTGATTGATTACTGGAAAAAGGAAAACGTGAACGCGAAGGTCCGCGCGAAGTTTGACGACGAGATGAAGCGCGAGATGCCCAGCGACCTGTGGTCGCAGGACTCCGGCGTGATCTTCGGCCTGTACCGGCTGGTGTTTTCCCAGCTGGACTATGACAAGCTGGTACAGCTGGGCCTGCCGGGACTGAAGGCGGAGGTTTCCGCCCGGGCAGGGGACGAATCCCTTACCGCGGAGCAGAAGGACTTCCTGCAGGCGCTGGAGGGACTGACGGACCTGCTGACGGAGATCCTGGGCCTGTATGAAGCACAGTTCCGGCAGCTGGAGGCGGAGGGATGGGATGCCGCCCGGGTGCAGCCGGTGCTGGACAGCCTGGCACGGCTGAAGACCGGCGCGCCGGCATGTTTCCGCGACGCGCTGCAGCTGGTGTGGATCTATTCCGCGATGACCGGCGGACGGGACTTCGGCCGGATGGACGTATACCTGGGCGACCTGTACGCGCAGGATATCGACCGCGGTACCATGACGGAGGAGGAAGCGGTTGAACTGCTGCTTTCCTTCTACCGCCTGATGAAGGAAACGGACAGCCGCGACGGGCGGATCGTGATGGGCGGCCTCGGGCGGCGGAACCCGGAAAACGCGGACCGCGTATCCATGGCGATCATGAAGGCGGGACTGCGCTTCCGCGAGCTGAAGCCGGAATTCTCCCTGCGGATGTACAAGGGGCTTTCCGAAGAAGTGATCCGCTTTGCCATGAAGATGCTCGGGGACGGGATGACCTACCCGCTGCTGTTCAACGACGAGGCGTCCGTGCGTGCGGTGGAGAACATGATGCATGTTTCCCCCTGTGAGGCGGAGCAGTACGGCTTCTTCGGATGCGGGGAATACGTGCTGGGGCACCGGAGCATCGGCACGCCCAACGACATCATCAACCTGGCCAAGGCGCTGGAGGTGACGCTGCACGAGGGGACCGACCCGATCCGCGGATGCCCCCACGGGCTGAACCTCGGCACCCCGGAAAGCTTTGACACCTTTGAGAAACTGCTGGACGCCTACAAAAAGCAGGTGGAATACTTTACGGAAATTGCCGCGCGGCACCAGCGCCTGGTATATGACACGGTGCGCGAAAACGGCGCGATGCTGATGATGAGCCTGCTGATGGACGACTGCGTGGAGCGGGCGAAGGCACTGACAGACGGCGGCGTGCGGTACCTGGCGGGTACATATGAAACCTACGGCAACACCACGGTTTCCGACAGCCTGACCGCCATCCGGGAATATGTGTATGAGAAAAAGGAACTGACGCTGCGGGAGCTGGTGGACATCCTGGACGCGGACTTCGCCGGGCATGAGGAGCTGCGCCTGAAACTGCAGAAGTGCCCGAAGTTCGGCAATGACGACCCGGTGGCGGACGGCATGGCGCGGACCGTGAACACCCACGTGTTTGAGACGACGGCCGCCCAGGCGAAGGCCCAGGGGCTGAGCTCCTACCTGGTGGTAATGATCAACAACGGCGCGAACGTGGACCTGGGGCGGAACACCCTGGCCACGGCGGACGGCCGGCACGCGTATACCTACCTTTCCAACGGCAACAACCCGATGGCCGGCATGGACCACAACGGCCTGCCGGCGCTGCTGCGCTCGCTGGCCTCCACCCGGATGGAACTGACAGCCGGCACGGCGCAGAACCTGAAGCTGAGCGCGGACCTGTTCCGGAAGCATCCGGACGTGGTGCGCGACCTGATCGACACCGCGTTTGACATGGGAATCCTTTCCCTGAATATCAGCGTGATGGACAAGGGCGAAATGGAGGACGCCATGATCCATCCGGAACTGCACCAGAACCTGTTTGTGCGCGTGGGCGGATTCAGCGCGCGGTTTGTGAACCTGGACAGCGGCACCCAGGCGGATATGCTTTCCCGTGCCCTGTACTGAGATGCGCGGAACTGTAACGGACATTATCCCGTTTTCCGTCAATGACGGGCCGGGAATCCGCACCAGCGTGTTTCTGAAGGGCTGCCCGCTGCATTGCCGGTGGTGCCATAACCCGGAAGCGCAGAAGCCCGGACCGCAGGTGATGGTGAATGAATCCCGCTGTGTGCACTGCGGGGCGTGCGCCGTATGCCCGGCCGGGGCGCGCGGGGCGCACGGGGAACTGGATTCCGCCCGCTGCACCGGGTGCGGGACGTGCGTTTCCGTATGCCCGGCGGAGGCCTGCCGGATCAGCGGAAAGGAAATGACACCGGAAGAGGTGGCGGAGCGGATCCTGCCGGACCGGCCCTTTTTCCGCAGCCGCGGCGGCGTGACCCTCTCGGGCGGGGAACCGATGGAACAGCCGGCCTTCGCAGCCGCGCTGGCTATCCTGCTGCACCGGGAGAATATCCATGTGGCGGTGGAAACCTGCGGATATGCGGCCCCGGAGGCCTATGAAGCCATCCTGCCGTATACGGGGCTGTTCCTGTTTGACTGGAAGATTACAGACCCCGAAGAACACCGGAAATGGACCGGGCAGGACAACCGCCTGATCCGGGAAAACCTGGAGATGCTGTACCGGGAAGGCGCGGAGATCATCCTCCGCTGTCCCGTAATCCCCGGCGTGAACGATACGCCGGAGCACTTTCGGGGGATTGGAAAGCTGACCGAAGCGTTTCCCCGGATCCGGCAGGTGGACCTGCTGCCGTATCACGCGCTGGGCAACAACAAGCGCCGGCAGCTGGGCCTGCCGGAAGACGGGTTCCGGGCGCCGGACGAGGAAACCGCGGCACGGTGGCAGAAAGAACTGCAGGCGGCCTGCCGGGTACCGGTGTGCCGGTGAACCCGGACGGCAGGGCGATCCGTGTTACCTGCAGAAGGAACCCGATGAACGAATTAGGCAGTGACAGAAAAGTCCCGGAAGCGAAGGCTTCCGGGACTGCTTTCCGCCTGCGGGACCGGGATTACTCCCCGGACGGGTCGCAAACCAGGTCTGCGTCGACCAGGTGCAGGTATTCCAGGCCGAGTTCCTCATATTTGTCCAGGCGGCCGGTGACCGTGATACCGGTCATTTCCTCCGGATAGTCATCCGGCCAGGTATGATCGCCTTTCCAGACAAACTCGAGCCCCTGGGCACAGCAGGCGGTCGCGTCCGGGATGACGCAGGCGTGGTATACCTTGTTCAGCTCTGTATCCTCGTATACGCTGTAGTAACCGGCAATCCGGATGGTTTTTCCCATGTATTCCTCCGGGTTGGAAAGCAGGTTGTAGACCTGGGCGTAGACCACGGTTCCGCTCATGCCGGACAGATCCAGGTCCACCGTGACGGGGGCCGCGGCAGGCGCGGTTTCCGCGGGGACAGGCGGGTTTCCGCCGGCCGGCGCGCATGATGTGAGCAGCAGAATGACCAGGCCAAGCACCGGGAGCAGAACGGCTTTCTTCATCTCAGGTTCCTCCTTTTGATCCGGAATTCAGCATGCGGGCACAGGAGATGTTCAGTTCAGCGCGTCCCGGAGGACCGCCAGGTTGCTTTCCATAATACCGAGGTAGGTTGCGCCCGCGGCGATATCCGCGGCCGTGGTCCCCTGCATGGAATCCAGGGAAAGAATCTTCTGGTTCTTTGCCTGGGTGCTTTCCACGATGGTCTGCGCAATCCGGGTGCGCGGGTTCTCGATGGTCAGGACGGTGGGCAGGCCCAGCTCATCCACCTTGCCGGCCAGGAATACGATGGTTGCAAAGCTGGCTTCGCTTTCCGCGGAACAGCCGGAGAAAGCGGCAAAGTAATCCAGGCCGTAATCATCCGCGAGGTAGCGGAAGGGGAACCGGTCGCCGAACAGGATGGTCCTGAAGGCGGCGGAATTCACGGCTTCGCTGTACTGCGTGTCCAGCGCGGCCAGCTTTTCGATGTAGGCTGCCGCGTTCGCCCGGAAGGCTTCCGCATCGGCGGGATCCGCTTTGCAGAGGGCGTCCGTGAGGGCGGCCACCAGCTTCTGCGCATTGCGCAGGCTCAGCCATACGTGTTCATCCGCTTCTTCCTCATGCTCATGCTCATGTTCATGGTCATGGTCATGTTCGTCTTCGTCTTCGTCGTGATCATGGTCATCCTCATCATGGTCATGATCGTCTTCGTCATGATCATGGTCATCGTGGTCATGGTCGTGCTCATGCTCCATGCCTTCCACGATTTCTTCCATTTTGATGTCTTCCCCCATGGCTTCCACCAGGTTGACGACCTTCATCTCCGGATTGACGGCTTCCGCCAGGGCGCCTTCCACCCATTCGTCGCTTTCACCGCCGACAAAGGCAAAGACGTCCGCGGTGGACACCTTCAGGATGTCCTGAACCGTGGGCTGGTAGGAGTGCAGGTCCACACCGCTGTCGAGCAGGATGGAGACATCCACATGGTCGTTGGCGCCGACGATTTCGCGGACCCAGTCATAGATGGGGAAGATGGTGGTGACGACGCTGATTTTTCCGGCTTCCGCTGTGGCGGGCGCGAAGCAGGACAGCAGCACAAAAAGGGCTGCAGCAAAAGAAAGCAGTTTTTTCATTTTCAGTGATTCCTCCGGTTTTTTCAGTGATAACAGACAGAAATACCCGGGGGAGATCAATTGTTCATCCGGACTTTTAAAGAGACGGGCGACAGGGAGAACACCGGGCCGGCAGTCCGGACAGACCGGACCGCCCCGGACAGGAGCAGGACAAAGGAACCTGCAATGGCCATTCCCAGGAGCGTGCCGTGGCTGAGCAGGGCATGCATCCGGGCGACCTGCAGGCAGACCGCGCAGTCCTTGCCGGCACAGTCGTGGCCGGCTTCCAGCGCGATGAAGGCGGAAGCCATGAGCAGGAACGCGATATAGCCCAGGCAGACCCACAGCGCGGCCTGCTTCCTGCGCCTGTTCACAGCGGACACCCCCTTGCGAATTGAAAACTGCTCTCATTTTACACCGGAAGAAGGCTGTGTCAAGAAGAAAATGAAAATTATTCTCAAATTCAACATAACCGGCAAAAAAGGCTTTCCGCGGCGGAAAATCCGGCGCCCGGACTGTCCCGGCGCCGGGGACAGTTATTGTCACAGGATGCTTTCCATGGTATGATGGACAGGCAGAAAAAACGAGGGAATAGTGAAAGGGCGCGGGGATTCCCGGAAGGATCCGGGAGAACCGCGCGGATGTATTTCCGGACGGAAAAGGAGGGGGCCGCGATGTTCCGGTGCGATGATGAACCGGCGGTGGTGAAGGAGTATCCGTACCATATCCGGGACGTGCATATCAGCGATCCGTTTATCCTTGCGGACGCGAAAAGCGGGCGGTATTACACCTACGTCCAGTTTGCGGACACCAAACGATTTCCGGAGGTGCCGGCGGGCCCGGGGTATTTTTACGTGCTGGAAAGCCCGGACCTGATCCACTGGTCCGCCCCGGCGGTATGCTTTGAAAAAGGGGATTTCTGGGCGGACCGGGACTACTGGGCCCCGGAATGCCATCTGTGGCGGGGAAAGTATTACCTGATCAGCTCCTTCCGGGCGGAGGGAACCTACCGCCGCTGCCAGTGCCTGGTATCGGAAAGCCCGAAGGGGCCGTTCCGCCCGGTGCGGCAGGAACCGCTGACGCCGGAGGGCTGGCACTGCCTGGACGGGACGCTGTACGTGGACCGGAAAGGCGCACCGTGGCTGGTGTTCTGCCATGAATGGCTGCAGGTGGACGACGGGCAGATCTGCGCGGTGCCGCTGTCCGAAGACCTGGGGGAAGCCATTGGGGAGCCGGTGATCCTCTTCCGGGCTTCCGACGGCCCGTGGTCGGGACCGGGCGGTGTGACGGACGGACCGTTCCTGCACCGGCTGCCGGGCGGAAAGCTGCTGATGCTCTGGTCCAGCTTTACGCCGAAAGGCAGCTATGCCATTTCGTACGCGGTGAGCGATAACGGGGAAATCCGGGGACCGTGGAAGCAGCGGAAGGATCCGCTGTATTCCCTGGACGGCGGCCACGGGATGCTCTTCCGCGCATTTTCCGGACAGCTTATGATGGCGTGCCACTGCCCGAACGAGCACAGCCGCAAGCGCATCCTGCTGTTTGAGATGGAGGAGACGGAGGATGCCCTCCATATTGTGAATGAGGTGACTGGAAACTGGTACCAGGCCATCGGCGGCCGCGCGAAGCGGTATGCCTATGAGGCACCGTGCGCTGAGGTGCCCTGCTTTGCCCGGGATCCCCGGATGAAAGGAAAAGGAAAAACGGCGGACCTGTCCGCGGATCAAACCGAAAAGGAGCAGGACGGTGCCCGCAGGGAAACACGCTGAGCAACCGGCCGGAAAGCCGGAAACATAAACCTGATTGTTCACAGGAGGTGCGATATGGTACTTGACTGGGTAAGCTTCGGACAGCCGCTGACGTTCTGGCAGATGCTGCTGCGGATTGTGGCCGCGGTGGTCTTCGGAACCATCATCGGCGTGGAGCGGGAATCGAAAAACCGGCCGGCCGGCATGCGGACGCATGTGCTGGTGTGCCTGGGAGCCGCACTGATCGGCCTGGTGGAGCAGCAGACCATCGCCTATGTGGTTTCGCTGGGCGATCCGCACATCAACGTGAGCGTGGGACGCCTGACCGCACAGATCGTATCCGGCGTCGGTTTCCTGGGAGCCGGGACGATCATCATCGCCGACCGGCGGATTACCGGCCTGACCACCGCGGCTTCCCTGTGGTGCGCGGCATGCCTCGGCCTGGCTGTGGGCGCCGGGTTTACGACCATGGCGCTGGTGGCCTGCCTGGTGGTGATGGTGGTGCTGAAGCTGATGCAGCAGATCGTGCACGTGAACACGTACAAGCGGCTGGAGATCCAGTTTGTGCACCGCAATGAGACGCTGGCCTATATCCGGGAGACGTTTGAGAAGATGGAGGTCAAGATCCTGGACCAGGACTTCCACGCGGAGACCGGGGAGAACGGGAAGAACATGTACACCAACGTGTACACCCTGTCCATGCGCGGGAAGACCCATTACCAGGACCTGATCACCACGCTTTCCGAGCATCCGAACATCCGGACGGTGCGGACCCGGAACGTGTAAGCATCGCGGACAGACGGGAAGGAGATGACGGCGGCAGTGGCTGCCAGGATTATTACCATCAGCCGGCAGTTCGGCAGCGGGGGACGGGAGCTGGGAAAACGGCTTTCGGACATCCTGGGATGGGACTACTATGACCGGGAGATCATCCAGATGCTGTCGGAACAGCAGGGGCTGGACCCGGACTATGTGCACCGGGTGCTGAACGGCCACGGATGGCACCAGTACCAGCTGACTTACCGGAACAGCTTCCGGCAGCCGATGGGAGCGGGCTGGCGGAACACGGAGGTACTGGTGAAGCAGCGGGAGATCATCCGCGAAATCGCGGAAGAGGGCAATGACTGCGTGATCGTCGGGCGGGACGCGGACGTGATCCTGCACGACGTGAACCCCTTCCGGATCTACGTGTGTGCGGATATCGAAAGCCGGCTGGCCCGGTGCGTCCGGTATGAGGAGAAAAAGGAACCGGAAGATCGCCTGACGGAGAAGGAAATCCTGCGGAATATCCGGAGGATTGACCGGGAACGGCGGCAGATCCGGGAGATCCTGACCGGGAAGAGCGCGACGGACGGAAGCGGATTCGACCTGACGGTGAACGCGTCCGGCTGGGATATCAAGAAGCTGGCGGAAGCCGTGGCGGAATTCTCCGGGCGGTGGTTTGAAAAATGAAGAGCGCAAGGGAAAAGACCAACCTGACGGAAGGCAGCGTATGGAAAAAGCTGCTGGTTTTCTTCCTGCCGATCGCCGCGGGGACGATCATCCAGCAACTGTACAACGCGGTGGACGGTCTGATTGTGGGACGGTTTGTGGGCACCAACGCCCTGGCCTCCGTCGGCGGAAGCTCCGCCCAGATCATCAACGTGCTGGTGGGCTTCTTTGTGGCGATGACCGCCGGCGCTTCCGTCGTGATCGGGCAGATTTACGGCGCCGGCCGGCGGGAAGACCTGAATAAGGCCATCGGCAACGCGGTGACGGTGATGGGCCTGTTCGGGATTGCCCTGATGGTCCTGGGGTTTGCCGCGTCGCCGGCACTGCTGCGGCTGCTGAACACGCCGGAGGAGACGCTGGAAGGCGCCGTGTTGTACCTGCGGATTTACTTCCTGGGCGTGCCGTTCCTGATGGTGCTGAATATGGAATCCAGCATCCTGCGGGCGGTGGGGGATTCCTTCCATCCGTTCCTGTTTATGGTGGCGGGCTGCGTGCTGAACATCGTGATGGACGCGGTGTTCGTGATCGTGTTCGGATGGGGAATCGCCGGGGTGGCCATCGCCACGGTAGCAGCCCAGGTGGTGAATACCGCCCTGCTGACCCGGCAGCTGAACCGGAAGGGACAGGAATACCGGCTGACCTTCCGGGAGCTGGGGATCAAGGGCGTTTACCTGGCCAACATGCTGCGGCTGGGGGTCCCGGCGGGGCTGCAGTCCTCCATGTACAGCGTTTCCAACATGATTATCCAGGTGGGCGTGAACTCCCTGGGGACCGTGGTGGTAGCGTCCTGGGCGATGAGCGGCAAGACCGACGGATTCTACTGGGCGATCAGCAACGCGATGGGCGCGGCAATCACCAGCTTTATCGCGCAGAACTACGGAGCCGGGCGGACGGACCGGGTGCGGCAGTGCGTGAAGCAGGGGCTGATTATGCACCTGGTGATCACCGTGGTGGTGAGCGCGGGGCTGATGTTGACCGCGATCCCGGCGCTGCGGCTGCTGACGCCCGATGAGGCGGTGGTGGAGACCACCTACCTGATCATGGCTTATTTCGTGCCGTTCTACTTTACCTGGGTCCTGGTGGAAGTGCTATCCGCGGTGCTGCGGGGCGCCGGGGACGCGGTTAACCCGGTGGTGATCATCGGAATCGGCGTATGCCTGTTCCGGGTAATCTGGATCCTGACGGTGTTCTCATATTTCGGCACACTGCTGTCGCTGTGCCTTTCCTACACGGTATCGTGGACGATTACGAGCATCGCGCTGGTGATCTATTACCGGAAGGGCGGATGGATGAACCGGCGGCGGATTGTGGACCGCTGAGGAAACATAAAAGACGGCGGGCAAGCCGGGCATGATGCCCGGGCAGGGGGAATTTTGAATGAGGCTGAAAGAGAATAAGGTGTATTTCAAAGCCGGGGTGACCGCCTTCCTGGTGATCGCGGCGGGGATCCTCTGCTGGTTCCTGATCGACCGGATGGATCAGGTGAGCGGTGCGTTCAACAAGGTGATGGCCATCCTGCGGCCGTTCATCATCGGCGGGGCGCTGGCCTACCTGCTGGCGCCGGCCTGCAACGCGCTGGACCGCGCTTTCCTGGGTTGGACCCGCGGCCGGGCGGAAAAGCTCTGCAAGGGCCTGTCCATCGCGATTTCCCTGATCCTGACGATCGCGGTGATCACCCTGCTGACGGCGATCCTGGTGCCGCAGGTGATCCGGAGCCTGGTGAGCGTGGTGAACGCCCTGCCGGGCCAGATCAACAGCGCACGGCAGCAGATTGACCAGTGGCTGGCGAACGAGCCGGACCTCCGGTCCTGGTGGGACCGGATCTTCACCCAGGTTTCCGGCGGCATCGCCAGCTGGCAGGAGAACGGCCTGATGCCCGTGGTCGGCACCGTGCTTTCCGGCACGGCCACCTATGTGACCGGGTTTGCCGTGGCGGTGAAGGATTCGCTGCTGGGACTGATTGTGACCATCTACCTGCTGGCGGCCCGCAAGCGCTTTGCGGCGCAGAGCCGGCTGACGCTGCAGGGGGTCTGCCCGGAACGGTGGCTGCCCAAGGTGGAAGAGGAGGTCCATTTTATCGACCATATCTTCCACGGCTTCCTGCTGGGGAAACTGCTGGATTCCGCCATCGTCGGCGTGCTCTGCTTCCTGGGGTGCCTGCTGATGGGCTTCTCCTCCCCGGCGCTGATCGGCGTGATTGTCGGCGTGACGAACATCATTCCCTTTGTCGGGCCGTTTATCGGGGCAATTCCCTGCGCGCTGATCCTGCTGCTGGAAAACCCGGTGCACTGCCTGATGTTTGTGATTTTCATCCTGGTGCTGCAGCAGTTTGACGGAAATGTGCTGGGCCCCCGGATTATCGGCAATACGACCGGGATATCCGGATTCTGGATTACGTTTGCCATCCTGTTCTTCGGCGGCCTGTGGAGCCTGGTGGGCATGCTGGTGGCCGTGCCGCTGTTTGCCGTGATCTATGACATCATCCGGAAGCTTCTCTTCCGCAAGCTGCGGCGGAAAGGGCAGGAAGGGATGATCGCGGAATATGAGGCGGCCTACCACACGGCGCCGGAGCCGGTGAAAAAGAGCCGCCGGATCCGGAAAAACCGTTCCCCGAAGGACGGGGAGTGAACCCGGGCAAAGAACGGAAGGCAGGAGGAAAGAAACCCGATGAACGGATATGTACTGCTGGACGCGGGCGGAACCGAAATCAAAAGCGCGGCGTTTTCTGGGGACGGAAACCGCCTGGATGAAATCCATTCGGCGCCTTCGCACGCGCGGGAGGACCGGGAAGAGATCCTCGGGAACCTGCTGGACGTGATCGGCCGGGAAAAGAAAATCCTGGAGGCCGGCGGGTACCGCCTGGGGACCGTCGGGATGGCATTCCCCGGACCGTTTGACTACCCGAACGGCATCAGCCATATCCGGGGACTGGACAAATATGATGCGATTGACGGCGTTGCACTGGAGGAAGCGCTGAAAGGCATTCCGGGCCAGGACGTGCTGGCGCCGGACGTGCGGTTTTTCTTCCGGCATGACGTGGATTCCTTCGCGCTGGGAACTGCGGCGCGGGAGCCTGCCTGCGCAGGCGGGCGGACGATCTGCCTGGCCATCGGGACGGGCACGGGATCTGCGTTCCTGGAAGAAGGCCGGCTGGTGAAGAAGGGGAAAGGGGCCCCGGACGACGGCTGGATCTATCCGTTTCCCTTCCGCGGGGGAATCATCGACGACTGGGTTTCCGTGCGCGGCCTGGCAAAGCTGACCGCGGAGGCGGGCTTCCCGGCCGGGACTTCCGGAAAGGACCTTTCCGGACTGGCCGCGCAGGAGAACCGGCAGGCGGCCGCGGTATGGGAGGCATTCGGCCGCCTCATTGCGGAGGCGCTGGAGCCGTTTATCGCTTCCTTCCGGCCGGACCGGCTGGTGCTGGGCGGACAGATTTCCAAGGCGGAGAAGTATTTCGGCGGTGAGATCCGGAGGCGGTATCCGGAAATGGAAATCCTGGTGATCAGCGATACGACGGAATATATCCTGGAGGGGCTGCTGGCATCCGGACGGGAGAATCCGGAAACGCGGGGCGGCGGTGGCAAAGCATGAAATACAGCAGTTTTCACAACTACGATCCATATCCATCCATCCGGGTGGCGGGGGACGCCTGCGCCGCGGAAGGCTGGGAAGCCGTGCGGGCAGAGATCCGGAAGCAGATGACCGGGGACCGGTGTGTGGCGGTATGCGAACTGTACCCGGGCGTGGATCCGGACGGCGTGATCCGGGAGCTGGAAAAGCTTTCGCCCGCCACGGTGATCGACACCCGGGAGCTCCTGCTGCCGAGAGAAAAACTGTTTGAACGGGTATACGGCGACCAGGGGGATGACCGGGTTTTCGGCCTGATGACCCACCGGACGCTGGACGCCTGCTTCGATCAGGAGAAGCTCGCCGCAGCCCGGGAACGGATCGCGGGAATCCGGGACGGCCTGGCGCTGGTGTGCGGCACCGGGGCTTCGCTGGCGGCGGAAGGGGACGTCCTGCTGTACTTCAACATCACGCGGTGGGAAATCCAGCTGCGGTACCGGAAGGGCCAGGGCAACTGGGGCCTGGACAACGGGGACGCGCCGCTGCTGACCAAATACAAATACGGCTACTTTGTGCTGTGGCGGATGGCTGACCGGCTGAAGACGAAGCTGCTGCCCAAAGTGGACCTGATGATCGACGCGAATGACCCGGAAAAGCCGAAAGCGGTAACCGGGGCCGCCTACCTGGACGCGCTGGACCAGGCGGCCGTGCAGCCATTCCGCGTCCGCCCCTACTTCGATCCCGGGGTATGGGGCGGCCAGTGGATCCGGAAACAGCTGGAGATCCCGACGGACGCGGCCAACCTGGCCTGGGGCTTTGACGGTGTGCCGGAAGAGAACGGGCTGGGGCTGACTTTCGGGGATATCACGCTGGAGTTCCCCGCCATCGACCTGGTGCTGACCCATCCGCACGAGCTGCTGGGGGAACGGGTGCACGGGCGGTTCGGCGCGGAATTCCCGATCCGCTTTGACCTGCTGGACACGATGGAGGGCGGAAACCTCTCCCTGCAGGTGCACCCGCTGACGGAATACATCCAGGAGCAGTTCGGCATGCACTATACGCAGGACGAAAGCTACTACATCCTGGAGGCGGATGAGGAAAAGGATCCGGCAGTGTACCTGGGCGTGAAAACTGGGATATGCCCGGAGGAAATGACGGAAGACCTGGAGACCGCGCAGAAGGGCGGCCCCGCGTTTGACGCCGGGAAATACGTGAACCGCATTCCGGTGAAAAAGCACGACCACCTGCTGATTCCGGCCGGAACAGTCCACTGCTCCGGGGCGGACACGGTGGTGCTGGAGATCAGCGCGACGCCGTATATCTTTACTTTCAAGCTGTGGGACTGGGGACGGGTCGGCCTGGACGGGCTGCCGCGCCCGATTCACATCCACCATGGGAAAAACAATATCCAGTGGGATCGGAACACGGAATGGGTGAAGCGGGAGCTGGTAAACCGGACTGAGACGATCCGGCAGGAAGACGGCATCCTGGCGGAACGCACGGGCCTTCATCCCCGGGAATTCCTGGAAACCATCCGGTATACGCTGAGCCGGCCGGTTACCTGTGCGTGCAATGACAGCGTGCACGTCCTGAACCTGGTGGAAGGGAAGGAAATGACCATCGAAAGCCCGGACGGAGCCTTCCGGCCGTTTGCCGTCCACTACGCGGAGACAGTGATCCTGCCCGCAGCAGCTGGGGAATACCGCCTCTGCCCGACGGAAGGCAGCCCGGAAATCCGGGTGATTGACGCCAGCGTAAGACCATAAAAAACGAAGAAAAATGATACCGCAGAGCCAAAAACACCGGCCCTGCGGTTTTTTTCGGCAGAAAAAACTGCAAAAAACGAAAGAATTGCGAAAAATGCCCTGTGGATGACGGACATCTGATGGACATCATATGTTAGGCTTGTTACCGGAACAGGGCGGAACACCCCGCAGATGCGCACGGCGCGGACGGGCCGCCCCAAGTAATTTTCTGGGGAGACAGACAAGATGGAATGGGAAGTCGGACAGATTGAATGGATCCAGAAAGCCCTGGGAAGCCTGAACAACACGGTCGGGGCGGCCCTGAGCTTTATCGGCGGAGAGCTCGGCCTGCTGCTGGTGCTGCTGATTGTTCTTTTCTGCTGGAAAAAGGAAAGCGGAAAACGCCTGGCGCTGATCATCACGGCGGTGAATACCTGGCTGCCGATGATCAAGGCGGCGGTGATGCGGCCCCGGCCCTATATGGAATACCCGGATCGGGTGCAGGGTGTGGCGGACGTCGGGAACAGCGCTTCCATGGATGATATTGCCGCCCAGGGATATTCCTTCCCCAGCACCCACAGCGCGTCGACCATGGCGCTGTTTATCCCCCTGGCAGCTGAAGTGAAGAAAAAGTGGATGTGGATTATTGCCGTTCTCATCACTCTGCTGGTGGGCGTGAGCCGGGCCATCACCGGAATGCACTATCCGACGGACATCCTGGCCGGGTGGGCGCTGGGACTGGCCGGAGCCGGAATCGTCCTGCTGCTGGAAAAGAAAGTGAAGAATGAATGGATCCGGCACCTGATCCTGCTGGCTTCGGTGCTGCCCGGGATTTTCTTCGTCCGGACGGAGGACTATTACACCTCCCTGGGCCTGATGATCGGCCTGATCGCCGCGATCCACTTTGAAGCGAAGTACGTGAATTTTATGGATACCCGCAACATATGGGCCATGATCCTGCGGGTGGCCGGCGCGTTCGTGATCTACTTTGTGCTGAATACGGTGCTGAAGCTGCCTTTCAGCAAGGAATTCCTTGCCGGCGGAACCATGGGCGCTTTCCTGGTCCGCGCGGCACGCTACGCCGTGATCATCTTTGTGATCATCGGAATCTACCCGAAAGCATTCCCGCTGTTTGAAAAGATCGGGAAAAAGAAATAACCGCCGTAATCCGGCGGCTGAAAACACGGAGGGAACTCCATGACAGAAACCGTCCAATCCCTGATTGCACCGGACAACCACTGGGCATTGCTGGCGATCCTGTTTGCATCCACCTTCCTGGCCATCTGGCTGGAACAGAAGTACCGGTGGGCATCCAAAATGTCCGGTGCGATTATCACGCTGGTAATCGCGATCGCCCTGGTGAACCTGCATGTGATTCCGGCCGAGGCGGCCGTATTTGACGATATCGTATGGGGCTATGCGGTGCCGCTGGCCATTCCGCTGCTGCTGATCCGGACGAACCTGCGGAAGATGCACCGGGAAGCCGGACGCTTCCTGGCCATCTTCCTGATCGGCGCTGCCGGAACGGTGGCCGGCGCGGTCCTGGCTACCCTGCTGCTGGGAGGCACGCTGGAAGGACTCCCCGGCGTCGGCGCGATGATGACCGGTTCCTACATCGGCGGCGGTGTGAACTTTACCGCACTGTCCGACGCATTCCACGTGGAGCCGACCCTGAAGGCATCGGCCACGGTGGCGGACAACCTGAACATGGCCATCTATTTTCTGGTGCTGATGGGCATCGCAGGCAGCCTGTGGTTCCGGAAACGGTACAGCCATCCGCACATTGACGACGTGCAGGAGAACGGGAAGAGCGGCGAGGGGGAAACCCTGGCGGCGCAGTACTGGACCCGGAAGGAAATCTCCCTGAAGGATATCGCTGTGGATATGGCCTTCGCGGTGATTGTCGTGTTCCTTTCCAAACTTGTCGGCGGTTTCTTTGCCAGCCTGATCCCGACGGACAACTGGTTCCTGAAGATGCTGAACACCTTCTTCGGCAGCCAGTACGTATGGATTACCAACTTCTCGCTGATCTGGTCCACCTGCTTTGAAAAGCAGGCGGCCGATATGCGCGGGGCGCAGGAAATCGGCACATGGCTGATCTACCTGTTCTTCTTCGCTATCGGCGTGCCGGCATCCATCGGGATCCTGATCCGGAGCGCCCCGATCCTGCTGCTGTTCTGCATGATCATCGTGCTGGTGAACATGCTGTTCTGCTTCCTGGGCGGGAAACTGCTCCGGTTTGACCTGGAAGAAATCATCCTGGCTTCCAACGCCAATATCGGCGGACCGACCACGGCCGCGGGCATGGCGATATCCCAGGGATGGGTGAAGCTGATCGGACCCTGTATGCTGGTCGGTACCTTCGGGTATGTGATCGGCACCTGGCTGGGTATCCTGGTCGGATCCATACTCGGCGCCTGACGGCAGAAAGGAAACTGAGCAATGATTTCGAACAACGTATGGGGATTTGTCTCCGTGAGTGATATGATTCCGGACGTGATCCTGGAGATCCGCTACTATTCCATCTTCAATTTTGTCGGCGAGCGCATCGACGGGTATGAGCAGCCGGCCGCGCTGCTGACCGCGGAAGCGGCCTCCGCCCTGAAGCGGGCCAGCGATGACGCGCGCGCCCGGGGATACCGGCTGAAGATCTTTGATGCGTACCGCCCGCAGAAAGCGGTGGACCATTTCATGCGCTGGGCCGGGGACTCCTCCGACGTCCGCATGAAACGCTACTTCTACCCGGGAATCGACAAGGATACCCTGATTCCCGGCGGGTATATCGCGGAACGCTCCGGCCACAGCCGGGGCAGCACCGTGGACCTGACGCTGTACGATATGCGGATGCAGAAAGAACTGGACATGGGCAGCCCCTTCGACTTTTTCGGGGAGGTGAGCCATCCGGATTACCGGGGAATCACGGAACAGCAGTATGCCAACCGGATGCTTCTCCGCGATATCATGGTTTCCAACGGCTTCCTTCCCCTGGACGAGGAATGGTGGCACTTTACCCTGGCCGGCGAACCCTGGCCGGACACCTACTTCACCTTCCCGGTCCGCTGCTGAAACCGGGAAACGGGCACGCACTGAATTCAAAAACCGGCTGTGAAAACAGCCGGCTTTTTTGTGCAAATGGTTGGCGGGGTTTAAAGTGCAGGCGCCTCTTCCGGGTCATCGCCCTTCAGGATTTCATCCAGTTTTGCGGCGATTTCCGGTTCCAGGCATACGGCGGCCGCAACCGGGGAGAACCGGCTTCCGTCCCCCGCACTGATTTCCCGCAGGATCTCCGCCATCGGGGCTTCGGGGGTTTCCAGCAGGCGCGCGGCCAGGGCGGCCGCGTCCGTCATCTGCCGGTATGGCGAACGGTTCCGCTCATAGAAGGCCGGATAGCCGCCGGCACCGTTATACCAGGCATGGTGTCCCAGCGCCACGTCCGCGTACCGGCGCGTGGACGGCCGGCTTTTCAGGTCTTCCCAGCCGGAAACGCAGTGCAGCTGGTAAATCTCCAGCTCCTCATCAAAGAGGTTCCGCGTCTGCTCCGTCCGGGTTATATTGATCTTCAGCAGCCCGTAGTCATAATACAGGCCGCAGCCTTCAGCGTATTCCAGGAGCACTTTCCGCTTTTCCTCCGGGGTTTCCAGGTTCCGCAGGAAGGGAAGCTCATCAAAGCAGTCCGGGAACCGCTCCAGCATGGCTCCGCAGAGCACCTGCAGGATCCGGCCGGCCTTCCGGCCGCGCCGGTAAAGCGCACCCGCGAACCGCTGAAGCAGATGGCGGCTCAGGTCCAGGTAGGTGACACAGCCCGGGAACTCATGGTATTCCGCCACCGTGTCCCGGACCAGGTAGAAGAAGTGGGTGTCCTGGTTCTCCAGCGGACAGGTGAGTATCGTCTCCAGCATCCTTTCCGAGGCATACGCCATAAAGCGGAGGCGGATCGGATCGTCCGCCAGGCGGGGATTGTCGCGCAGCATATGGCTGTAATAAAGGGGAAGGCGGATGCCGGCATAGAGCCCGGACATATCATACGTCCCGGCCGGCGTCTGGGTGATCAGCTTTTCCATCCGGTCCAGCGTCGTTTCGGCATCGGCATATCCGCAGCTGTATTCCATCTCATACAGCGGCCAGAGCCACCGGACGCTGGGACGTTCCTGCCCCTGCTGGGCCTTGAACACTTCATAGCAGGAATCCAGGACCGCGGCCAGTTTCTCCCGGTCCAGGTTTCCCGTGGAAAGCTCCACCCGGCAGGAACTCATCTGCTGGTGCGTCCGGCTGAGGAACACATCCCACGGAAGACCGGGGGCCAGGGCGCGGTAATACGGATCGCGGACGATATCCAGGATCCGGCGGCCGATGGCAATCTTCCTTTTCCGGTCCTTGGTGCACAGGGCGATATTGGCCATGGAACGGATGATGTAGCCGCGGCTTTCCTCATCTTCGATTTCCTCAAAGAAGCGAAGATAGGATGCCGCTTCCGTAAACAGCATTTCATTGCGGAAATTCATTGTCCGGACTTCATCGATATCCATGCCCGAGACATACATATGCAGATAATAATATCCCATGCCCAGCTGATAGAGCTCCCGCAGGAGTCCCGCCCGGTCCTGGCGGACCCGCTGCAGGCTCAGCAGGGCTTTGTGGATGACCACATACAGGCCGCAGTCCAGGTTGGTTTTCCAGTCCATGAGCCTGCCGGCAAATTCCTGCAGCCCATCCGTGACCTCCCGGGACGCGCCGAAAAGCGAATCCAGCGCCGGGAAAAGATATTCATTCAGCAGCCGGATATTATCCTGCCGCAGCTCCGCAATCCGGGCTTCCGCCTCCCGGTATTCCGGGACCGTATCCGCGGAGCCAGGAGCGCTGACCCGATACAGATCGGAAAGCTCCGCGATTTCCCGCGTATTGGCAATATACTGCTCCTGGTATGCTTCCACCGGATCGCCTCCTTTCTCCCGGATGATGCGTCAGTTCAGCTCTTTCCGCAGGACGTGCATCAGGGTTCCGATATCCAGCGGCTTTGCGATATGCCCGTTCATTCCCGCTTCCCGGGCTTTGGCCACATCCTCCGCGAAGGTATTGGCCGTCATGGCATAAATCGGGATCCCGGCCGCGTCCGCCCGGGCGGAGGAGCGGATCATCCGGACGGCGCCGTAGCCGTCCAGCACCGGCATCTGGATATCCATCAGGATGAGATCGTAGGTTCCTTCCGGGGAAGACAGGAACTTCTCCGCGCCCTCCCGGCCGTTTTCCGCCGTATCCACGGCGGCATTTGTCATTTTCAGCACTTCCACGGCGATTTCCCGGTTGATGGCATTGTCCTCCACCAGGAGGATCCGCTTTCCTTCCAGGTTCGGGCTGCCGGCGGACGAGCTTTCATCCGCTTCGCCCTCCAGCGCGGCGTTCAGGCCGTTCACCAGCGTTTTGCGGAAAACCGGAACCGGGATAAAATGCCGGACGCCGGCCCGGTTGGCCCGGTATTCAATCCGCGGCCAGTCATCCTCGCTGATCAGCACCAGGGTAACGCCGGGCCAGGATTCATGCAGGTAGGCGGCCAGGTCCAGCATGCGGGCGCTGCCTTCCTTCATTCCGCCGATCAGCACCAGGTGATAGGGCTGCTGGCGGAAATCCGCCTCCGTCAGCGCGGAAAGCGCCTCCGGCATCTCTGCAACCACGGTATGTTCCAGGTTGAATTCCCCGAGGTATTTGGCGTAGATTTCCCGCCGCTTTTCATCCTGCTCCACCACCAGGAGCCGTTTCCCGCGCAGCGCGCCGGTTTCGGCCTGGATTTTCTCCACCTTCAGCGGAAGGCGGATCCGCACCTCAGTGCCTTCCCCGGGGGTGCTGTCAATCCGGATTTCGCCTTCCATCGCATCCACCAGCCGACGGACAATGCTCATTCCCAGGCCGGTGCCTTCAATCCGGGAAATGGTGGAGCTGTTGACCCGCTCAAAGGGCTCAAAAATCCGTTCCAGGAACTCTTTGCTCATACCGATGCCGTTGTCCCGGCAGGTAAAATCCAGCAGGTACCGTTCCGGTCCCGCTTCCTCTGAGACGGTAAATTCAACACGGCCGCCGTCCTCGGTATACTTTGCGGCGTTGGAAAGGATGTTGACCAGGATCTGGCGGATCCGCAGGGGGTCGCCCAGGAAGCTTTCCGCCTCGATATGGCCCAGGTGCAGGCGGAAATCATGCTTCCGGCTTTCCATCTGCGGCCGGATAATGATCAGGATATCATGAATCAGGTCGCTGAGGGAAAAGGGTTCGCTGGTCAGCTTAAGCCGGCCGGAATTGATCCTGGACATGTCCAGCATATCGTTGATCAGGTTTAGCAGATGCCCGCTGGCCGTTTCGATTTTGTCCAGCGCGTCCATCACGCGGCTCTTCTCATCGATATAGCGCTTGGCCAGCGCGGTCATGCCGACGATCGCGTTCATGGGCGTGCGGATATCGTGGGACATATTGCCCAGGAAGGTTTCCTTCGCGGCGCTGGCCTCCAGGGCTTGCTGCAGCTGAAGGCGAAGCTCCCGGTTTTCCGCGAGCAGTTCCTCATAACCCCGGCTGTTTTCGGCTTTATCGTTTTCCATCGGATCACCTCTGTCCGGTGCTTATTTATATTATTATGTCACAGATGGAGCCGGGATTCAACAGGCAGGAAGCCAAAGGCTCCAAAAACGGACCGGCAGGACCCGGCTGTTTTATCCTTTTGTTTACTTGCCCGCACGATGCCGGATATGGTATCCTTTGCCTATCAGGCGGGAGAAGGGAAGAATCACCATGCGCGAACTGTGTGAGATCATTAAGGAGACCGTGAAACCGAATTTCCTGAACATCCGGACTTCGATCCGGACTTATGACCGGGATGCGGTCCTGTACGGGGCGCCTTGCTGGAAATGGGTGTACCATGCGCTCCATTCCGCGGACAAATGGTTTATCAACCCCTTCGACTACGCGGAGCCGGACTTCCACACGGAAGGCCTGGACGATCCGGAGAAGCCCTGCGGCCGGGTGCTGTCCGACCGGGAACTGCTGGACTACCTGGACCGGATTGAGCAGAAGACCTATGACTACCTGGACTCGCTGACGGATGAGGACCTGAAGGAAAAGCCGGAAGGATGCCGGTATACGCGGATGGAGCTGATTCTCCGGCAGTTCCGGCATATCTCCTTCCATACCGGGATGCTGAACGCGCAGACCATCCTGGAGAAAGGCGAGTTTCCCATGTGGGTTTCCGAGACGGCCAAATATGTCGATGACGGCATCTTTTTCGGGCGGTACCGCAAGGGGAAGGTGCAGCTGTAACCGTCGGGCCGGGACAGGAAACGGGCTATTGCCTTCTCCGGGTGCCCTTGGTATACTATTTCCAGACAAAACGCAGACAATTAAACCGTATCCGGAACCGGAAAGAGAGGGATCCATGTGAAAAAACAGATCTTTGCCTTTGTACTGTTCCTTGTCCTCCTCCTGGCTGCCTTTCCCGTATCCGCTGACGGCGTCAGCATCACGGCGATTGAGCCCAGGAGCAACGGAAACGTGCTGGTCCGCTGGGAGGATCCCTCCGGCAATGGTCCTTACATTGTTGCGTATCAGCATATGGTGGGCGACCGGTTATTCTCCATCCAGCTGGTGGAGCGGGAAGTCCGACGAACGGAAATCGAGATTGTTGACCTGATCCCGGGAGAGAAGTACTCCATCATTGTTCTGGATAAGAGTTACAATATGGCCCGGAAGGAAACCAGCAGCGAAACCCGGCTGTTCGGCGGAGAAAACAGCTCCGCCCGGCTGACCGTGACCCTTCGGCAGAAAAAAGGCGGCTCCGCTTCCACGGTGAACCAGTTGTCCGTAGCGGAAATCGAAAAGACCCTGTCCGGCAGCAGCGACTTCTTCGGTGCGACGATCAAAGCGACGCTGCCGCGCCTGTCGAAGTCCTACACCGGCACCGCCCGAGCGGCGATCCAGCAGCCGGACGGCGACATGTTTACCTTTATGGTGCAGGAGGAGAAGATGCTGCCCTCCTACGAGTACATCTATTACGACAACATGCCCCTGACCCAGGTATGGCGCTATATCAAACAGCAGAACAACGACACGATTCCCACCGGCACCTATACCATTTCGTTCTATCTTGACCAGGAATACTTTGGCTACCAGGATTTCTCCATGGTTCCATAAACAGAAGCCGAAGGGCAAAATGAAGCAGCGCCGGCGGCCATACCCGCCGGCATTCTTTCTGTCGGTCCGGCCCGCTGCAGAATCCCGGGAGTACAGGAAATAGGAGCAATGAAAAATGGAACTGAAACGACTGAATGAACATATATGGTTTATGCCATATGAGGAGGGACGGGACCGCCCGAACCTCTGCTATGTGAAAGGCGGCCGCATGAGCCTGGCGGTGGACGCCGGCCACTCGGCCGCGCATGTACGCGAGTTTTACGCGCTGCTGGAAAAAGAGAACCTGCCGCTTCCGGACCTGACAGTCCTGACCCACTGGCACTGGGACCATACCTTCGGGATGCACGCTGTACATGGTTTGACCCTCGCGAACGAGCGGACCAACCGGTACCTGGCGGAGTGGAAGGAAAAAATCGAAAAGAATGGACCCGGGGAATTCCTGGCCATCCACGAAAGCATCCGGAGGGAATATCCCGCAGGGACCGAAGTGACCGTAAGAACGGCGGATATTGTTTTCGATGGGGAGCTTACACTGGATCTGGGCGGCTGCACGGTGAAGGTGGTCCAGGCCGAGGCGCCCCACACGGACGATTCCACGCTGGTCTATGTGGAGAACGACAGGGTGCTGTTCGTCGGCGATTCCACCTGCCATGATTTCTTCACCGGGATCAAACGGGCGGACCTGTGCGCAAAAATGGCGGATACCATCCGGAAAATCAATCCCGCCGTCATCATGGAAGGGCACTGGATCCCGGTGCCCATGGAAGACACGCTGGAGGACCTGATGACCAATCTGTCCGAATGACTCCGGACACGCGGCGCTCCTTTTTCCCGGGAGTGGTGTTCAGCTTTTCTTTCGGACATAGATGAGGGGGAAGTTCAGGAACCGGTCCAGGCCCCGGGACAGGAATTCCCGGTCCCGGATGCCGTATGGATGGCCGGTATTGAACCAGTACTCCCAGGCCGCGTCACCGCATTCCGCCTCCAGGACCGCAATGTCGCACCGGTCTCCGCATTCCTTTTCCAGCAGCGCTTTCCACCAGGCGGCGGTTCTGAAACACAGGGAATCATCGCCTTCCGCCCAGGTTTCAAAGAGCGTACGCATTTCTCCCTGCGGCTCCTCCCGGAGACCGGGGACCGCGATCATGACCGTACCATCCTGCCGGACAAACGGCAGGATTTTTTCTGCGAATATGCCCTCCCGGCAGCCAAAGTAGTGATAGGAATCCACGCTGACGATTGCGTCAAACCAGTCCTGCGCAAAGGGCATATCCATCGCGTCGCCGTGGATCGGGACAATCCGGTCCTCCAGGGAAAGGGACCGGATCCGCTTCAGGTTATCCGTTGCGTTGACCCAGAGGTCAAAGGCATAGACGGATTTCGCGGGGGTTTCATTCGCCAGGAAAACGGAGGTCAGGGCCATGCCGCAGCCCAGGTCGAGCGTCCGGTCAAAGCGGGTCTCAAAAGGGTTCCGGCGAAGCAGTTCCTCCAGCAGGCGGAACGAATTGGGTCCCATCAGGTATTCTTTGGTGAAGTACTGGCGGTAGTGATCCAGTTTATTCATGGGAAATATCCTTCCTTTCTGATTCATGGGCGCCCTCCTTCAGGACGATGACCGCGTCCGGATCGAACTTGCGGTCCATGGTATGGGCGGCCTTCCGATTCGCAACGGTATCAAAGACGATGGAGAAATCATAATCCGGGGGATACAGCTCGGAAGCCGGGACAAGGAGCTTCAGGCGGTTGTGGCGGACCGAAAGCTTCCGCCCCTGCAGCTGGATGATGACATTGCCTTCATCATCCGCCGGCCGGTAAACGATAGCGTTCTTTTTATCCGGCAGGAGCAGGACACTGTCTCCCATGGAGAAGCGCTCGAAGGTTCCTTCGTTCCGGATGATCCGGCGCTGCAGGCGGGTCGGGGGAACCGGCATCGGGCGGCGGTG
This sequence comes from Clostridiales bacterium, assembly GCA_017569285.1. Taxonomy (NCBI): domain Bacteria; kingdom Bacillati; phylum Bacillota; class Clostridia; order Eubacteriales; species Clostridiales bacterium. The sequence goes on from CP069419.1 coordinate 2,577,305, forward strand.
CCCTTCCGGCGTTGCCTCCGGCCCGTGATCGGTGACCTGGCGCGCCCGGGCCAGGAGCCCTTCGTCCATCCCCAGCCGCCGGGCAATTTCGATGGCACAGCTTTTGCCGCTTTTGCCGAGCTCCAGACGGTAAAGGGGTTGCAGGGAGGCCTGGTCAAAGGCCATCCGGGCGGACACGACGTGCTCGGTCTGCTCCGCCCACTGCTTGATCTGCGGGTCATGCGTGGTGACCATAAAGAAGCAGCGGCGGCGGAGGAGCTCCTCCAGGATGGCTGCGGCCAGGCCGGAACCCTCCGCGGGGTCCGTGCCGCTGCCAAGCTCATCCAGCAGGACCAGGCTGTCCCGGCTGCATTCCCGGAGGATCCGGATCACATTGGTCATATGGCCGGAGAAGGTGGAAAGGTTCTGGCTGATGCTCTGGCTGTCGCCGATATCGCAGAGCACCCGGTCCATCATCCCGATGACGGTGCCTTCCCCGCAGGGAATGTGTAGGCCGCTCTGGGCCATCAGGGTCAGCAGGCCGACGGTTTTGAGGCAGACGGTTTTTCCGCCGGTGTTCGGCCCGGTGACCGCGATACCGGCATCCGGCAGGGACAGATCCAGGCTGAGCGGCACGCAGGATTCCGGGTTCAGCAGCGGATGGCGGGCTTCTGCCAGGCGGATCCGGCGTTCTGACGTGATTTCCGCCGGACGGGCGTTCATCTCCAGGCTCAGCTTTGCCCGGGCAAAGATCACATCCAGGTCGGTCATGACGCGGATGGAATCCTCCAGCGGCTGCGCTTCGACAGCGACCCGGTCGCTGAGTTCCCAGAGGATGCGGCGCTCTTCCGTATCAATATCAATCATCAGCTGCTCCAGCTCCTCCCGCATGGACCGGACCGCGGAAGGCTCCATGAACACGGTGGAACCCTTGCCGGAGACTTCCACGACGCGGCCGGGGAACTGGCCCTGGAAGCTTTTCCGGACCGGCAGCACATAGGTTCCGCCCCGCTGGGTGATATATGTATCCGCCAGCTCCTTTTTGTGGTGAAGGATGAGCTGGTTCAGTTTTTCGCGGATTCCCTGTTCGGTATGCTCCTGCTGGCGGCGCAGGTTCCGCAGGGCCGGGGAGGCGTCGTCCAGCACGGCATCCTCCCGGACGGAACGGCCGATATCCCCTTCCAGGAGATCCAGTTCCGGCAGTTCCGTATGCCAGGAGGAGATGGCAGCGCTGAAGGAGGCGGCTCCCTGCAGATAGCGGCGCAGGCGCCGGATGGCCGCGCAGAAGCGCGCGACTGAACAGAGATCCGCCGGTGACAGCATGCCGCCCTGCAGCGCCGAAGCCAGGCCGGAACGGGTGGTTTCTGTTTCCGTCAGGGGCGGGGTGCCGGCGTTTTCCATTACGAAGCGGGCCGCGGTGGTTTCCTCCATCCGGGCGCGGCAAAGGCTCTCGTTCAGGATGGGTCCTGTATCCCCCAGGATCCGGCGGGCGGACTGCGAAACCGCCATTTCCTGCAGTTGTTGAATGATATGGTCAAAACCGAGTGAAAGCATATCCTGTGTCATGGTGATCCCTCTTGTTCATTTTGATATGACATGAACAAGAACCGGAGAATGCGGCCGGGGAGCACCGGAAAAAGGCATACAAAAAAGTGCCCGGACTCTGCCCGTACCGCGCCATGGCATCAGCAAACAAGCGGTCATGCCACCGCTTTCTTTTGTTCAGCCATGTTCCCCGTTACAGAACAGTCTCCAAACACACCTCGTAGTGCAGGATTGCCTGCTTTCGTCAGGATCTCTGCTGACAGGATTATAGCCCGGGAAGCATTCCTTTGTCAACGGATTATTGAACGGGGTTTCTATCTATGGTATTCTATGGCGAGATGAAAATGACGGGATGACGATGAGAACCATGGAACAGGTGAAGGGAATGAATGCTGTGAACTGTTATCTTTTTGTCCATTTCAGGGAAAAAACATCCCCGGAAGGAGAACAGGTTTATTTCGCACTCAGCCGGGACGGATTCCACTGGGAAGCCCTAAACGGCGGACACCCGATCCTCTGGGCGTACTACGGGGATCACGGCGTGCGGGACATGACCGTGATCCGGAGCCGGGCGGACGGCCGGTTCCATATTTTCGCGACAGACCTGAGCCTGAGCTACGGGATGCGCGGGAAATACGGGCATTCCTGGCAGAACATCAAGCTCCACGGCAGCCATGACCTGGCCCACTGGGAATCCGATGACCTGGTGCACTGGTCGGAAGAGGAAATGATTCCCATCGGGGATGAAAAAACCGGCTGCATCTGGGCACCGGATATCCTGTTTGATCCGGAGCAAGGGGATTACGTGCTGCACTATTCCTGCTGCAGCGCGGAAAACGACTACGGCCCGATGGCCATCTATTACAGCCGGACAAAGGATTTCAAAACCTATACAAAGCCGGCCCTGCTTTACCGCAAGGACGGATGCGGATGCATCGATTCCGCCATGTATGAGGAAGGCGGAAAGTACTACCTGTTTGTGAAAAGCGAAAAGGATCCGGAACGGGTGATCCTGCTGCAGGGAGAGCATGTGACAGGCCCATGGATACGGATTGAGGCCTTTGACCGGCCGGAGCATATGGGCGCGGTGCAGGCCGGCAAGTATGAGGCGCCGACCGCGGTGAAGACGGCGGACGGCAGATGGTGCCTGTTCGTGGATTATTACGGCGTGAAAGGCGCGGGACAGGGCTATGTGCCCTTTGTGGCCTCCAGCCTGGAAAGCGGCGCTTTTGTGCGGAGCGACGCGGCGTTTTCCTTCCCCTACGGATTCAAGCACGGCACGATCCTGGCGATTACCGAAGAGGAATATGACCGCATGAAGCAGCACGACTGGACGGATGTGCCGGACAACCGATAAGAAAGATGCTGCAAAGCCTGTATGGAAAAACATCTGCTGTACACCAACCCTGAATTTGAAACCAGGAGGAGCCTATGCCGATTCCAGAAAAGCATGAATACCTTTCCGCACTGTGCGATACCCTGGCCCGCCGCTGGCCGGAAAACCGGACGGTGAACCTGGTGTGCCATGGGCACAGCGTGCCATCCGGATACGCCTGCACGCCGCTGGTGGATCCGTTCCACGCTTATCCGCACCTGATGCACCGCACACTGGCCCAGCGCTTTCCCTATGCGGTGATCAATGTGATTGTGACGGCCATCGGGGGAGAAAACTCCGTGCAGGGAGCTGCACGCTTCCGGGAGGACGTGCTGTGCCATCAGCCGGACCTGGTCACCATTGATTACGGCCTCAATGACCGGGGCGTGAGCCTTGAACAGGCGGAAGCTGCCTGGCGGCAGATGATCGAAGACGCGCTGGACCGCAAAATTCCCGTGATCCTCCTGACCCCGAGCTGGGACCAGACGTGGTTTGCGCAGTCGGAAGAATGGCACGCGCTGGAACAGCACGCGGAACAGATCCGCCGGCTGGCCGGAGAGTATGGGGTGGCCCTGGCGGACAGCTTTGCGGCTTTCGAACGGGAAGTGAACGAACACGGCGATCTCCTGAACCTCCTGAGCCACTGGAACCATCCGTCCCCCCTCGGGCATGAACTGATTGCCCGGGAACTGACGGCATGGTTCCCGGCCAGATAACCGGGGAATGACAGGAACAGGCTTATCAGAAGCCGGACGAAAGAGAGAAACTGTTCCATCAAAAGGATGACAGACGCAATGATCAGAAAAGCAACGAAAAATGACCTGGCCCGCATCGCGGAGATCCAGGTGTTCAACTATCGGCTGTATTTTTATCCGATTTTCCGGACGGATGAGTATTTTTTCGGTGAACTGCAGGTTCCTTCCCTGATGCGGGAGTATGAATCCCGGCTGGACAGCCTGTACGTATATGACGACGGGGTGGTCCGGGGCTTTATCATGATTGAGGGGACCTATATCGCAAGGCTGTTTGTGGAACCGGTTTTCCAGAATGCGGCCATCGGTTCCGCACTGCTGGAGTACGCGGTGGCGGAGCATCACGCGGACCATCTCTGGGTGCTGGAAAAGAATACAAAAGCCATGCGCTTTTATGAAAGGCATGGCTTTGCCGCAACCGGGGAAAGAAAGCCCGAGGAAGGCACGGCTGAATACCTGGTTCTTATGAAACGCGGCGGGAGATAACGCAAAGGGGCGGATGCCCGGACCGCGGCCGGCTGTCAGCCTTTCGGCGCTTCCGGGGAATCCAGCTTCATCGTCCTGCCCAGCAGTTTGAGGACCAGGGGGTACAGGGTGATGAACCAGAACACATGGATGACGGAGAAGATCAGCTTGCCCCAGTGATTTCCCAGCGCAGACGTAAGAATGGGACGCACCTGCCCTTTCAGCAGGACCACAGGCACCAGGCCGATGAGGCACAGGAGCAGGGAAGCCGGACGGGCATGAAGATGTTCCGGGCGGGACGGGCGGATGGCAGAACGGACTCCGGCTGCGAAAAGCGGCCTGTTTTTTGTTGCCCGGGGAGCGGGATATATGGTATTCTTAATTAAATACATTCGAGACAGTGTTGATTCGCGCGGGGGCATGTGCCCTGCAGTTATATCCGGAAATATAGGAGGATGTTTCCATGATGTACCTGATTCTGACCGCGGTGTTCCTGACGGTAATCTTCCGGCTGAAGGCAGATGCCGTGAAGCCGGCTGCGAGGGCCGGCATCCTGCTCCTGCTGGTTTTTTGTGCCGCAGCGGTTCCGGCGGGCGGGCCGGCCCTGGCCGAGCAGGCGGGGCCTGAGGTCCCTGCCCCGGATTTTTCCCGGGTATCCGGGTTCTATGACGATCCCTTTGAACTGATGATCCTTTCGGAGGAAGGGCTTTCGGTGTATTACACCCGGGACGGGAGTATCCCGGATGAGAAGGATACGCTGTATACCGGGCCGCTGGAAGTGACCGACCGGTCCCATGAGAAGAACGTCCTGAGCGACCGGACGGACATTATTGCCCCGAACAAATGGGGAGATGCCACGGCCCCCCTGACGAAGGTGGACAAGGCCGACGTGATCCGGGCTGTAGCGGTGGACGGGCAGGGCAACCGCAGTGCCGTATCAACCGCGGTTTACTTTATCGGTTACCAGGACAAGGCGGAGTTCTACCAGAACTACAAGGTGATCTCCCTGGCCGTGGATCCGGGCGACCTGTTTGACCCGGCACGCGGCATCTATGTCCAGGGGAATGCCTTTGACGAGTGGCTGCACAGCGATGCATTCGACCCGACGCTGGACGAGTGGCTGATTCCCGGGAACTACCTGAACCGGGGACGGGAATGGGAGCGGCAGGCACGGATGCAGATCTTCGACGGGGGGACCGAAGTGTTTTCCGGCGAGGTCGGCATCCGCATCCACGGAGGCGCCAGCCGGGACAGTGAGCAGAAGAGCTTCAACATCTACACCCGGAAGGAATACGGGACGACGGCCATCGACTATGACCTGTATGACGGGGAAAACACCAGCGAGACGGGGGATGAACCCATTACCAAGTACGACAGCATCATCCTCCGGAACTGCGGGAATGACAACAAGTTTTCCAGGATCCGGGACCAACTGATCCAGGGCTTGGTATGGGGCAGGAACTTTATCACCCAGGCGATGACGCCCTGCCTGGTGTTCATAGACGGGGAATTCTGGGGGCACTACGAAATCACGGAGAAGCTGACCGATGACTTTATCCATGACCACTTCGGCATCCAGAAGAAGAACGTGGTCCTGATGAAGAACGATGAGGTCGAGGAAGGCACCGAGGAGGACGGGCAGGAGTTCGCGGCGTTCCGCGACTGGATCCGCGAAACGGATTTCTCCGATGAGGAAGCCTACCGGCAGCTGGAGGAGCAGGTGGACCTGGACGGCCTTGCGGAATACCTTGCCGTCGAGTTCTATATCTGCAACTGGGACTTCGGCGACAACAACTTTGCCTATTGGCGGGCCCGGGAAACGGATCCGGACAACGACTGGGCGGACGGGAAATGGCGGTTTATCCTCTACGATACCGAATACAGCACCGGGCTTTACGGGACGGTGAAGCCCGATGAAAACGCCATCGAGCGGCTCCGGGAAAAGGGAGGCTCCATCAGCAACCTTTTCTTCGCCGCGATGGAGAATCCGGAATTCCGGGAAAAATTCGCGGACACCTATGACGACCTGACCACTTCGGAATTCGCGGACAACCTGGTCCGGGATGCCGTGATGGAGCTGTACGGCCGGAACGTGGATATCATCCTTGCGACCTATGACCGCTTCTGGCCCACATGGCCGGGCGGACCGAACGGGGCGAACGTCCTGATGTCCCAGGTGCAGGACATCCTGAATTTCTTCGAAGAGCGGCGGCAGTATTCCGATGAGCATGTGGCGAAGCTGCTGTCCGAGTACCGGTAACGGAACGGCCGTTCCATGAACGCTGCCGCCGTATTCGGGGAAAAAACTGATTGAAAAAGGATATGTGACCGAATGAAACAATACATTGCAGACGCGTTCACAGATACGGTATTCCATGGAAACCAGGCTGCGGTATGCATCCTTGATGAATGGCTGCCGGATAAACTGATGATGGATATCGCCGGGGAAAACAACTTATCGGAAACGGCATTTACTGTCAGAACAGGTGAAGGATACGACCTGAGATGGTTTACTCCGGGCGGTGAGATCGACTTATGCGGACATGCAACACTGGCGACCGCATACGTGCTGTTCAACTATTACGAGAATGATGCCGAAAGAATCGTGTTCCACACGCAGAGCGGAGACCTGTTTACCGTAAGGCGCGGGGACAGAATCGAGATGGATTTCCCTGTTTACAGCCTGAACGAGGTTCCTGTTACGGATGAGATGGAAGCCGCAATGGGAGCGGCTCCCAAAGAGGCTTACATAGACCGTGACCTGCTTCTTGTTTATGAAGATGAAGACATCGTTCGAAAAATGAAACCGGATTTCGACAAGCTGAAACAATTGGATGGGCTGGGTGTCGGTGTTACTGCACCCGGGAAAGACTATGACTGCGTTTCGCGTTTCTTCGTACCCAAGCTGAATGTCAATGAGGATCCGGTCACGGGTTCTGTGCATTGTATGATCACACCGTACTGGACAAAGCGTCTCGGCAAAAGCAGCCTCAAAGCGTATCAGGCATCGGAACGCGGGGGCGAGCTGATCTGCGGGCTCAGAGGCGGCAGGGTGATCATTTCCGGGAGAGCTGCAATTTTCGCTGTCAGTGAACTTATGCTTTGATACGGACGCAAAAGAAATGGGGAAATATACGAAAAAAACAGTTTATCGAAACAGCTGAAGATCACTTTGAAACAATTATGCTTCCAAAGCTGACGGCCATTGGAAAAGATCGATGCGGAGCTGATGAACGTGGTCCTGGTGCAGTGAGAAAGAACAGGCAGGTAAAAAGAACACAACCGGAGGGAAATATATGGGCCTTTCCAAATACCAGGATAAGATTATCCGGATCAGGGACCACTGGGGACATGTCTTCACCGGCTATGCGGACGTTTTTCCGGCGGAATACGGCATGCATGAATATAACCGGGAAGAGGAAGGCGTCCAGATCGGCGATACGATGATTTTTGAAAGCGATGTCGAAACAGCTGAAGAACTTCCCGAACTGGAGGTTATCCGGGCTACGGAGATCTGGCAGCAGGCAGGGGCTTATTACGTCCGCATCCAGGCAATGGCGAAGAAGCACCACATTCCCCTGCGGGCAGAGTTCGATGCGCATGACGGGCCGGAAACGAAGTACATCGTGATTACAGACAGCGGTTTTCCGATTGCTACGGCACGGATGTATCCGCTGGACCGGCGCAGCGTGATGATCGGCCGGGTGGTCGTGCTTCCGGAATACCGCCGCCAGGGGCTCGGATCGATGGTCGTGACGGAGTGCGAATGCTGGGCGGAGGAACTCGGCTACGCGAAGGCCGTGGTGGAAAGCCGGGACAACAAGGTTGAATTCTACGAGAAGCTCCTGTATAAGGTCACCGGAGAACCGGTGGAAGGGGGGACCTTTCGCTGCATCCGGATGGAAAAAGACCTTTGACAGGGATAACAGAACGGGAGAAAGATCATTTGGAAAGTCGGGAGCTTGTACAGATGAACGAACAGGAGAACCGGAACCGGAAAATCATTGACGCGGTCATCCGGAAGGAACAGGCGGTTTGTCCGGGATCTGTGGCACTGATCGGAATCTACGGATCCTTTCAGACGGGAGATGTTCATCCGCTGTCAGACCTGGACCTGCTGATCCTGATCAACGATGACCGCGGATGGCAGCTGGGAAAGGCTTTTATCCAGGAAGACCTAGGCGTGGGGCATGATATCTACTGCACGAGCTGGGAAAGCCTGCGGCAGGACGCCGAATATGAACACCCCCATATCTCCAAGCTGATGGATTCGCAAATCGTGTACTGCGCGGATGAAAAGTACAGAGAAGAACTGGAAACGCTCCGGGAACAGGTGCGGAGGAAACTGGCGGAACCGTTCGGGGAAGAGGATTACCGGAAGGCGGAAAAGGAACTGAAAGAGGCGCGGTGCTGTTTCGCGGATGCTATGACCGCAGAAGAGCTGAATGATGTCCGCCGGAGCGTGGGCGGTGCAGTCTACTTTGCGGAAAACGCCCTTGCAATGCTGAACAAAACCTATTTCCGCAAAGGCGTCAGCCGGCGTTATGAAGAATTGGACGCCATGGCGAGAAAACCCGATAATCTTTGCGGAATGATTGAAAACGTGCTGGCGGCATCAGGCACGAATGACCTGAAGGAACAGCTGACGCAGCTGATGAGGGGACTTGATTCCTGCTTCCGCCAGGTAAAGCAGCAGCTGCCGCGGGAAAGAAAGCCCGCCGGTGCGGATACGCTGTCCGGAACCTATGAGGAAATGTTCTCCAACTGGCACGGGAAAATGGTGCAGGCAGCGGAAAAGGGTGACCGGCACCTGGCGTTTATGAGCCTGGAAAGCCTGAATGAGATGCTGAATGATATCAGCAGCGAGGTGGATATCGGGACGTACGATGTCCTTTCCGCATATGATCCCGGGGATCTTCGGAAGACAGCGGAAGGGTTTGAAAAAAACCTGAAGGATTATCTGCAGGAATATGACAGAGCGGGAATAAAGGCAAACTGTTTCCCCGGTATTGATGCCTTTATTGCCTCCTACCTGGAATCACGGGAAACCTGATGTACCGGGACCTTTTGAACGTCATCACTGAATGAGTATGATTCTCCGGAGAAGCTATCGTAAGCCAAAGGCATACAGAATAATATGAGGTCATACAGATTATGATATGCAGATAATTCAGAGCATTGATTCTGGAGACAAAAAATCCGCAAATGAAAATCTTTAGAAATACAATGAATTATCCAGAAATTCTCAGGAAAACAGACTAATAGGGACAAAAAGCATACAGTCGCCGGATAACGGAGTAAATCGGCCAATCTTAAGTTTGACTTTCTTTGATCTTTGAATATAATATAATCAGCGTTCGGAAGAGCGGGGTGGCCGGAGACCACAAAGTGCACGACCTGCATAAAGGCCAGATTGCGACCCGGCATGACGGGTGAGAAGCCCGGCGATGAAGGCCATGAATGGAGGTTGTTATTATGAGTACTTATCTTCCCAGCGTATTCGGTGAGAACCTGATGGATGTCTTTGATGACTTTGACCGGAACTTCTTCCGTGGATTAACCCGTCCTGAGCATGTTCTTTACGGCAGAAATGCACAGCACATGATGAAGACGGATGTAAAGGAAACGGATGAAGGATACGAAGTCGATGTGGATCTGCCCGGATTCAAGAAAGAAGAAATCAAGCTGAATCTGGAAAATGGTTATCTGACCATTGCGACAGAGAAAGCACTGGAAAAGAAGCAGGAGAACAAGAAAGGTAAAGTCCTGCGCCAGGAGCGGTACTCCGGTACAATGCAGCGCAGCTTCTATGTCGGTGACAGTGTGACCGAGGAAGACATCAAGGCGAAGTATGAAAACGGTGTGCTGAGTCTGACGATTCCGAAGAAGGAACAGCAGAAGGTTAGTGAGAAGAAACAGATCCTGATCGAAGGTTAACTGACATACCTGAGGATCGGTCCATGTAAACCAAATCAGAGGACTCCGGCTCAATAGTGAGTCGGAGTCCTCTGCCTTTTCTTCAGTTTTTTTCCTGTTGTTCTTCCGGTTTTCACTTGCCCTTCATGTTCAGGGTATAAGATACCGTTTAGAAGGAGATGGTCTTATGATCAAGGATTCCGATCAGAACAAAAAGCCGCTCATTTTCTATATGGCTGTTGCAGTCATCGTGATTATGCTGCTGAATGCGTTCGTTTTTCCGATGCTGTTGCAGCGTCAGGTTCAGGAAGTCGGTTACAGCGATTTTCTGAAAATGGTGGATTCAAAACAGGTATCAGAAGTATCCATGGATGAAAACGGAGAGCAATTGATCTTTATTGCCAAAAGCAAAGACGGACAGGATGGCATCTATAAGACAGCGGTTTTCCCGGATAACAGTCTGCGCCAACGGCTGGAGGATGCCGGTGTTTCCTTTTCCGCACAAATCCCAACTCAGAACAATCCGCTGATCAGTTTTTTGATCAGCTGGGTAATCCCGATCGCGCTGTTCTGGGCATTGGGACGGATATTATCAAAGCGGATGATGGGCGGGATGAATGCGCTGAGCTTCGGCAAATCCGGTGCGAAGATTGTTGCTTCAGAATCAACGGGTGTAACTTTCGAAGATGTAGCCGGTGAGGAAGAAGCCAAGGAAGCACTGAAAGAGATTGTTGATTTTCTGGAACACCCGGGTAAATATGCCTCCATTGGCGCCAAACTGCCTAAAGGCGCGCTGCTTGTCGGACCTCCCGGAACAGGTAAAACTTTGCTGGCGAAAGCTGTTGCCGGTGAGGCCAAGGTTCCTTTCTTTTCCATTTCCGGCAGCGAATTTGTAGAGATGTTTGTCGGTATGGGTGCAGCAAAAGTCAGGGACCTGTTCAAACAGGCGAACGAAAAGGCGCCCTGTATCGTTTTTATTGATGAAATTGATACAATCGGCAAAAAAAGAGATACCGGAGCCGGCATCGGCGGCAATGACGAACGTGAACAGACCCTGAATCAGCTGCTGACAGAAATGGACGGCTTTGACGGGAAAAAGGGTGTGGTCATTCTGGCAGCAACCAACCGGCCTGAATCTCTGGATCCTGCACTTCTGCGCCCGGGCCGTTTTGACAGAAGGATTCCGGTTGAACTGCCGGATGTCGGCGGCCGTGAAGCAATTCTGCGTGTGCACAGCAAGGGGATCAGAATGGCCGATAACATTGACCTGAAAGCCGTCGCCAGGGCAACAAGCGGTGCAAGCGGTGCGGAACTGGCCAATATCATTAATGAGGCAGCTCTGCGCGCAGTACGGCTGGGCCGCGATACTGTTACACAGGATGACCTGATGGAAAGTGTGGAAACGGTTATTGCCGGTTATCAGCGTAAAAATGCAGTTATGTCTGAGAGTGAAAAGAAAATAGTTTCCTATCACGAAATCGGTCACGCACTGGTGGCAGCTCTGCAGACCAATTCGGCACCTGTGACAAAGATCACGATTATCCCCAGGACATCCGGCGCTCTTGGATATACCATGCAGGTGGATGAAGATGAGCATTATCTGATGTCACGTGAAGAACTGTATAATAAGATTGTTACCCTGACAGGCGGGCAGGCAGCTGAACAACTGGTTTTCCACTCCATCACCACGGGCGCGAGCAATGATATTGAAAAGGCAACCCGGCTGGCACGCGGGATGATTACCCGCTATGGCATGGGTGATTTCGGCATGGTGGCACTGGAAACACTGAACAGTCAGTATCTGGGTCAGGATACCTCCCTGGCATGCAGTCCTGCTTTTGCGGAAAAGATTGATGAACAGGTAGTCGCATTGGTAGAAGAAGCCCGGAAGAAAGCAGACAGTATTCTGCGGGAACACGAAGATAAACTCCATGAACTGGCAGCATACCTTCTAAACAAAGAAACCATTACCGGTGAAGAGTTTATGAGCATCCTAAATGCTGATGATCAAAAATCATAAACAGATCGACGGAACTGAACGCTATTGATGAAGGGCAGCTGAAAAGGCTGGCAGAGGTTGAGCAGGCACGGAAAGAGCAGGAAAAGCTGAATCAGAACAGGGATGACGATAAAGCCGGAACCATTGTGGCAATTTAATAAGGAAACGATCGGCGCTTCATGCCTCACAGGAGGTGGAAGCACCGGTTTTTCTGTTTTGGGCTGGAACGCTGATTTCTTAGGCGTTAGGGGTTTGTCTCTGTGGAAAAAACTGCTCGGATATGGTAAAATTCTGGAACGATGGCAGGCAACTGTCATCGTAGAATAGATGGGAAAAGGAATGTGCCATGAAGAAGAGGTGCATGCGCAATGCCTCGCCAGGATGTTTTTGAAATGCCGTTTGAAAAGGTTTATCAGTGCCTTGTCCAGAAGGCTGAACGGAAAGGCCGGACACAGGAAGAAGTGGATCAGGTTATCAAATGGCTAACCGGGTATGTCAGCATGGATAATCTGGAGGGCCTGACCTACGGACAGTTTTTATCCCTGGCCCCTATGTGGAATCCGCGATCTGAACTGATCACCGGCTCCATCTGCGGGGTTAAGGTTGAGGAAATTGATGATCCTATGGCAAAGAAGATGCGGCAGCTGGATAAACTGATCGATGAACTGGCGACAGGAAAACCGATGGAGAAGGTGCTGAGATGACGATTGATGAATATATAGCTGCACAACCGGAAAAGCTCCAGCCACTTCTTATATCAGTACGGGAAACCATTTGTACTGTACTTCCTGATGCCGAAGAGCGGATCAGCTATAAAATGCCAACGTTCTGGAAGCGGCACAATCTGATCCACTTTGCAGCCATGAAGAATCACCTGGGGATTTATCCGGGGGATGGCGGCGTGAATGCGTTCAAAGACGAAATTGAGGAACGTGGTCTGAAATATAGCAAAGGAGCAATCCAATTTCCGTATGAGAAGGTCGATCTGGAATTGATCGGACGAATTGCCGAGTGGTGCGGGATGAATAATCGATGATCGTATGGTAAACTTTCAAAGGCGGTTTTACTCCGCCGATGACCGTTGAATCTTGCACGGTAGTAGAACCTCTGAATATCTACTACCATTTGACTACCATCCATTGCCGCGATTTGCCGGGTTCGCCCGGTTTTCCCGCAGGAATGTACGATTTCCCCGGTGCGCAAATCGCGGCAAAACGTCGCCTTAGGAGGCTTTACTGACCAATGACGAAGATCTTATTTATCTGCCATGGCAACAGTGACTAAGGGGTTGGCAGGACGCCCCTAAAACGCGGCAAAACGCTGCAAAACGCGGCAGGTAAAAAGGAAATTACTACTGTTTTACTACTACTGGTGAAATTTTGCCGAAAATATGAAAATCAACGCTATATGAAAAAACGCTGGCCTTTGAAAAACAAGGGTTCGGCGCTTTTTCAGTAGTAAATCATATTATTGATCAAGCGAATATGTTCCGGCTTTATCGGCTTAGCAGATTGATCAGTGCCAGCCGGATAAGGTTTATAGTTGACTTTGTTCGGCAACAGAGTGATTACTAAAGTTACTATTTCTGTATAAAAACTATTGGGAAGGAAATGAAAAAGCGCTGACCTTGAAAACACAAGGATTAAGTTCAAAAAAGCGGCACGTAGGAAAGATGAAAAATATCTCATTGTATTCTGTGATGTCAGGAGGAAGGACGTGGAAAAGTTTATCCATGCTATCGAGGAGAAGAATCAAGGATTCATGGCTCACTCCTTATGCCCTTATTATACCACATATCACCCTCTAAATGTTGATTTTATAGGCTTTTCAGCACTTTTATATGACAAAATCCGAGGCTTTTGCCTCGGACTTTGTCGACAGTCTGAAACGGCTTCCGGGGCGGAAGCCGTTTTCTTTGATTTATGACGGAAAGTTGCTTTCTGATCCTTCTGATTTACGGTGAATAATGGTATAATGGTTTATCGTTGGAAACGGTTGTGTTTTGGAGGAAAGAGGAGTCGCATGTCCAAAGAGCAGAAGGTTACCCTGAAGGAATGGCTGTATATCACGATCGGTATCCTGATCATGACGGTGGGGATCTATTTCTTTAAATTCCCCAACCATTTTTCCACCGGCGGCGTGACGGGTATCGCCATTGTTCTCGGCCATTATATTCCGTCCATTACACCCGGCACACTTGTGACGATCATCAATATCGGGCTGCTGATTCTTGGCTTTGCGGTCTTTGGAAGATCCTTCGGGATCAGGACAGTCTACGCATCCCTGCTGATGTCCGGCACACTGCGGCTGCTTGAGGTTATTTGTCCCATGAGCGGCCCGATGACTTCACAGCCGCTGGTGGAACTGTTTTTCGCGGTCGGACTTCCGGCGGTCGGCTCCGCCATCCTGTTTAATCTGGATGCATCCTCCGGCGGAACGGATATCATCGCAATGATCCTGAAAAAGCATACGGCACTGAACATCGGTGTCGCGCTGCTGTGCAGCGATATCATCATTACGGTATCCGCCTGTTTTGCCTTCGGTATGGAGACGGGCCTTTTCTCCGTTCTCGGACTGATCATCCAATCGCTGTTCATGGACCAGGTGATGGACAACCTGAAGACCAAGAAGTGTTTCCAGATCATCACCTCCAATCCTGAACCCATCGAACAGTTTATTACCGCGGAGCTTCATCGCGGAGCGACCCGGCTGCACGGGGAAGGATCCTATACCCATGAAGGGAAGACTGTGCTGCTGGCAGTGGTATCCCGGCATGAAGCGGTGCAGCTGCGGAATTATATCCACAAGCAGGATCCGGCAGCCTTTATGATCATTACCTCCAGTACGGAGATTATCGGAAAAGGATTCAGGGGCGTAAATTAATAAAATGGTTTGCATCTGATCTGTGCTGCTCTTGATTATGACCTGAGAAAATCGGAAAACATATGTTGGAAATGCTAGCCAAGTTCAGGAATGAAGGGATCATAGAATGAATCATTTTATACTATGGGTATAATGACAAACACTTTGAGGTATCTTTCATATGCTCTGTTATGCTTTTCGAATTCTACGACAGAAGAATTATGAGAAGATTGCCACAGAGGATTTCATGCATGTGGAAGATATGCTGGCAGCAATTCTTTCCCGTGGCATTGCCCAGCAGTTGAAGCAAGGTTTGTATCGGACTTATATTGAGCATAACGAACAGAGCAAAACGCTGCGGGGCAAATTGAATCGCTTGATCTGAATCGACCTTTTGTTGAGATTGCTGACTCTCTGGATCGGATCGTATATGAGAACTTTGGCAATACTTTGAAGAGGATCGCATAGAAGTAAAAAGGCGGTGAAGCTGAGTGATACATCTGGATGCCAACCGTTTGATGGAAAGTCAGTTGGCAAGAAGCATGGGCTTGGACAAATATGCCGATATCATGGAAGCTGCCAGGAAGAACGATGTTTCTTCAGATGCCTCATTCCAGCATGCATTCAATGCGTTTTACCGGGTAAGGCGAAACGCTGAATGGAGAAAGTGTTACTACAAGCTTTTTGAACGGGCGAAAAAGGAGAATTATTCCTTTGCAGATGTGATTGGCTGTCTGTACGTAGAAACGGGGAATATTGAGGCCTCCTTTTCCTCTAAGATGATTGCGACGATCGATCCGAATAAACCGATCTGGGATCAGTACGTTTTGCAGAACCTGGGGCTGGAATTGAAGGGCAAGAATCCCCGGGAACGGGTTGAGAATGCCATTCTGATTTATGATCAGATAGAGATATGGTATAAAGACTATCTGTCCACGGAAGAGGCGCGGAAGAATATCGAGGAATTTGACAGATGGCTGCCATCATACAGTTGGATTCCGGAAATAAAGAAGATTGATTATCTACTTTGGAGCCGACGGGAAGAAGAATCCGAGTAGTAGAAAAATCCCGTTTTACTACTTTTCTACTACTTTTGGCGGCCTCGATTTGCCGCATTTTGCCGCGTTTTGCCGAGTGATGAATTTCATTTTGGAAAGTGCGGGACAGATTTGACCCGCAGGAAACTGCGCAAAACGCGGCATCCTGCGGCATAAGGGGGCATCTTGTTCAGGTGATCAGAATCTTATTTATCTGCCACGGCAATATCTGCCGGAGCGCCGCCGCGGAGATGGTGCTGCGGCAGATGATTGAGGAACGGCACCTTTCCGGGATCGCGGTATCATCCGCCGCGGCAACGCGGGAGGAGATCGGAAACGACGTGTATCCCCCGATGAAGAAGGCGCTGGCGGCGGCCGGATATGTGTGCCATCCGCACGCGGCGCGGCAGACCACGCGGGACGATTACCGGAAATACGACTACATCATCGGTATGGACGATGAGAACATGTGGGATATGAAATACCTGTACGGCGGGGACCCGGACGGAAAGCTGTCCATGCTGCTGGACTGGGCCGGGATGCCGGGAAGGGAGATTGACGACCCGTGGTATACCCGGGATTTCACCGGGGTGTTGCGGCAGATTGAGGACGGATGCAGGGGGCTGCTGGACCGGATTGCGGAAACGGGGGAAAACAGGAAATGAAGCTGGAACGGGAAGACTACATGGATCCCCAGTGCGTGCTGTGCGGAAAGCCCGGAGAGACCGAACCGGTGCAGCCTGTGCCGATCGGCCGGATTATGGACCGGCTGCGGGAATATGAGGACCGGAGCGACTGGCCTGCGGCGGAACGCCACCTGAAATACTGGCTGGCGGAGGCGGAAGCCGCCAACGACGGGCGGGGACAGCTGACACTGAATAACGAGCTGATGGGCTTCTACCGGAAACAGGGGAAGAAGGAAGAAGCCGTCCGGCACGCGGAAAAGGCCTGTGAACTGGTGGAAGCCCTGGACATGGCGGATACCACGGTGGCCGGGACCACCTGGGTGAACAGCGGCACCGTGATGGAAGCCTTCCGCGATCCGGTGGGCGGGCTGGTGTACTTTGAGAAAGCCCGGGAGAATTATGAAAAGAACCTTCCGGCAAACGATGCGCGGCTGGGCGGCCTGTACAACAACATGGCGCTGGCGCTGACCTCCTGCGGGCGATATAAGGAATGCCGGGAGATGTTCCGCAAGGCGCTGGACGTGATGGAAAAGCAACCGGGCGGGGAACTGGAGCAGGCGATTACCTGGCTGAACATGGCAGACGCGCTGGAAGCGGAGCTGGGGCCGGAAGGCGCGGCGGAATATACCGACGGATACCTGGACCGGGCAGCGGAACTGCTGGACACGGAAAACGTGCCGCGGGATGGGTATTACGCGTTTGTATGCGAGAAATGCGCGCCGGTATTCGGCCACTACGGATACTTCGCCCTGGAGGCGGAGCTGAACAGGAGGGCGGCGGAAATCCATGAAAGGACTTGAACTGGCCCGGAAATACTATGAAGCATACGGCGCCCCGATGATCCGGGAGGAGTTTCCGGAATATGAGGAAATGATCGCCGTGGGGCTGACCGGCAGCGGATCCGAATGCTACGGGTACGACGACGATATCTCCGGGGACCACGATTTTGAACCGGGATTCTGCATTTTTATTCCCGGGGAGGAAATCGTGGACCGGCGGACCGCCTTCCTGCTGGAGCGGGCGTACGCGAAGCTGCCGGCGGAGTTTGAGGGATACAAACGGCAGAAAATGGGCCCGGCGGGCGGGCAGCGGCACGGCGTTTTCCGGATTGATGAGTTCTTCGAACGGCGGATCGGCTGCCTGCCGGAGGATATGACGACGGAAAAATGGCTGAGCGTGCCGGAGTATGCCCTGGCCGAGGCGGTGAACGGGGAGATATTCCGCGACGACCTGGGACTGGTCGAGGACCAGCGAGCCATCCTGGGGAACATGCCGGAGGACGTGCGCAAAAAAAGACTGGCCGGGCATCTGCTGATGATGGCGCAGAGCGGCCAGTACAACTATACCCGGTGCCTGAAGCACGGGGAACCCGGCGCCGCCATTCTGGCGGCCGGTGAGTTTGTGAAGCACGCGATGGCGGCGGTATTCCTGCTGAACCGCCGGTATATGCCGTATTACAAGTGGAGCTTCCGGGCGCTGCGGGAGCTGCCGGACGGCGACGTATTCGCGGACACGCTGGAGTGGATCCTGTGCGCCGGCGGACCGGAAACGGCGGAGGAAAAGTATTACCGCATCGAGGATATCGCCGCACGGGTGATCGACATGCTGCAGGGGCAGGACCTGACCCGGGCGGTATGCGGGGACCTGGAAAAGCACGCGTATTCCGTGAACGACGGAATTACGGACGGGGATATCCGGAATATGAATATCCTGGCCTGCGTTTAAAGGGAAGCGGCCATTGCGTCGATGACGTCCGGCAGTTCCGCGAGGGACCGGATGACGGCATCGGGCGCCTGGACCTTGCCGAAACCGTAGGCAGCGTGGATGAACGGGATGCCGGCCAGACGGGCGGCATCCTGGTCTTTTTGGGTGTCGCCGACGTAGACGGCCTTCGATTCGTGGTTCCGCTCCATGACCAGGCGGATGTTCTCGCCCTTGACCAGGCCGGTACGCTCCCATTCCTCGTAATCAACGAAAAGGTCCGCGACCCCGATGGAAGACAGGAAGGCATCAATGTAGCCGCACTGGCAGTTGCTGACGATGGCGAGCTTATAGCCGCGGGAGATGAGCTCCTCCATGGTTTCGCGCAGCTGCGGATAGGGATCGCCGCCGTGCTCGCGGAGGTATTCCACCTCATACCGGCAGCATTCGTCAAAAAGCCTGCTGCGGCATTCCTCCGGCATGGAGGGATGGAGCTTTCCTTCGATTTCCTTCATGGTCAGGCCCATGACGGAATGGATATCTTCCTTTGTCAGATCCGGCAGGGAGGGATACTCCCGGCGGAAGACGATATTCCACGATACCGCCACATTGGCGGCGGAATCCCAAAGGGTACCGTCCAGGTCAAAAATCAGCATCGGTTTTCCACTCATGTTGCACACTCCTCATTCCGGAACAACCGGATGGGGGTATTATACATGGCCCGGGCAGGAATCACAAGTACGGAATAAAAAGTACAAATTGTCAATATCAGGCGATCAAAAAACTATTGACAAAACAATATTATTTGATAAAATATTATCGAAAGCCGAGATAATGGAGGTGACGGAATGGAACGGGCAGACATCGCGATTATCGGAACGGGGCCGGCGGGAATCTCCGCGGCGATTACAGCCACGATCCGGAACAAGAAGGTACTGCTGCTGGGCAGCCGGGACCTGAGCGAGAAGATGGCCAAGGCGCACGAGATCCGGAACTATCCCGGGTTTCCGGCGGTGAGCGGCGCGGAGCTCGTATCCGCATTCCGCCGCCACCTGGACGAGATGGGAATCGAGATCACGGAGAAGCGCGTGGCAGCCGTGTACGCGATGGGCGGTTATTTCGCCCTGCAGGCCGGGGAGGACATGATCGAGGCAAAGACCGTGATCCTGGCCGGTGGCGTGGTAGCTGGCAAGCCGCTTCCCGGCGAAGAGGAAATGCTCGGACGGGGCGTGAGCTACTGCGCGACATGCGACGCGCCGCTGTACCGGGGCAAAACGGTGGCCGTGGTCGGCTACAGCCCGCGGGAGGAAGCGGAAGCCGCGTTCCTCAGCGAGGTGTGCGCGAAGGTTTACTACTTCCCGGTATACAATGGAGAGACGGACCTGCCGGAAAGCGTGGAAGTGATCCGGGAAAAGGTGGCCGTCCTGACCCAGGAAGACGGGAAGCGCGTGGTGAACACGGAGCAGGGCAAGTATCCCGTGGACGGGATCTTCGTGCTGCGGGAAGCGGTGGCGCCGGGACAGCTGGTGCCCGGGCTGCAGACCGAGGGAGCCCATGTGGTGGTGAACCGGAAGATGGAAGCAAGTATCCACGGGGTGTTCGCCTGCGGCGACATCACCGGAACGCCGTATCAGTATGTGAAGGCGGCGGGAGAGGGGAATGTGGCGGCGCTGAGCGCGGTCGCATTCCTGGACAAAAACAAATAAGAAAGGGGACAAAGAAATGGTTAAGAAGGTTAACGGAGCAGAGTTTGAAAGTGAAGTACGGAAGAGCGCGGCCGCGCTGGTGGATTTTTCCGCGGTGTGGTGCGGCCCCTGCCGGATGATGGCGCCGGTGCTGGAAGGCATTTCGGATGAGATGGCCGGAAAGCTGGATTTCTACAATGTGGACGTGGATGAGGTGCCGGAACTGGCGCAGGAATTCCGTATCAGCTCGATTCCCTGCCTGGTGCTGCTGAAGGACGGCACTGCGGTGGACCAGCTGGTCGGCTTCCGTCCGGGAGACCAGATCAAGGCGTGGATTGAAGAAAACCTGTAATATCCGATGATAAGGGGGAAAAACCATGAGTGCACGGGCAGAAAAGGGACGCGCAGATGACTATCCGCAGCTGAAACTGGAAGGGCAGCTTTGCTTTCCGCTGTACGCAGCGGCCCGGAAGGTTGTGAATGTGTACAATCCGCTGCTGAAACCGCTGAAACTGACCTACACGCAGTACATTGTGCTGCTGGCCCTGTGGGAGTATGGAAAGACCACGGTGGGCGAGCTGTGCAGGGCGCTGTACCTGGACTGCGGAACGCTGACACCCCTGCTGAAGAAGATGGAAGAATACGGGTGGATTACCCGCACCCGCAGCAAGGGCGACGAGCGCGTAGTGAACGTGACCGTGACCGATGATGGCTGGAAACTGCGGGAGAAGGTGAAGGAACTCCCGGAACAGGTGGGCAGCTGCATCGCCATGCCGCGGGAAGACCTGTACACCCTGTATACTCTGCTGCGCCAGATGCTGGAAACCATGGAATGACCCCGGCGGAGGAAAAAAACGTATGAACAGGATCCTCAGGACGGTGATTGGAATCTCCGTACTGGGGATTCTGTCTGCTTTTTGGGCGGTGCCGGCCCGGGCAGAGAATACGGAAGTGTTCCGGGCCGGGTGCCCGTCCGTTTATTCGGGTACCGTGGAAACGCGGAAGGGACGCCTGGGGTATATCCTGAGCCTGCCCGGATGCTGGGATCCGGAGAAGATTACGCTGGAGCTGGACGGCGCGGAATGCCTGTACCTGGGCGCGGAGAAAACGGAAATCCGGCCGGGACAGGAAATCGACGTGCGGGAGTTCCTGGGCGCGAAGACGCCGGTGTACAACGCGAACGGGCGGCAGCTGGGCAGCCTGGCGATTTACCGGGGGTCCGCGGTTCCGGCGCTTTTTCTGGAGGTGGACAAGCTTCATCTCGGAAAGGCCAACGGGAACAAGGACTATGAGATTCCGGAAGGGCATGCGGTGTACTTCGAGGCAGACGGAACCGTATCCTATGACGGGAATATCACCCAGATGAAGGGACGCGGGAACAACACCTTCCGGTATGCCAAGAAGCCGTACCAGATCAAGCTTTCGGAAAAGGCATCCCTTTCCGGGATGAACAAGGCGAAGACCTGGGTGCTGCTGGCCAACTGGAGCGACGCCAGCCTGCTGCGCAACCAGATCGCGCTGGACATGAGCCGGGCGGCGGGACTGCGGAACGCAGTTTCCTGCGTGCCGGCGGACGTGTGGATCAACGGGCAGTACAACGGCCTGTACCTGATGACGGAAAAGATCCAGATCAAAAAGGGACGGCTGGAACTGCGGGACCTGGAGGAAGAGACGGAGAAGGTGAACAGCCAGCCGGTTTCCTCATTCTCCATGTATAAGGATAGCAGCCGGATGGTGCCGCTGTCCCGGGGATACCGGATTCCGGAAAACCCGGAGGATATCACCGGGGGATACATCCTGACGATTGAGAAATTTGCGCGGCTGCGGGACTATAAGGTGGCAGGCTTCCGCACACGGAAGGACCTTTCTTTCCAGATCAAGGAGCCAACCTATCCCTCCCGGGAACAGGTGGAATACCTGGCCGGCCGGATGAACGAAATGCACGACGCGGTGATCGCCGCGGACGGCGTGAATCCCGCGACCGGAAGGCATTATACGGACTATATTGATGCGGATTCCTTCGCGGTGAAGTTCCTGATTGAGGACTGGACCAAAGACTATGATTTTATCGGCGGGAGCCAGTTCCTGTACAAGGATTCGGACACGCGGGATCCCCTGATCTACGCCGGACCGGCCTGGGACTATGACCTGGCCTTCGGCGACATGGCGGACCGGGGAACGGGACCGCGCGGGAATTACATCACTGCGATCAGCCATAAGACCGGGAACATCTGGTGGCTGCTGTCCCTGCATGAAGACTTCATGAACCGGGTACGGGAAACCTGGGCGGAGGCATTCCGGCCGGCCGCGGCCGTCCTGCTCGGGGAAACGGAAGCCGGGGAAGGATGCCCGGTGAAGCCGCTGGAATCATATGTGGAAGCGATCCGGGATTCCGCACAGATGAATTTCGCCCGGTGGAGCGTGCCGAAGGAAATCCACAGGGATTCGGCACTGAGCTTTGAGAACGCGGTATCCTACCTGGAGAAATGGATCCGGGAGCGGACCGCGTATATGGACGGGGTATACGGAATAACAGAAAAACATGAATAGTGCAGTGAACGCATTGACAATGAAGGGATTGCGGCGGTAGAATACCGCGCGTAAAGGCAAGGGCGTCTTTAACAAACTTTGGTGTGTTAAAGGCGTTTTGTTCTATCAAGGAGAATAAAACGCAAGGAGGTTTCCCGGTATGTCTTACGTAGATGAGGTTATTGAACGGGTTATCAAAGAGAACGGAAGCGAACCTGAATTCATCCAGGCTGTAAAGGAAGTTCTGAACTCCCTCCGCCCTGTGGTGGATGCCAATGAAGAGAAATTCCGCCGCGACGCGGTGCTGGACCGGATCGTGAACCCGGAACGGCAGATCAAGTTCCGCGTGCCGTGGGTGGACGATAAGGGCCAGGTCCAGGTGAACACCGGCTACCGCGTACAGTTCAACAGCGCGATCGGACCGTACAAGGGAGGCATCCGGCTGCATCCCTCCGTTAACCTGGGCATCATCAAGTTCCTGGGTTTTGAGCAGATCTTCAAGAACAGCCTGACCGGCCTGCCCATCGGCGGCGGCAAGGGCGGTTCCGACTTCGACCCCAAGGGCAAGAGCGACCGTGAAGTGATGGCCTTCTGCCAGAGCTTCATGACCGAGCTGTGCAAGTACATCGGCGCGGATACCGACGTTCCCGCCGGCGACATCGGCACCGGCGCCCGTGAGATCGGTTATATGTTCGGCCAGTACAAGCGGATCCGCGGCGTATACGAAGGCGTCCTGACCGGCAAGGGCCTGTCCTATGGCGGCTCCCTGGCCCGGAAGGAAGCGACCGGTTACGGCCTGCTGTACATCGTGGCTGAAATGCTGAAGGACCACAACGACTCCCTGCAGGGCAAGACCGTGATCGTGTCCGGCGCCGGCAACGTCGCCACCTACGCGATTGAAAAGGCCTACCAGCTGGGTGGCAAGCCTGTGACCTGCTCCGACTCCACCGGCTGGGTGTACGATCCGGAAGGCATCGACCTGGCGGCCCTGAAGGAGATCAAGGAAGTCAAGCGCGCCCGCCTGAGCGAGTACAAGAACTACCGTCCCAACGCCGAATACCATGAAGGCCGCGGCGTGTGGTCCGTGAAGGCAGACATCGCGCTGCCCTGCGCCACCCAGAACGAACTGAACCTGGATGACGCCAAGGCCCTGGTTGCCAACGGCATCAAGGTGGTTGCGGAAGGCGCGAACATGCCCACCACCCAGGAAGCGACCGATTACCTGCAGGAGAACGGCATCATCTTCCTGCCCGGCAAGGCTGCCAATGCCGGCGGCGTGGCCACCTCCGCCCTGGAAATGAGCCAGAACAGCGAACGCCTGAGCTGGAGCTTCGAAGAAGTGGACCAGAAGCTGCAGGGCATCATGGCGAACATCTACCACAATATCGCGAATGCCGCCAAGAAGTACGGCTTCGAGGGCAACTACGTGGTCGGCGCCAACATCGCCGGTTTCGAAAAGGTTGTCGACGCGATGAACGCGCAGGGGATTGTGTAATCATCCCACCGGATATCACGGCGGCGCGGCTGGAAAGCCGTGCCGCTTTTCTGCGTTTTGGGCACAAAAAAAGCCCGCTCAGCTGAGCGGGAAAGGAACGGGGCTGGGATTACGCGTTCTGCCAGGCCTTGACCTTGTCAGCAGCCAGACGCTTGATGGTTTCCACCGTGTAGGGGGATTCGGGACCGCCGAAGCCATACAGGAAGAACTTTCCATCCGGAGTCTTGAACAGGCACTCTTCGTAGCCCTTGGGATCGCCGAATACGCCAAAGACCTTCTTCTGGATCAGTTCGGAAGCTTCGGTATCGTACTCGATCTTGCAGATAACCTTCTTCATACTCTTCTCCCTTTCGCGCATTGGTGCGCCCGGTAATTGTTCCGTGTGTTTCCCACACAGTTATATTTTATCATAAATATGCATAGACATCAATGTACAACTATGGTGCAAAACTTACCATTCCAGGCATGTTTTCGCCGGCAGACCGCAAAAACGGCAAACAACGCGCTTAAACCGGTACTTTACAAAAGCGGAAACAATGGAAAAAGACCACGATGCAGGCATCCGCGGTATTGATCACCTGCTGCCGGAGGACCGGAAGGGAACCGTCCCGCTTTTGCTGTCTGTCCAGCCGGAGCTCAGCATTACAAAAAGAAACGCAGGAAGCCCGACTGGCTTCCTGCATGGAATGACCATCTGTATTCTGCCTGATATCCTGCCAGACCTGACTGCCCGGCGGGTGAAGGAGTTCGTGTAATCCGGACGGATCAGAGCTTCAGGTTCTCATCCGACAGGGTGGGGATACCGGACGCGTTGAGCACTGCCTCGGCGGTCTGCACATCGTTGACGCGCAGGACCACATAGGCCTCATCCACGCCGGTGCCCGTAAAGGCATACATGTATTCAATGTTGATGTTGGCCTCGTTCAGCACCTTCAGGATCGGATACAGGGAGCCGGACTTGTCGCCCATACGGGCGGCGATGACCTCGGTTTTGGAAATCAGGTATTTTTCCTTCAGCAGGCTGACGGCAAGGTCGGTATCGGAAACGATGGCGCGGAGGATGCCGAAATCATTGGATTCGGCAATGCTCATGGCGCGGATATTGGCACCGCCTTCGGAGAGGATGCCCACGGCATCCACCAACTGGCCGGGCTGGTTCATCAGGAACAGGGAGAGCTGAGTAATTGCCATACTGTATCGCCTCCTATTAAGTTCTTTCTATATGTGTATTTTAATCGTGGAGCTTCCGCTTGTCAATGACGCGGACCGCCTTGCCCTCACTGCGCGTGATGGTCTTGGGCGCCACCAGGTGAACCTTGGGTCCGATACCGAGCATGGTGCGCAGGGCGGACTCGAGGTTCTTTTCCATGCGCTGGATCTGGCTCATCAGGTCGGAGAACTGGTCGGAGCTGACCTCGACATATACGTCGAAGGTATCGTTGTTCCGTTCGCGGTCGAGCACGATCTGGTAGTTCGGGGTATAACCCTCATTGAGCAGCACGGTTTCGATCTGGCTCGGGAAGACGTTGACGCCGCGGATGATCAGCATGTCATCGCTGCGGCCCATGGGCTTGCTCATGCGCACATGGGTGCGGCCGCAGGAGCAGGGACGGCGGGACAGGACGCAGATATCCCGGGTGCGGTAGCGCAGGAGCGGGAAGGCTTCCTTATCCAGGGAAGTGAAGACCAGCTCGCCCTTGGAGCCTTCCGGAAGGACTTCGCCCGTATCCGGATCGATGATCTCAGCGTAGAAATGGTCCTCGTTGATGTGCATGCCCGCCTGCTCTTCGCATTCGAAAGCCACCCCGGGACCGCTGGTTTCCGTGAGGCCGTAGATATCATAGGCCTTGATGCCCAGACTCGCTTCGATCTGGCGGCGCATTTCCTCCGTCCAGGGCTCGGCGCCGAAGATGCCGGCTTTGAGCTTGTTGTCTTCCGGCTTGTAGCCCTGCTCGGCGAGGGTTTCACCGATATAAGCGGCATAGGAAGGCGTGCAGCACAGGATGGTGGAACCCAGGTCCATCATGAACTGGATCTGCCGGTCCGTATTGCCGGAGGACATCGGCAGGGTGAGGCAGCCCACCTTGTGGGAACCGCCGTGGAGGCCGCTGCCGCCGGTGAACAGGCCGTAACCGTAGCAGACCTGCACCACGTCATCCTCGGTGCCGCCGGCTGCCACGATGGCGCGGGCGGTGCAGTCCTCCCACAGGTCCACGTCGTGCTGCGTGTAGAACGCGACGACACGCTTGCCGGTGGTGCCGGAGGTGGAATGGATGCGGACGCAGTTCTTCAGGTCTGTGCCGAGCAGACCGTAGGGATAGGCGTCCCGCAGGTCGGCCTTGCTGAGGAAGGGCAGCTTTTTGATGTCATCAATGGTTTTGATGTCATCCGGTGTGACGCCCTTTTCCTCCATCAGGTGGCGGTAGTAGGGGACATTGTCCCATACGTGGCGGACCTGCCTGACGATCTTCTCGTTCTGGATTTCAATGATTTTCTCACGGGGTGCGGTTTCGATTTCCGGCTGGTAATACCGTTTCATCGTATCCCTCCTTCTTTACTGGTCAACGCGGCATGACGGTGAAAAAAAACCACCGCCTTTTTTCATCACAAAAGGCGGTGGACTGAACGCTCGGGAGCGCTTATTCATCCATCGCTAAGCTTCTAAAGGCGAAGGCCGCGGTGTACAACATCGAAATTTCCTCCAAAGGTGTTTTGGGTTGCATGCATCATAACGCGAAGACAGGACGGTGTCAACCGTTTCGGGAAAAGGAACCTGTTTTTTTCGTGTTCTGCGGGGACCGCGAAAAAACAGGAGGGAAAAACCATTGGTAAAAAACAGGCAATTCATGTATAATCAAAGACAAGGAAGAACCGAACAGACAGGCCAGGAAAAGGAGCGTTTTTATGGCGGATGTTTTCAACAACCAGCTGAAGCTGGGATTCGGACTGATGCGCCTTCCGAAGAATCCGGACGGCAGCATAGATATTCCGCAGGTGTGCGAGATGACGGACCATTTCATCGCTGCCGGCGGCACCTATTTCGATACCGCCTATGTGTACGACAACGGCGGCAGCGAAGCCGCGTTCAAGGCCGCGGTGGCGGACCGGTATCCCCGGGAAGCGTATACTGTGGCGACCAAGCTGAACGCTTCCATGCAGTGCCATGACGAGGAAAGCGCGAAGCAGCAGTTCTACACCAGCTTGGAGCGCACCGGCGCCGGGTATTTCGACTATTACCTGCTGCACGCGCTGCAGGTGAACACATACCAGAAATACGATGAGTACCACATCTGGGACTTTGTAAAGGAACAGAAGGAAAAGGGCCTGATCAAACACTGGGGCTTCTCCTTCCACGCCTATCCCGAGCTGCTGGACCAGCTGCTGACGGATCATCCGGATGCGGAGTTCGTCCAGCTGCAGATCAACTACGCCGACTGGGAGAACCCGGGCGTGGCCTCCCGGCGGAACTGGGAAATCTGCCGGAAGCATGGAAAGCCCGTGATCGTAATGGAGCCCGTGAAGGGCGGCATCCTGGCGGATCCGATTCCCGAGGTGCGGAAGATCCTGGAAGGAATCCATCCGGATGCGTCCTGCGCAAGCTGGGCAATCCGCTTTGTCGCGGAAAAGGAAAACATCGGCGTTGTGCTCAGCGGTATGAGCAGCCTGGCGCAGATGGATGACAACCTGAGCTTCATGAAGGACTTCAAGCCCCTGGATGAACAGGAAGAGGAAGCCATCCGGAAGGTCCAGGAGGCGCTGAACTCCGACAAGTCCATTCCGTGCACCGGCTGCCGCTACTGCACGAAGGGCTGCCCGATGAACATCCCGATTCCGGATATCTTCACCGTGGCGAACCGCAAGAAGGGGAGCCCGCACTTCCGCACCGTGCGCGAATACAACATCGTGACGGTGGGCAAGGGAAGGGCCAGCGAGTGCATCCAGTGCGGCCAGTGCGAAGGCGCCTGCCCGCAGCGGCTGCCGATCATCTCCCTGCTGCAGGACTGCCTGGATATGGAAACCTGAGGCAAAAACCGCGCACGCCAAAAAAATCGCATATATAAGGAAAAATCGTCTTGCACTTTTTTCCGTCCTGTGCTATACTTTCGCCTGCGGCTGAAAACGCCGCGGCGTCCCAGACCTCCGGACGTTAAAGTCGAGGAAGCTTCCCCGGGCAACCGGGAAACATACATGGGGCATTAGCACAGTTGGTAGCGCGCGACATTCGCATTGTCGAGGTCAGGGGTTCGACTCCCCTATGCTCCACAAAGAAATCAGCCACCCATCACGGGTGGCTGATTTCTTTATGCGGACACGGGGTGTCCGCATCCCTGATTTCGATATTGCACTGAATGCATTGGAGAGGGAAAGCCGCCGACGACCTCCAGTGGAGGGAGTTTCGTCGGCGGCTTTCTCGCCCGAAACAAGCGATCTCCGCAGTACGGAGTCGCGCCGATTGAGGGCGCGGACCAGGGGTTCAACTCCCAAAATCGAACGAAAGGAACCGTCCCTGCGTTCGAAGTCAGCGCCGTCCATTAGGGCGGCGCTTTTATCATCAAGCTCTGAGATGATCATGTGGTTGCACGTCAAATATGAAACGGACCTGAACGGAAACGGCTGATCCTGAAGATGTTTTGAGGCTGTCCCCTGGGGGACAGCCTCTTTTATATTTTCCGGGCGCTCCGAAATCCCTGTGTCCGATGTCCGTCCGGATCAGATGGCTTCAGGCGGCATCGGCGGTTTCGGACCGAAGTATTTCTCCATTTCCTTATTGCTCAGTTTGAAGGCTTTTTTCGTGAAATCCCACAGCCGTGTCGGACGTTTCCGGATCACGTTCCGGAGACGTTCCACCCGCTTCTGCCAGAATTTGTATGCGGCTTCCGGCGTCTTCGGCGCTTCGGAAACGATGTGCCTGTCGTTTTCGGGCGCCCAGCGGGTCCAGTGCTGCTCCATCTCCGGTTCAATCAGCGCCACCAGTTCTTCCAGCACTTCCATCATCGTGTCCGTTGTCAGTTTCTGATAGATTTCGCCGTATATGGTGAGGTATCGGTCCTTGTACTCCGGAATGGTCAGCAGCTTCCGGAAGATCGTATTGTCGAAATTCAGCTGGCCCATGCCGCTCTTCTTGGTATAGCTCTTCGGACTGTCGAATCCGGAGTTCCACAGGCCGTAGTCCAGATCGTTGATCAGCCATTTCCATTTGCTGCCGGGAGTGTTCAGGCGGTACATGCGGAAATTGCCGATATCGCTGTTGCCGAAGAACATCTCGAAAGCCATAAACGTGAAATAATTGTCCACGTCAACGTTGTCCAGGATATACTGCAGATCCTCCTGTTTTTTGGCTGGGTTGCCGGCTTTGATCTTTTTGATCATGGCCTTGTATTCCGTATTGGATCCGCTCTTCACCGCGCCGTTTGCATGCAGCAGGTTCACCTGATCCGCTTCCTCCAGGTCCAGACCTTCGAACTGCGCGACCATATATTCGTCCACCCGCTCCCGCAGGTTCATATGGCCCCAGTACTGACCGTTCAGATAGACCGCATAGGGTTTCCATGCCTGATGGGCCACGCTGGTCCCGAACAGATCCATCAGCCGGCTCTGAAACCCGTCCTGAAGCCTGGTCCACATGCAGTCATTCCCGCTGTTCCGCAGCACAAAGCTTTTATATTCCACATAATCCCGGTCCGGGAACAGTTTTGCCTTGAACGTTTTTTCACCGTATTTGCTTTTTGCCTTGAATTTGAAACTCTTCTGGGGCATGTCCAGCGAATAGTCGCCGTTCAGGGAGATATCCGCGCCCTGGCAGACAATCCTTTGCCCGGCGTCGTCGTACATTTCCACATAGCTTTCATATTTGACCCCGGAGTTCTTCACTTTCCGGTAAACCGTGTTTTTGAAGGGCAGGCCCGCGTCTTTGTTGACGCCCTTTCCAACGGTCAGCATTCCCTGTTTGGGATCCCACAGGTCGTCCGGATCCACGGTGACGGATACCACCGGCAGGCTGTGATCCACGTGGATGAAGAACGTTCCGGTCAGCGTTTCGCCGGGCCGGATCATCCCCTCCGCGAAAGCTTTGGCCCGGATGACGGTGGTTGTGGTGATCTCCAGCGTTTCACCGCCATAAGGCGCGGATTCCCGGGTCGGCTCTGATCCGTCCAGGGTATAAAACACCTGTGTGTTTTCCGGGACGATGATCTGCAGATACTGGACCGAATCGTAGAAACCGGGCTCCGCCGAGAACGACGGAACCGCTGCATATCCCAGGAAGCCGTCGCGGTTTGCCGCAAAAGGCGTGGGCGGGTCATAACAGTACAGGCCGCCGTCCGCCGGATTCCGTCCGAAGGAGGTATCCGTCTTCATTTCGGGAAGCGTGATCCGGTCATGCACGGCGCCCGCCGCGTCAGTGAGGGTAATCACCTCTCCCTTCTTTTTACTGATCGAGAAAGACGCATGCAGCTCCGCATCCCCGATCTTTTCCGTGCCCTTGTCGCACAGAATGACCCTGTATTCTCCGGGACGAATGGTGGTTCCGTCAGGGAACAGCCATTTCCGCGGCTTTTCCGGATTGTCGCTGAGCCCCCATCCGCCCAGATCCACGGCAGTATCTCCGGTATTGAAAATCTCGACCCAGTCGGTATATCCCGCATTCGGATAAGTGGCGACTGAATCATTGCTGGCCATCACTTCGCTGATGATAATCACCGGATGAAGCGTTTCCTCCGCGATTGACTCATTCCAGGCCATCACCGCCAGAAGCAGAACCACTGCCATGATCATCAACCGTTTCATCCTTTTTTCCTCCGATCATCGGTTTTCTGCCTGGGGGATAT